>NZ_JBSGFR010000086.1:0-20708 GCF_053603475.1 Actinoplanes sp. NPDC004185 | reverse complement strand
GCCGGGCTGGGGCCCCCCCCACCCCCCCCGCCCCGGGGTGGCAGTGAAACCCACCCGCTCCCCCCCCCGGTGGCGCGGGCCCCCGCCCGGGCCCGGCGACCCTCGGCCGTTCCGCCCGGTCGGCTGCCCGGTCAGGCCGCTCCGCCCGGCCGGATCAGCCCGCTCTCGTACGCCAGCACGACCAGCTGGGCCCGGTCGTGCGCCCCCACCTTCATCATCGTGCGGTTGATGTGGGTCTTGACCGTGTGCGGGCTCAGCGTCAGATGGGCGGCGATGTCGCTGTTGGACAGTCCCGACGCCACCAGGACGAGCACCTCCCGCTCCCGCTCGGTCAGCTCGGCCAGCCGGTGCGCGGAGACCTCCCCGCTGCGTTCGGGACGGGCCAGGTAGCGGGCGATGAGGCTGCGGGTCGCCGCTGGGGTCAGCAGGGCGTCGCCACGGTGCACGACCCGGATGGCGTGCAACAGCTCCTCCGGCTCCGCGCTCTTGCCCAGGAAGCCGCTGGCGCCGCTGCGTAACGCCGCGAAGACGTACTCGTCGATCTCGAACGTGGTCAGGATCAGCACCCGCACCCCGGCCAGATCCTCGTCGGCGGTGATCAGCCGGGTCGCGGCCAGCCCGTCGAGCTCCGGCATCCGGATGTCCATCAGCACCACGTCGGCGCGCGCCGCGCGGGCCAGGGCGACGGCCTCGGTGCCGGTGCGGGCCGTGCCGGCGACGCACATGCCCGCGGTGGCGGCGATCAGCGTCGCGAAACTGGCCAGCAGGAGCGGCTGGTCGTCGGCGAGCAGCACCCGGATCGGTTCGTCGGTCACGCCGGGTGCCCCGCCGGCAGGACCGCGGTGACCCGGAAGCCGTCGCCGGTGGCCCGGGGGCCGGCCAGCAGGGTGCCGCCGAGCGCCGCCACACGTTCCCGCATCCCGATGATGCCGTGCACGCCCGCCGCCGGCCCGGTGACGGCCGGCCCGGTGACTGCGGGCCCAGTGACCGTTGGCCCGGCGACCGCCGGCCCAGTGACCGCCGGCCCGGTGACCGTGGGGCCGGTGACTGCGGGGCCGGTGGCCGCGGGCCCGGTGTTCGCCGGCCCGGAGACCGTGGGGCCGTCGTTGTCGACGGTCACCGTCAGCGTCTCCCGCTCGCGACGCAGGCTGAGCCGCACCTCGACCGGGCCGGCGTGCTTGCACACATTGGTCAGCGATTCCTGGACGACCCGGTAGGCCGTCACGTCCGCGGCCCAGGACAGGCGCGTCGTATCGCCGTGCCGGTCGCAGGTGATCCGCAGGCCCGAGCGGGTGAACGAGCTCAGCAGGTCGTCGAGCGCGGCCAGGCCGACCGTCGGCTCCACGGGTGCGCTCACGTCCTCCGGCCGGCGCAGCAGTCCGACGGTGTCGCGCAGCTCGTCGAGCGCGGCCCGGCTGCCCTGCCGGATCTGGTCGAACGTCTCGCGGACCGGGGCCGGCTGGCCGGTCAGCACGTGCCGGGCGACGCCCGCCTGCACGTTGATCAGCGCGAGGTGGTGGCCGACGCTGTCGTGCAGGTCGCGGGCGATGCGCAGGCGTTCCTCGGTCAGCCGGCGCCGGGTCTCGGCCTCGCGGTCGCGCTCGGCGTCCTCGGCCCGCAGCAGCACCTCGGCCAGATAGGCCCGCCGGTTGCGCGACGCCGCACCGGCGGCCACGGCGAGGCCGCCGAGCGCGGCCAGGGCGACGTTCTCCGGTCCGAGCCAGCGCGCCGGCGCCCCGACCGTGTGGAACGCGCCGAGCGCCAGCACCAGCAGCCCGCCGACGAGCAGCGACCGCCGGCGGTCACTGCTCTCGGCCACGGTGTAGAGCGCGACCAGCGGCGCGGCCAGGATCAGGGTGTCGCCGGTCCCCGGCTGGTGGGCCAGGAACAGCTCGGCGGCCACCGTGCTGACCAGCAGCACCGGGTACGGCCAGCGCCGCCGCACCACCAGCGCCAGGCACGCGACCGTCGCCAGCAGCAGCGGGACGAACTCCCGCAGATGATGCGGCCCCGCGGTGGTCAGCAACGCCGCCACCCACACCAGGGCCGCGATCGCCGCGTCGGCGAGGTGCGGGCGGGCGTGGGCCACCCGTCGCAGGTGGGCGATGACGTGCATGGCCACACCGTACGGCCGCCCGGCGTCCCGGCGCTTCCCCTGGTGGCGGCATCAGCGGCATACCGCGCCCGCGGTACGGCGAAGATGCCCCGCTGAGGCGACGAGAACGCGTACGCGAGACGCGAGAGTCGGTGTCGTTGCGCTCACCACGAAGGGACTGCGATGACCGACGTGTCCGTCCGAGGACTCACCAAACGGTTCGGCGCCGTGACCGCCGTACACGATCTCAGCTTCGATCTCGGGCCGGGAGTGACCGGCTTCCTCGGCCCCAACGGGGCCGGCAAGACCACCACCCTGCGGATGCTGCTCGGCCTGGTCAAGCCGACCGCCGGCACGGCGACCGTGGACGGGCGTCCCTACGCCGAGCTGCCCCGGCCCCGCCGGGTCGTCGGCGCCCTGCTCGAGGCGTCCGGCTTCCATCCCGGCCGCACCGCTCGCGACCACCTGCTCATCCAGGCGCAGCTGGCCGGGCTGCCCGCGACCCGGGCCGACGCGGTGCTGGACGAGGTGGGACTGGCCGCGGACGGCGGGCGCCGGGTCAGCGGCTACTCGCTGGGCATGCGGCAGCGGCTCGGCCTGGCCTCGGCCCTGATCGGCGACCCGCGGGTACTGATCCTCGACGAGCCCGGCAACGGCCTCGATCCGGGTGGGATGGCCTGGCTGCGCGGGCTGTTGCGGCAGCTCGCCGACCAGGGCCGCACCGTCGTGGTGTCCAGTCACATCCTGGCCGAGGTGGCGCAGACCGCCGACCGGGTCCTCATCGTCAACGGCGGGGTGCTGCGCTTCGCCGGGCCGCTCGCCGAGCTGTCGGCCGGCGGCGACACCCTGGAGTCGGCCTTCCTGCGCCTGACCACCGAGCTGGAAGGAAGCACCCGATGATCCTCGCCGCCGAGTTCCGCAAACTGCGGACGGTCCGCAGCGGCTGGCTGCTGCTCGGCGCCGCGCAGCTCGTCATCGTCGCCGGGGTCACCGGGCTGATGGTCAGCCGGGACGACGTCCTCTCGCCCGGCGCGCAGCGCGAGGCGGTGGCCCACATTGGGCTGGTCTCGCTGTTCACCCTGGTGCTCGGGATCATGGCGGTCGCGGGGGAGTACCGGCACCGCACGATCAGTGACGCCTACCTCGCGACCCCGCGGCGCTACCGGGTGGTGCTGGCCAAGCTCGGCGTCTACACCGCGGCCGGGGTCGTCTTCGGGGCGGCCGCCGCCCTCACCGCGCTGGTCACCACCGCCGTCTGGCTCGCCGCCAAGGGCTCCTCGCTGGACCTCTCGTCCTGGGACCTGTGGCGCACGGTGCTCGGAGGCATCGGCTGGAACGCCGCCTTCGCCGCGATCGGCGTCGGCGTCGGGGCGCTGGTGACCAACCTGCTCGGCGCGGTCGCGGCCGCGCTGGCCTGGCTGACTCTGGTGGAGGGCATCGTCGGGCAGCTCATCGGGGACGCCGACCGGTGGTTGCCCTTCGCGCTGGGCTCCGCCCTGGACCGGCTGCCCACCGCCCTCGACGGCCCGCCGCAGTGGCAGGCCGGGCTCGCCCTGGCCGGATACGCCGTCGCCTTCGCGGTGGCCGCGGTCGTGACGACCGTGCGCCGCGACATCACCTGACGGGTGACGGCCCGCGTTCCGGGTCCTCGTGGGGGCGGTCGAGCACCAGGTCGGCGGCGCGGGTGAGGACCTGGGCCCGGGTACGGTCGCCGTGATCGGCGGCGAGGAAGTGCTCGCCGATCGCCACGCAGAAGGCCAGCAGGCTGCGGGCCTCGACCTCCTCGGGGTCGGCGCAGAAGGTGCCGATCATCTCGCGCAGCAGCGCCATGCGCCGGTTGTCGACCCGGCGCAGGCGTGCGGCGACCGCCTCGTCGCGCCGGGCCCAGTCGCGGACCGCCAGGTCGATCGGGAGCAGCCGGCCGCTGGAGAAGGTCAGCACGCCGGCGCGCCGGATCCGGGTCCGCGGGTCGCCGCCCTCGCGCTCGACGCGCGCCAGCACGTCGTCGGTGCTCTCCCGCTCCCAGGTGTCGAGCATGGCCACCAGCAGCGCGTCCCGGTCGGCGAAGGAGCCGTAGAACCCGCCCTTGGTGACGCCGAGCCGCTTGGCCAGCGCCTCGACCCGGACGGCGTCCGGACCGCCGGTCGCCAGCACCGCCAGACCTTCCTCGATCCACCTGTCCCGGGTCGTACGAGTCGCGCCCACAAGTTCCTCGCTCTGTCTATACGCCAGCGTATACATCGGTTAGCCTGCCGTTATACGGTAGCGTATACAGAACGGAGATCGTGAGATGCACATCCCCGGATCCGTCCGCACGCTCAGCTCGGTGCCGGAGATCGACTACGCCGACCGCTTCGGCCTCGTCACCGACGTCCAGGCCTCGCCGGAGCGGTGGGCCCGCGCGATGTTCGGCGACGTCCCCAGCGCGGCCGAGGTGTTCATCTGGCGTGGGGTGCTGGGCCTGCGGCTCAGCCGGCACCCCTCGGCGGCCACCGTGGCCGGTTGGCGGATCGGCGGCCACGGCCAGGACTGGATCCGGCTCGAGGCGGCTTCCTGGTTCCTGGCCGCCGACCTGATCGTCGAGACCGGCGCCGGCCGGGTCTCGCTGGTGACCTTCGTGCACTACCGCCGGCATCCGGCCGGTGCGGTCTGGCCGCCGTGCTCGGCCGTCCACCGCCGGCTGGTGCCCCGGGTGCTCCGCGACGCCGAGGCGAGGATCCGCCGTGGGGGTGTGCGCTGACCCGGGCACCGCCCGCCTCTACGCTGGGTGCCGTGACCGACGTGGAAAGCAAGATCCTTGACGAGACGACCGCCGAGCCCGCCCCCGAGCTGATCGCCACGCACTACCTGGCCAGCGTCGACGAGCTGGTCGAGCACCTGCGCGCGGCCGACCAGCTGGGCCTGGGCGTACGGGTCAGCTCCTATCTGGTCGCCGCCGACGAGGACAGTGAGGTGTACTCCGCGCGGTGGGAGCTCGACCTGCTCACCGCCTCCCCGGTTCATCAGGAGGATGAAGCCGAGTAGCTCGCCGCCGGCTCGCGGTGCTCGGCGGCCCGGCGCACGACCGGCGGCACGAGGCAGCCGACCACCGCGAACGCCGCCCCCAGCACCAGCCAGCCCGGGGTGCCCCAGCCGAGGGTGAGGGTGGTGACCGCCGCCGGGGCGACCATCTGGCCGAACTGGTGGCCCATCGCGTACGTCCCCTGGTACTGGCCGTGCGCGTGCTCGGGGGCCAGGCCGAAGGAGATGGCCCAGCCGCCGGCCGAGTACCACATCTCGGCGGTCACCTGCACCAGCGCGGCGACGACCAGCAGCGTCACGGTCAGCGCGAGACCGGTGCCCGCGGTCAGCGAGAAGATCAGGCAGGCCAGCAGCAGGCCGAAGCCGGCCCGGCGGGAAGCGCGGGCGGCCCCGGCCAGCGTGTCGGTGCCCCGGGCGGCGCGCACCTGGAAGAGCACCACGGCCACGGTGTTCACCACGAACACCACCGAGATCATCCAGTGCGGCGCGTCGGTGCGGTCGGCGATCCAGAGCGGCAGGGCCACCTCGAAGAGGCCGAAGTTGGTGGCCAGCAGGCCGTCCAGCACGACGAAGGCGAGGAACGGCCGGTCCCGCAGCGCGGTCAGCCGCGGCCCGGTCCCGGCTCGCGGCGCCGGGGCGATCGGGGCGAGCCGGGTGAGCACGGCGGCGGCGAGCAGGAAGGTCGCCGCGTCCCCCAGGATCAATGACAGGTACGCCGTCCGGGTGTCCACCGTCAGGCCGATGCCGGCGACGGCCGCTCCGACGGTGATCCCGACGTTGGTGATCGAGCGCAGGTAAGCGCGGGTGTACACGCGTTGCCCGGGCGGCACGGCCCCGCCGATGATCGCGCCGCGGGCCGCCCGCTGGGCCGCCTCGAAGACCGCCATCGGGGCGGCCACCACCAGGAACCCGGCCATCGACCGGACCCCGACCATCGCCGTCTCGCAGAGACCGAGCGCGACCAGGGCCCCGATCGCCACCCCGCGCGGTCCGAGCCGGTCGGCCAGGTAGCCCACCGGGGTGCTGGTCACCAGGCTGATCAGGGCGACCAGGGTGAGGGCGAGGCCGGTCTGCCCGACGGACAGGCCGACGGAACGGGTGAGGAACAGCGCGCTCGACGTCATCCACAGCCCGTTGCCGATGGTGTTGACCAGCGTGACGGCGGCGAGGGTCCGGATCGGGCCGGGTTCCGGCAGCAGCGGCATGCCCCTCATCCAACAATACGTACGTACGGTTTGCAAGGATGGACGGTCCGGGGAGAGTCCGTGAAGGTGTTGAGCGCGCGGCCGCCACAGGTCCCCGGCGCCGTTACCGTCGCGGTCATGGAGATGGTGGATGTCCTGGTCGTCGGGGCCGGTCTGGCCGGTCTGCACACCGCCCGGCTGCTGGCCCGGCGCGGCCTCGACGTGCTCGTGGTCGACCGGCGCAGCACCCTGGACACTGGCATCCGCACAACCGGGATCTTCGTGCGCCGTACCCTCGAGGACTTCGCCCTGCCGGCCGGGGAGCTCGGTCCGGCGATCCGCCGGGTCCTGCTCTATCCGCCGTCGCTGCGCGAGCCGGTCGAGCTGGTCAGCGGGCGCGACGAGTTCCGGGTGGCCGACATGGCCGGCGTCTACGCCCACGCCCTGGCGGCCGCGCGGCTCGCCGGCGCGCGGGTACGGCTCGGCGTCTCCTACCCGGTGCCCGGCGTCGCGGCCCGCTTCACCGTCGGCGCGGACGGTGCCCGGTCGACGGTCGCGCGCCGGCTCGGACTCGACGTCAACCGCCGGCTCATCGTGGGCGTCGAGGAGGTCTTCCCGGTGGCCGGCGGCGCCGCCGAGCCGACGTTCCACTGTGTGCTCGACCCGCGGCTCGCTCCCGGCTACCTCGCCTGGGTCGTCGACGACGGACGGCACGCGCACGTCGGGCTGGCCGGGCGCCCGGACCGCCTGGCCGGACCACTGCCCGAGCTGCTGCGTACCTTCGGCCGGCGGTTCGGCGCGCTGCCGGCCGCGACCGGAGCGGTGCAGCGCCGCGGCGGGCCGATCCCGGTCGGCGGCGTGCTGCGCCGGCTCGCCTGCGCGCGGGGGCTGCTGGTCGGCGACGCGGCCGGCGCGGTGTCCCCGCTGACCGCCGGTGGCCTCGATCCGTGCCTGCGCATGGCTGAGCTGGCCGCCGCGGTGATCGCCGACTACCTGCGTACGGGCGACTTGTCGGTGTTGCGGCACTACGACGGCGGCGCGCTGCGCAGGCGCTTCCGGACCCGGCTGCTGATGCGTCACGCCTGGTCCGTAGTGCGGACACCGGTTCTCGCCGAAGCCGCGTGCACCGTGCTGAGGACTCCGCCCGGGCGGGCCGCCGCTTCGCGGGTGCTGTTCGGCGACGGCTCGTTCCCGGACGTGCGGCACCCCGCACACGGCGATGCCGGTGAGTCGCGGAGACCCACCGGCATCGTCGTGCGGAGCTGACCGTCAGCTGGTCGGGAAGTTGTCCGGGGTCCGGATCCGGCTGCGCACCAGCGCACCCGATTCGGAGAGGACCCCGGTGCCCGCGTACGTGCCACCGGCGCACGTGCCGGCCTTGAACGCCGCGCTGCCCTCACCGGCGTCGGAGAACGTCCAGTTCGCGTAGCTGATCTTGAGGCGGTCGAGCAGGTCGAGCCACGCCGTGCTGCTCGCCGTGTCGACGGCGCCGCCACCGGTGGCGCTCACCGTGCCGAACTCGGTCACGAACAGCGGCAGCGCGGTGGCCGCCCGCTCCACCTCGGCGCGGTAGTTGTCCTTGTGCGACGCCGCGTAGAAGTGGAACGCGTACATGATGTTGGTGGCCCGGACCGGGTTGGCGGTGATCTCGCTGGAGCCGGAACCGTCCGAGACGCCCAGCGAGGACCAGCCCCGGGTGCCGACGATGATCACGGCGTCCGGGTCGTTCGCGCGGATCACCGGGATGACCTGCTCGGCGTAGTTCTTGATGCCGGTCCAGCTGACGCCGTTCGGCTCGTTCGCGATCTCGTAGATCACGTTCTTCTTGGCGGCGTTGCGGGTGGAGACCGCGGCGAAGAAGGTCTTGGCCCGCTCCAGGTTGTAGTTGGGGTCGCCCGGCGTGAGGGTGTGGAAGTCGATCAGCGCGTACATGCCGCGGGCCTCGGCCTGGTCGACCAGGTTGTTGACCTGGGAGGTGAACCCGGCCGGGTTGGTCTCGTAGCCGCCCTCCTGCACGTACATCGCGATCCGGAGCAGGTCGGCCTGCCAGTCGTTGGCCAGCGCGTCCAGGGAGGCGTTGTTGTAGCAGTTGGCGAACCACTGCAGACCGTGCGTGCTCATGCCCCGCAGCTGGATCGGGCGGTTGTACTGGTTGCACAGGTTGACGCCGCAGACGTGCAGCTGTCCGTTGATCGCCACCGGCGTCCGGCCGGCCGGTGCGGTGGTCGTCGGGGTGCTGGGCGTGGTGGTCCGCGTGGGTGTCGGGCTCGCGGTCGGTGACGACGGCGTGCCGGAGCCGTTGCAGGAGCGGCCGTTGACCGTGCAGGTGGTGGGCCGCCCGGTGCCGTTGACGACCAGGCCGAACTCGGTCGAGGCGCCCGCGGCGAGGGTGGCGTTCCAGCCGGCCGGCGTGAAGGTGTACGTGCCGCCGGAGCTCGCCTGGGTGGCGTTCCAGCTGTTGACCACGGTGGTCCCGGCGGGCAGGCTGAGCTCCACCCGCCAGGTGGAGATGGTCGCCGAGGTGTCGTTCTTGACCACCACGTTCGCCTGGTAGCCGGAGCTCCAGGAGTTCGTCACGGTGAACGCGGCGGTCTCCGCGGACGCCGGCAGGGCGATCAAAGCCACCGCCGAGGCGGCGGCGACGATCCCACCGGCCGCGAGGAGCTTGAGTTTGAGGCTGCGCATGAAGGGGGGCTCCGTCGGATCAAAGGGGGGAGGACGGGTGCGTGGGAGCGCTCCCACGCCGGCCGACTGTAACCCTCCGGGTGAAGCGGCGCAATGTGAGTGGCGCTAGTCGATGCCCAGTACGGGCCGGCACTGCTCGACGCCGGACAGGTCGATGTCCGCACGGCGGATCCGCTGCCACGCGTCCCGGGTGAGCCGCCACCGCTGGACCTGCGCGGCCTCGCCACGGCGGCTGTCCCAGTCCGTGCCGTTCGGTTCGTAGCCCAGGGCGCGGGAGACGCGGTTGGACGCCTCGTTGTCGACGAAGGCGTCGCTGCCGGCCTCCCGTGCGCCCAGTCCGGCGAAGGCCAGGTGCAGGACCGCCGCCCGCATCTCCTTGCCCAGCCCTCGCCCGCGGCTGCCCGGGGCCAGCCACGAGAAGCTGGTCACCGTGCCGAACCGGGTGAAGTTCGTGCCGATCAGATCCTGCATGCCGACGGGTTCGCCGTCGACGAGCACGACGAAGTACAGCCGCCAGGCATCCGGGGTCACCTGGGCCCGGCCGGCCCAGATGCCGCGCAGCCACCGCCATTCGCGCTCCGGATTGTCGGCGTAGAGCGACATCGGGTCGTCGAACGGCCACGGCGCCGTGTCGGCGATCCCGGCCCGCACCAGCGGCACCAGACGATCCAGCAGGTCGTCGGACGCACCGGCCAGGGTCAGGTGCGGCGTGCGGATCTCGACGTTCAGCGGGGGATAGGTGTGGGCCACGCCCGGACGCTAGCCAGACCGCCCGGCCGCCGCACCCGGGTTTTGCTCAGCCCTGTCCGGCCCGGCCCGGGGAGGTTCAGCCGGGTCCTTCGAGGATGGCCGCGGTGAGCATCCGGCGGAGCCAGTCCTCGTAGCGCTCGGGTGGCCAGCCGCGGGCGGTCGTGCACAGCCGGTAGACCTCGGGTGCGGTCAGCAACCACGCCTCGTCGGCCGCCTGGGCGGGATCGCGCCCGGCGGGCAGGTGCCCGGCAGCGGCGAGGTGGCCGACGAAGGCGGTGACGCCGGCCAGGCGCTCCCGGTCGGTCTCGGCTGCGAGCTCGGCGGCTTCGGTGCCGCCGGTGGCGAGGGCGGCGGTCACGGCTCCGAGCCGTTCGGAGACACCGCGGGCGATGCGGGCATACGCCGCGATCTTGAAAGAAGGGTCCGGCTCGGCGAGCAGGGCCCGCACCTCGGGTCGGTCGCCCATCGGTACGGGCGCGTCGTCGCCGGCCAGGGTCACGTCGTACATCGCTTTGACCAGGCCGCGTTTGCCGCCGAAGGTCTTGTAGACGGTCTCCTGCGAGACTCCGGCGGCCTCGGCCACCGCGCGGATGGTCAGGCCCGCGTACCCGTGCCGGAGCAGGCCCTCCCGGCAGGCGTCGAGGATCGCCGCCCGGCGCCGCCGGGCCTGCTCCTGGCGGCCGGAACTGTCGTAGGTGCGACGGGAAGGAGCGGGTGGGCGCGGCACGTCCCCATGCTACGGTCATTTCGATACAGCGGCGCTGTATCCGATTCTGAGGAGATCCCAGCATGGACTTCGCGCATGCCTACCTGCTCGCGCTGGCGGCGTTGACGGCCTACGTCGGCGGCGTCTCCGCGCTCACCACGCGGGTGAGTTACCCGCTCTACGCCGCTGTCCCGGCCGGGGCGTTCGTGGCTTATCACCGGGGGTACAGCCGGCAGATCCTTCCGGTGGTGATCGTCCCGGGCTTCGTCAGCTTCGCCGCCTGCCTGGCCCTGCCGCTGGTCCGGCCGGCCGCGGTGCCGCTCTGGGTGGCTTCGCTGATCGCCGCCGGTGGGCTGATCGCGTTGCTGGCCACCGTCACCGCGGCCGTCCCGTCGCACCTGCTGCTGCAACGGGACGGCTTCGCTGACGGGCCCTACCGCCGGCTGCGGGTCGCGGACCGGGTCAGGACGGCGGCCTGCGGGGGCAGTGCCGCTCTGCTCGTCTGGTGTGTGGCGCTGGCGTTCGCGGCCCGCTGAGCTATCCCCGGCTGCCGGCGAGCTGGCTCTCGGGGGCCGTGACGGCCGTCGTGTCCCGGCGGCGGGCGATGAGCGCGTCGATCGACCACGGGCCGGCGCCCAGCACGGCGATGGTGAGGAAGGTCCAGGCGTACAGCGCCGGGGTGACGCCGCCGTTCTGGATCGGCAGGGCGCCCTGCGGCTGGTGGACCACGAAGTAGGCGTACGCCATCGAGCCGGAGGCGAGGATCGCCGCGGGCCGGGTGGCCAGGCCGGCCAGCACGAGGGCGCCGCAGACCAGCTGGATCACCCCGGCATACCAGGTGGGCCAGGTGCCGGGCTCGATCGCCTGGCCCGAGCCGCGGTTGCCGCCGAGGACGCCGAAGACCGAGGCCAGTCCGTGGCAGAGGAACAGCAGGCCGACGACGATGCGGAAGAGCGACCACACCGGAGCGGCGAAGCGATGGGAAGACATGGCACTCCTTGCGGGACGGGGAATGGGGTGCTCGCAGAGTAGAAAAAGTTAACGCTTAAAGCAATGACGCTCATCAATATATGGGAGCGCTCCCAAGTTGTGGGATGAGCGGCTTGGGACGCCGAAACTTCCGAAACTCAGCGGGCGATCTCCGTGGTGCCGCCCGGGCTGGTGAAGCGCTTGTTGAGCGCACAAATCCCCACGGTTAAGCGCAGATTAACATTGACATGCGTCGAATGGCGGTTTTAGTCTGCCCGCCAAGTTCCGTTCTTGTTCCGGAACTTTCGGATCATCACGTTGCGCGAGGAGGACCGGCGCATGTCCGCATTCGTCTTGCTCGGGGCCGAGGTGCTGGCCGTCAGCGTGCTCGTGCTCGGGTTGTACTTCCCGCGGCACCGGCGCCGGGACCTGATGGTGGCCTACTTCGGTGTCAACATCGGGGTCCTGGCCGTGGCCGACGCGCTCCGCACCACCGGCTCCGGCGCCGGGCTGGGCCTGGGCTTCGCGCTGTTCGGCGTGCTGTCGATCATCCGGCTGCGCTCGACCGAACTGGACCAGCACGAGGTCGCGTACTTCTTCTCCGCGCTCGCGCTCGGCCTGCTGGGCGCGCTCGACACCGTCTCGATCTGGCGCAACATCGCGCTGATGGGCCTGATCCTGGCCGTCATGGCGATCGTCGACAACCGGCGGGTGTTCAGCCGGTACGAGCACCAGACGGTCGTGCTGGACTCCGTCGTCACCAACCGCGAGGAGCTGATCAGCCTGCTCGAGCACCTGCTCGACGGCAAGGTGCACTCCGCGCGCCCGCTGCGGGTGGACCTGATCAACGACTCCACGGTGGTCGACGTGCGGTACGCCCGCACCTCGTCCCGGGCAGTGGCGCCGGTG
This sequence comes from Actinoplanes sp. NPDC004185, assembly GCF_053603475.1. Classification (NCBI taxonomy): domain Bacteria; kingdom Bacillati; phylum Actinomycetota; class Actinomycetes; order Micromonosporales; family Micromonosporaceae; genus Actinoplanes; species Actinoplanes sp. NPDC004185. Next base: position 8,389 of record NZ_JBSGFR010000086.1, on the reverse strand, counting down.
AGCCCGGCCGCGTACGCGGCGCGAGGATGACCACGGTCATGGACTTCGCCGCTCTGGACACGCTGCCCCGGATCGGCCTGGCCGACCTGGAGGAACGCGCCGCCCTGCAGACCCGCGTCGACCGCAAGTACGTCATGCCCCTCGACGCCGCCGGCCTGCTGCTCGACGCGCTCGCCCCGCACGCCGTGGTGCTCGAGATCAACGGGATCAGGCAGTTCGCCTACGAGTCGCTCTACTTCGACACCCCCGAGCTCGGCGGCTACCACCGGACCGCCCACCGGCACCGCCGCCGGTTCAAGGTCCGGACCCGCACGTACGTCGACTCCGGCAGCTGCTGGCTGGAGGTGAAGGTGCCCGGCCCGCGCGGCAGCACGGTCAAGTACCGGGTCCCGCACGACCGCGAGCAGCAGCACACCGTGGCGGACGGGCGGGCTTTCGTCGACGACGTCTTCGCCCGCCACGGTCTGCCGGCCGGCGATCACGTCGTGCTCGCCTCGGCGCTGCGTACCGCATATCTGCGCTTCACGCTGCTGCTGCCCGACACCGACAGCCGGGTCACCGTCGACACGGCCCTGCGGTGGAGCACCGACGACGACGAGGTGCGGCTGCCGGAGACGGCGATCGTGGAGACCAAGACCGGTTCGGCCGCCTCCCGCGCGGACCGGGAGCTGTGGCGCCGGGGTCACCGTCCCGTCGCCCTCTCCAAGTACGCCACCGGACTGGCCGCCCTCCGCCCGGATCTTCCGGCGGCGCCCTGGCGGCGGGTGCTCCGGCGCCACTTCACCGCTGCGAGAGAGGAACTGGTCCATGGCTAGGCGGATACCGAAGGTCCTCGGCGCACTCATCGCCCTGTGCGTCGTCACCCCGCTCGCCCTCACCGTCAGCGCCCGCGCCGAAGCGGGGCGCTCGCCGCGCGCCGCCGCCCCGGCGGCCGCGGCGCCGGACGAGCTGACCGGCGACATCACGTTCTCGGTGCCGAGCGGCACCTTCCAGGGATCGGTCTCGGCGGCGCTGAGCAGCACGATCGCCGGCGCCGAGATCCGGTACACCACGGACGGCCGGCCGCCGGCCGCCACGTCCACCGCCTACCCCGGCCGGGCGCTGAGCCTGACCGGGACCACCCAGCTGCGGGCCCAGGCCTTCGTCAACGGTACGGCCACCGGCGCGCCCGGCACCGCGATGTACTTGGCCCGCTCGTTCGACGCCCAGCACGACCTGCCGCTGATGCTGATCGACGACTACGGCAAAGGCAAGCCCGGACGTGACTATGTGGACGCCGCCGCCATGGTCTTCGACACCGCGGGTGGGCGTACCTCTCTCGCCGCGGCCCCGGCCGTCGCCTCCCGAGCCGGTATCCACCTGCGCGGGCAGTCCTCGGCCACGTTCGACAAGGCGCCCTACCGGCTGGAGCTGCGTGACAACACCGACGACGACGCGGATCTGCCCCTGCTGGGGATGCCGGCCGACTCCGACTGGGTGCTGCGGGGGCCGTTCAGCGACAAATCGCTGATCCGCGAGGCGCTGGTCTACGACCTCGGCCGGGAGATGGGCATGGCGACGCAGCGGTACCGCTTCGTCGAGCTCTACCTCAACGTCGACTCCGCACCCGTGGCCGCGGCCGACTACCAGGGCGTCTACATGCTGGTCGAGACGATCAAGAACAGCAAGGAGCGGCTCGACCTCAAGCAGCTCAAGGAGGCCGACACCACCCTGCCCAAGATCAGTGGTGGCTACATCTTCAAGTTCGAGTGGCTGGCCGCCGAGGAACCAACCCTCACCTGTACGGGACCGGCCGCGACCTGCTGGAACTACCTCGAGGTCGAGGACCCGTCACCGCTGAACGCGCCACAGAACTCCTGGCTGACGCAGTACCTGCAACAGTTCCACGACATGCTGCACAGCTCCCGGTTCGCCGATCCGCAGACCGGCTACCGCAGCTGGATCGACACCAGGTCCTGGGTCGACCTGGTGATCCTCAACGAGTTCAGCCGGGAGATGGACTCGTACCTGCGCAGCACGTACTTCTACAAGGACCGCGAGGGCCCGATCGTGGCCGGGCCGCTGTGGGACTACGACCTGACCTTCGGCACCGGCGGCTTCTTCGGCAACGAGCAGACCGCCGGCTGGCAGTACCAGCAGACCCGGTCGCCGCAGGCCAACGACTGGTTCCAGATCCTGCTGACCGATTCCGCGTTCCAGAACGACCTCAAGGCCCGCTGGCAGGAGCTGCGCCGCGGCCTGCTCTCCGACGCCTCGCTCAACGCCCGCGTCGACACGCTCAGCAGCCCGCTGACCGCGGCGGCCCAGCGCAACTTCCAGCGCTGGCCCAACCTGGGCTCGCGGACGGTCGGGCCGTTCGTCACCGACACCTCCCCGACCTGGGCGGGTCAGGTGCAGGTCATGCGCAGCTGGATGACCCGGCGCGCGGCCTGGCTCGACGGCCCGGCCGCCTGGGGCGGGGCGACCACCTCGCCGTCCCCGACCCCGTCGGCCCCTGCACCGTCCCCGTCGAATCCGGTGCCGCCGGCGAGCGCCGGCTGCACGGCGACCTACACGTCCGCCGGTCAGTGGGCCGGCGGCTTCCAAGGAGAGGTACGGGTCAGTGCAGGCGCCACCGCCGTCCGGAGCTGGGCCGTCACCCTGACCTTCGCCGACGGCCAGCGCATCAGTCAAGCCTGGAACGCGGTGCTGTCCACCAGCGGTGCCGTGGTGAAAGCACGCAACGAGACCTACAACGGCGCTCTCGCCGCAGCGGCCAGCACCACTTTCGGTTTCGTCGGCACGTGGACCGGCACCAACACCCCACCGGCCGTGACCTGCACCGCGACCTGACCGGAACACCCACCGGCGGTCAGATCTGCGCCGCCTGGCTCATGATGCGGCCGATGTTGTCAGGGGCGAAGAACTCCGCCGCCGGCGTGGCGCCCGAGTTCACCCGGGCGAAGGCGTCCATCGCGTCCTGGTTGCCCTGGACGGCCGTGAGCAGCTGCACCATCTGCGGGTCCGGCGGCTGCAGCGAGGCGATCTGCGCCGTCATCTCATACATCGGCAGCACCCGCTCGTCGCGGGTCGACCAGTAGTCGCCCATCGCCTCGGCGTACGGCCGGGCGCCGCCCAGCGCCTGGTCGAGCGCGTCCGCGCAGAGCTCGGCGTCGTGGAAGGCGTCCGTGATGCCCTGGGCGGTGATGAAGTCCCGGTTGTAGCCGGCGTCGCCGACCAGCGCCCAGCCCGGACCGAACGGCGTGCGGAAGTAGTTCGGCACCGACGTGCCGACGAACCGGCTCTCCCGCTTGGCCCCGGCGAGCCGCTCGGTGAAAGCGGGCGCCATGGCGAACGTCTCCCGCAGGGTGCCCTCGATGTCGTTGCGGTGCTCGGCCAGTTCGGCGTACGGCCAGCCACCGATGACCATGGTGAGATCGTCGTGGGTCGGGCAGACCGCCCAGCCGCGCCCGGTCCGGCTGTAGATCTCGAACGTGCCGTCGGTCGGCAGGTTGCTCCAGTACGAGTAGTAGCCGCAGGTCAGCGGGGGCAGCTCGTGGTACTGCCGGGGTTGCACGGCCTTGGCGACCACCGAGTTGCGCCCGTCGGCCCCGACGACCACCCGGGCCCGCTCCACCACGGGCGAGCCACCGGCGTCCCGTCCGCGGATCTCGGCCGGCTCACCGTCGGCGACCCGCACCTCCTCCACGGTGAACCCCTCGCGGACCTCCGCCCCGGCGGCCGCGGCGGCGTCGAGCAGGATCTTGTCGAGCACCGTCCGCCGCGGCGCGTACGCCACCGGGGACTGCTCGGTCCCGGGCGCACCGGCCAGGGTGACCGGCCCGAAGTCGAACGTGTACCGGGAGATGGGCGGGCAGCCCGTGGCCGTGATGTGGTCCAGCAGCCCCCACCGGCGCAGCGCGTCGACACCCGGCGGATGGATGAAGTGGGTGGACACGGTGTCACTCGGGAACGTCGCCCGGTCCACCACCAGCACGCGGTAGCCCCGGCGGGCCAGCAGCATCGCCACGGGCGACCCCGCACACCGTGCACCGACCACAATCACGTCGTACGCCTGATCCGGCATCGATCTCCCCCTCCGGACCATCATGCTGGGCGGCTCCGGCCAATGTCGACAGACCGTCCGAGGGATTCTAGGAGATCGCCAGTTCGACGATCCGGGACTGGTCGTTCAGGCCGTTGGCGGCGAGGGTGACCAGTCGCAGGGCGGAGCTGGGGTGCCTCGGGAAGGTGCTGCTCACCGTCCGGGCGGTGTTGCCGCGGACCTCGGCGACCGTGCGCCAGCCGGTGTGGGTGGCGAGCTGGACGTCCCAGTCGCGCAGGCCGTACCGGGCGGTCGGATACTGCGGGGAGCCGACCGTGGTGACGGTGACGCGGGTCAGCTGCTGGGGGCGGGACCAGGTGAGGGCGTACCAGTCGGGCCACTGCCGGCCGGTGCCGTCGGCCCAGCCGGTGCCGGTGCCCCAGTGGGCCGGGTCGGCGTCGCCGTCGACCGCCCCGCACACCGGGAAGCCGGTCCGGGACGACGAGGCGGTGGCCCGGGCCGCGGACCGGGCCAGGTCGGTGGTCGGCCGGGCGGGTGACACGGCGACCGGTACGGCAGCCCGCTGCGCCCCGCTGGCCACCCGTACGGTGTACCTGCCGGCCGGCGTTCCGGTCGTGGCGCTGACCGCCACCGGCACGGTACGGGTGTAACCAGCCGGCAGCCACGTCGAGATGAGCCGCCGGGGCAGGTGCAGGGCCTCGGGGGCGGTGAGAACGGCGTCGGCGTAGACCGGGGTCCGTCCGCTGTTGGTCAGGCGCAGCAGAAGCTGCCCGCCGTTGCACTGCCCGGTGGTGATCGGCAGGCTCGCGGGACCGACCGACAGCCGCACTCCAGTGCGGGACGGGCCGGCGGTGGCGGGCGACGGGCCGCACACCGCGGTGACGACGGCGGTGAGCAGGGCGGCGGCACGGTGTGCCCGGGTGTGGTCCATGGTCCCTCAGATCGGGCTCAGGCCCGGACGGTCGCGATGGGACACGAACGAGGCCCGGGTGGTGACGGGCGCGCCGGGACGGTTGATGTAGGGCAGCGTCCGGTAGTCGGCGCGCAGGGTGTGGCGAGTCAGCGTGCAGCGCAGGTAGCCGCGCTGGGCGTTGGCGAAGAGCAGGTGCGGACTGTCGCGCCGCTGCTGGTCCAGAACCGGCGTGCTGTCCGTACCGTTGCCGCCGCTGGAGATGGACGTGCCGACCAGTTCCACCGCCACGGCGGGTGACTGCGGCCGGGCGAAGTCCGGGCGCAGGTCGGCCGCGTAGTTGACGTGGATGTCTCCGGTGAGGACGACGGTGCCAGGGACCCGGGCGGCCGTCCGCAGGACCCGGTCGCGATCGGCCCCGTAGCCGTCCCACTTGTCCATGTCGAGCAGGGGAGGGTCCGCGCCGTAGCGGCACTCGGCCATCATCACCTGCTGGGCCAGAAGGTTCCAGCGGGCGCGTCCCCGCTGCATGCCGTCGAGCAGCCAGCCGCGCTGGGCCGCGCCGAGCAGGGTACGGCGGGGGTCGTCGCGCTGCCCGCAGTCTGCCCGCAGCCCGTCGCCGCAGGCCTGGTCCGAGCGGTACTGCCGGGTGTCGAGGACGTGCGCCTCGGCGAGATCGCCGAACCGCAGCCGGCGGTGCAGCCGCATGCCCGCGCCGGACGGCTGCTGCGGGCGGCGCAGGGGCTGGTTCTCCCAGTACGCCCGGTAGGCGTTGGCCCGCTGCACGAGGAAGTCCCGGGCCGGGAGGTCGAAGCGGGGCACCCCGGCGGCGTAGTTGTCCTGGACCTCGTGGTCGTCCCAGGTCAGCACCCACGGGACGGCGGCGTGCGCGGCCTGCAGGTCCGGGTCCGAGCGGTACAGCGCGTACCGCATCCGGTAGAGGTCGAGGGTGTCGACCGGCAGCTCGAACGTGTCCGGCAGGTGGAGACCGGGATCCAGCCGGTTGCCGCCGGCGCTGGTGAGGGCGTTCTCGTAGATGTAGTCGCCGAGGAAGAAGACCACGTCGAGGTCCTCCGCGGCCAGGTGCCGGTAGGCGGAGAAGTACCCGTCGCCGTAGGCCTGGCAGGACGCGACCCCGAAACGCAGCACCGACGGGGAGGCTGAGACGGCGGGTGCGGTGCGCGTACGGCCGGTCGGGCTGAGGTGCGCCCCGGTACGGAACCGGTAGTGGTAGTCCCGGCCGGGCCGCAGGCCGCGCACGTCGACGTGGACCGAGTGGCCGTACTCGGCCCGTGCGGTCGCCGTGCCGGAGCGCACCACCTGCCGGAAGGCGGCATCCTCGGCGACCTGCCACTGCACGGGGTAGCTCGCGAACGGCAGCCCGCCCATGGGCTCCAGCGGCCGCGGCGCGAGCCTGGTCCACAGCACCACGCCGTCGGGCAGCGGATCACCCGAGGCGACCCCGAGCGCGAACGGATTCCGCCGGAGCGGGACGGCTGTCGTCGCGGCCGAGGCGGCGACCGGGGTGAGCGCCACCGTCAGCGCGGCGCCGCCGAGGGCGAACAGGCCACGACGGGGCAACGCTCCGAGCCGGACGGCGGGCGCGGGCGGGTGCGGTGGCAGCATGGGCGGCTCCTGACGGCTGCTGGCATGATCGCCACCAGCTCAACGTCACCGGCCATCCCGCGGATACGCCCCGCGTACGTCCTCGCCCCGCGACCGCAGGCGTTGGATGCGCGCGCGCAGGGCCCGCTGAAGCAGCACCGGGAAGACGTGCAGGAGCACCGTGAGGCCGGACAGCCAGGCGACGGCGTCCCAGGCCCCGGCCCCGGCCGCCACGACCGAAACCCCGCTCACCACGACGGCGACCACGAGGTGGCCGCATTCCGCGGAGCGGGTCTGCTCGTCCAGCACCGCGAGCGACTCCCGGGTGCCGGTGAAGCCGCGGCCGCCGCGCATCAGCCGCTCCCAGCCGATCGCGCGCAGCAACCGCAGGTACCACCACGCGCCGAGCCGGCGGTACACGGCCGGCTCCCAGTCGCGTACCCGGAACCAGGCGCCGGCCAGCCGCGGCCGCGCGGCGTCCAGGACGCCGGAGATCCATCCCATCAGCAGGAAGTGCAGCACCCAGGCGAAGGCCGGTCCGCGGTAGCCGAACGCGGTGCCGGTCGCCCAGGCGACGCCGGCCACGACGGCGCCGCCGGCCAGGGCGACCGCGACGGTGCGGGACGTCCGGCCGCTAGTCGTCGTCCCCGTCATCGTCATCGTCGTCGTCCTGCTCGCCGCCGGGGCAGCCGGTGAGCGTCAGCAGCCCGCCCACGGCGCCGGCCGCCAGCAGCGCCCGGCCGAAGAAGGCCCGCCGGCCCATCGCGGCGCCGTTGTCCGGGTCGTCCCGCGTGTCCGTCCTGGTGTCATCCATGCCGGCATTCTCGCAGTGCCCGGCCTCGGCCGGGAAGTCCAGCGCGGCGAACCCCGGCCGGACACGATCGAGGCTGGGGTCCGTCCGGGTGTCACATCCGCGGCACCGGCGGTGCTCTGTAGATGTGGAGCAAGATGTGAAGCTCGTCAGGCCGGCTGGGCGGGAGAGTGTCGGGGCGGTGTCGACTCCTTCGGTACGCGGGGCCGTGCGAGCCGACCTCGAACAGGTCTTCCGCAGTGCCTATCCGCGGGTCGTCGCGGTCGCCGCCCGGGTGCTCGGCTCCCGGGACGAGGCCGAGGACGTGGCGCAGGAGGTGTTCCTGACCTTCGGGCGCTCGGCGGTGCCGGCCGGGGAGGCGGTGGGCTGGTTGTCCGTCGCCGCGGCGCACACCGCGCTCAACCATCTGCGTTCCACCCGGCGACGCGCCGCCCGGGAGGAGGCCGCCGGTGACGACGGCGCCGTCTGGCCCGATGTCGCCGACACCGTCGTGACCCTCGAGGAGCGCCGCCGGGTGCGCTCGGCGCTGGCCCGGCTCCCTCGCAAGCACGCCGTGGCCCTGGTGCTGCGGCACAGCGGCCTCAGCTACGCCGAGGTGGCGGCCGCCCTGGATCTTTCCCCCGGCAGCGTGGGCACCACCGTGCGGCGCGCCGAATCCGCCCTACGCAAGGAGTTGAACCGTCATGCGTCATCCGACTGACGGCACGCTGCGCCGGCTGCTGGACGAGCCGGCCGGCGTCGCCGACGCCGATCGTGAGCACGTCGCCGGTTGCCCGGCCTGCCGGTCCGGGCTCGCCACCGCCGAGCGGGACGCGCAGCTGACCCGGGCGGCACTGGACGTCGAGGTCCCCGTGGACGTGGACGCGGGATGGACCCGGCTGTCGCAGGCGGTCGCCGCCGACCGGCCGCACCGGCAGCCGGCCGCCGCCGCCCCCGGGGCCCCCCCCCCGTCAGGCGATCAGAACACCTTATAAAACACCTAAACTTCAAAAATCAAGAGGTGTGGGGGGTGTGGGTG
>NZ_JBSGFR010000085.1:0-21072 GCF_053603475.1 Actinoplanes sp. NPDC004185 | reverse complement strand
GCTCAACGATCTGCGTGTCCGTCATGCCATCCCCTTCGGGCTCCCCCAGAAGCCGGGGAGCGCAGAACGGGGGCGCCACGGTTGCCGTTCGGTTCAGGGCTTCGGAATGCTCAAGTCGAGACCGGGACCGGCGGCTCCGGGGCCGGGCGCTGCGTCACCGTCAGGGGCTCCGGGAGGTGCGGCTCGACGATGTCGAAGTAGCGGGGGCGTTCGTAACTCCGGGCCATCCGGAGCAGGCGGACCAGTGGCCTTCTGCGGGCGGTCAGCGCGTCGCGGACCAGGTCGGTGTGCACCTGCCGGGCCAGCACCACCCGGCGGCTGGTGGCCACCAGGGTGCGGGTCGCCGGGTCGTTGCCGGTCAGCCGGACGCCCTGGAGCTGGCGGGTCAGGTCGTTCTCCGCCGCCTCGCGTTCGTCGGGCTCCGCGTCGAGGGCCAGGCGGGCGGCCGCGTACAGCTCGACGAAGTCGGTGTCCTCCGCCACCACCGCTGCGGCGGCCGCGCGGCGGAGCAGGTGGGCGTCCAGGGCCCGGGTGGCTGAGGCGGCGCGGACGTGGACCCGTTCGACGCGGTGGGCGGTCCAGGCCAGGTACGCCGACAGCACAGCCGCCACCGCGAGCGCACCCATGACCCACCACATGCGGGGCATCGTAGTGCCGTTTTGTGTCGGAGAGTTACGTCCCGGACCGTGGTTCGGCCCACTCTTCGTCAAATACGCGACCGTCCGTAGCCTCGATCGCCGTCGCGTATACCTCCAGTACACGGTTGGCTACGCTGGGCCAGTCGAAGGTCTTCACCACTTCGCGGGCGCACTCGGCCAGCGCGGCCCGGCGTTGCGGGGCGTCCAGCAGCTCGGCCAGCACCGTGGTCAATGCCTCGGTGTCGCCGGTCGGGAAGAGCGCCCCGGCCCGGCCGCCGTCGAGGACCCGGCGGAACGCGTCGAGGTCACTGGCTGCGATCGTCGCGCCGGCCGCCATCGCCTCGGTGAGGATCATGCCGAAGGACTCGCCGCCGGTGTTCGGGGCCACGTAGATGTCCACGCTGCGCAGCATCCGGGCCTTGTCGGCCTCGCTGACCAGGCCCAGGAACTCGACCCGGGGGTGCAGGTCGGGCGGGATGTCGTCATACAGGTCGCCGCGGTCGCCGGGGCCGGCCACGAGCAGGCGCAGACCGGGCCGTTGCCGGGCGAGCGTGACGTACGCCGTACGCAGCAGCTCGAAGCCCTTGCGGGACTCGGTGAAGCGGCCCAGGAAGCCCAGCGTGCCGCCCTCGCCCGGCCAGCCCGGCAGGGGCTGCGCGGTGGCGAACTTGGCCACCGCCACCCCGTTCGGGATCTCCACCGCGCCGCCGCCGATGTGCTCGACCTGCACCTTGCGGGCCAGCTCGCTGACCGCGATGCGGGCGGTGATCTTCTCGACCACCGGCTGGAGGAAGCCCTGGGCCGCGGCCAGCGCGCGGGAACGGACCATCGCGGTGTGGAAGGTGGCCACGACCGGGCCGCGCGCGGACAGCACCGCCAGCAGCGACAGGCTCAGGGTGAGCGGCTCGTGCACGTGCAGCACGTCGAACTGGCCGCGGGCCAGCCAGCGGCGGACCCGCGCGGTCGAGACCGGGCCGAAGGCGATCCGGGCCACCGAGCCGTTGTACGGCAGCGGCATCGCCCGCCCCGCCGCCACCACGTACGGCGGCAGCTCCGCGTCCTCGTCCGCCGGCGCCAGCACGCTGACCTCGTGCCCGAGCGTGATCAGCGCCTCGGCGAGGTCGACGATGTGGTTCTGTACGCCGCCCGGCACGTCGAACGAGTACGGCGAGACGATCCCGATCCGCACGCTGCCCCGCCCTCAGACCCGGGCGCTCTGGTCGAGCCACAGTTTCTGCAGCATGTGCCAGTCCTGCGGGTGCTCGGCGATGCCCAGCGCGAACGCGTCGGCCAGCCGCTGAGTGGTGATCTTGACACGGACGTCGAGGGCGCCCTCGGAGGGGTCGGGCAGCTCGATGCGGCGGATCCGGCCGAGCGAGCCGGTCGGGGTGAACCACAGGTCGGCCGCGTACAGCGGGGCGCCGGTGCGCAGGGCCAGGATCGCCGGGCCGGCCGGCATCCGGGTGCGGCCGCCGAAGAACCGCACCTCGATGCCGCGGGCGGACAGGTCACGGTCGGCGAGCAGCGGTACCGCGTACCCCTGGGTGGCTTTTTCGGCGAGCACGTCCAGCGGTGGCCGCTGGCCGCCGGTGAGCGGGAGCACCTCCATGCCGAGCTTCTCGCGGTAGGCGATGAAGCGTCTGAAGAGCCCCTCGGGCTTGAGCCGCTCCATGACCGTGACCATCCGGTAGTCGTGCGAGACGACCCAGGCGGCGGCCGCGTCCCAGTTGGCCATATGCGGCAGCGCCAGGATCGCGCCCTTGCCCTCGCCCAGGACCCGGTGGAACTCGTCGGCGTTGACCAGGTCGAAGTCGCGCAGGAAGTCCGCCCGGCTCTGTGACGGCAGCCGGAAGGCCTCCATCCAGTACCGGGCGTACGAGCGCAGCCCGGCCCGGACCAGCTCGTCGAGCTCGGCCTCGGGCATGTCCGGGCCGACGACCATGCGCAGGTTGCGGCGCAGCCGCTGGGTGCCCGGGCCGTTGGCCCTGGCGGCCCGGTCGGCGCCGCGGTCGAAGACGGCGCGGGCGGCGCGCAGCGGCAGCATCCGCGTCACCCGCCAGCCGGCGGCGTACCCCAGCTCGGTGAGCTGGTCCCGCCGCGAACTCACGCCGGCCCGCCCGGCTCGACCGGACCGGCGGGCGCGGGCCCGGCCGGGACGACGTCGGACTTGGCCGCGTGGATCAGCCGCTGGAAGACCGTGATGATCGACAGCACCGACAGCACCCACAGCGCGGCCGGCAGGCCCCACTCCAGGCCGGCGGCGCCCAGCAGACCGCCTACACCGACGATGAGCAGGCGTTCGAGGCGCTCGGCGATGCCGACGTCGGCGTCCAGGCCGAGGCTCTGCGCGCGGGCCTTGACGTAGGAGACGACCTGGCCGAAGGCGAGCGAGATCAGCGCGGCGACCATGCCGCCGTACGGGTTGCCCTCGCCGGCCAGGTAGTAGGCGACGGCGCCGAAGACCGCGGCGTCGGCGATGCGGTCCATCGACGAGTCCAGCAGGGCGCCGAACTTGCCCGACGGTCCCCGCAGGCGGGCCATCGTGCCGTCGAGAGCGTCGGTGAGGGCGCTGGCCGTGACGATCACGGTGCCCCAGAACAGCTCGCCGCGGGCGCCGAAGCCCAGGGCGCCGATCAGGACGCCGACGGTGCCGGCGACGGTCACCGCGTTCGGGGTGACGCCGAGGCGCAGCAGGAGGCGGGCGGTCGGATGGAGGACGTACGACACGAGGGCGCGGGCGGGCACGCTGACGATCTTTGCCATGGCCGTCCCACCATAACGGCGACCGGGGAGAACCCGGTACGGCGTGCGTCACGCGTCGCCGGATCGTCATAAAGGCCGGTTGCCGACTACAAAGGGTTGCGAGGGTGACTGCGCTGGGTGTCAGATCCAAGGACGGGGGGCGTAACAGCCAGGAATGCCCGCCCGGGTCCCGCGGCAGCCGACGGGGTCGGGAGAATGGGCGCCGACCGCGGCTGCCGACAGGAGGGCGTCACCATGACGCAGAAGACCCAGGAGAAAGGGCTCACCGCACCGGTGGTGACCGAGCCCGGCAGAGTACGCAACGTGGTGCTGGTGGGCCACTCCGGCGCGGGCAAGACGACGCTGGTCGAGGCGCTGCTCGCGGCGACCGGCACGATCTCGCGTACGGGCACGGTGGCGGACGGCACCACGGTGACCGACCACGACCCTGCGGCCGTACGCCAGCAGCGGTCCGTCTCCCTCTCGTGCGCCCCGCTGGTGCACGAAGGAGTGAAGATCAACCTGCTCGACACCCCCGGCTACGCCGACTTCGTGGGTGAGCTGCGCGCCGGTCTGCGGGCCGCGGACGCCGCCGTCTTCGTGGTCTCGGCGGTCGACGGCGTGGACGAGGCGACCGTCTCCCTGTGGGAGGAGTGCGCCGCGATCGGCATGCCCCGGGCCGTGACGATCACCCGGCTCGATCATCCGCGCGCCGACTACGAGGGCACCCTGCAGGAGTGCCAGGAGGCCTTCGGCGAGAACGTCATGCCGATCTACCAGCCCATGCTCGGCGACGACGGTGCCTCCATCGCCGGCCTGCTGGGCCTGGTCACGCTGAAGGTGCTGGACTACTCGGCCGGCTATCCGCCGCGGGCCGGCGAGGCCGAGCGCGAGCACCTGCTGCCCATCAAGGACGACCGTGACCTGCTCATCGAGGGGATCATCGCCGAGAGCGAGGACGAGACCCTGATGGACCGGTACGTCGCCGGCGAGCTGATCAGCACCGACACGCTGATCCCGGACCTGGAGAAGGCGGTGGCCCGGGGCACCTTCCACCCGGTCATCCCGGTCTGTGCCGCGACCGGGGTCGGCCTGGACGCGCTGCTCGACGGCCTGGTCAGCGCCGCGCCGTCGCCCCTGGAGCACGACCTGCCCGTGGTCACCGGGGTGGACGGCAGCCCCCGCCCGCCGCTGACCTGCGACCCGGACGGCCCGCTGGTGGCCGAGGTGGTCAAGACCACGATCGACCGGCACGTCGGCCGGGTCTCGCTGGTCCGGGTCTTCTCCGGCACGCTGCGCCCCGAGCTGACCGTGCACGTCTCCGGGCACGGCCTCACCGAGCGGGGACATCCCGACCACGACGCCGACGAACGGATCGCGCACGTCTACTCCCCGCTGGGCGCCCAGCTGCGGGAGGTGAGCGCCTGCGTCGCCGGGGACATCTGCGCGATCACCAAGTCGGGCAGCGCCGAGACCGGTGACACCATCTCCGCCAAGGACCAGCCGCTGCTCATGGAGCCATGGAGCATGCCGGAGCCGCTACTGCCGATCGCAGTGGTGGCCAAGACCCGTTCCGACGAGGACGCGCTGGCCAAGAATCTGGCCCGGCTCGTCGCCGGTGACCCCACGTTGCGGCTGGAACGCAACGCCGACACCCACCAGCAGGTGCTGTGGTGCATGGGCGAGTCGCACGCCGACGTGGTCCTCGAACGGCTGCGCGCCGGCGGCGTGGAGCTGGACACCGAGCCGGTGAAGGTGTCCCTGCGCGAGACCTTCAGCGCCCCGGCACAAGGACACGGCCGGCACGTCAAGCAGTCCGGCGGGCACGGCCAGTACGCCGTCTGCTCGATCAAGATCGAACCGCTGCCGCGCGGCAGCGGTTTCGAGTTCGTGGACAAGGTCGTGGGCGGCGCGGTGCCGCACAACTACATCCCGTCGGTGGAGAAAGGGGTACGGGCCCAGCTCGAACGGGGCATCGTCGCCGGTTACCCCGTGGTCGACCTGCGGGTGACGCTGGTGGACGGCAAGGCGCACAGCGTCGACTCCTCCGACGCCGCGTTCCAGACGGCCGGGGCGCTGGCCCTGCGGACCGCCGCCGAGCAGGGTCAGGTGACACTGCTCGAGCCGGTCGACGAGATCGTGGTGCGGGTGCCGGACAGCTATGTCGGCGCGGTGATGAGTGACCTGTCCGGGCGCCGGGGCCGGCCGCTGGGCACCGAGGTGACCGAGGACGGCGACCACAGCCTGGTCCGGGCCGAGGTGCCGGCCACCGAGCTGGTCCGCTACGCGGTCGAGCTGCGGGCGCTCACCTCGGGCGCGGGCACCTTCAGCCGCACCTACGCCCGGCATGAGCCGATGCCCGCGCACCTGGCCGACGCCATCCGCAAGGAGCATGCGAGCAGGTAGACCCGCTCACGCGACCGGCGCCATCGGGTAGGACGGCAGCTCGATGGCGTTGGCCGCGTCGTGCAGGGGCCGGGTGACGCGTTCGATGATCTGCCGCTTGAGCGGGTGGTACTTCAGCGTGCGCATGCCGTAGTTGCGGACCGCCAGCGAGAGGCGGCCACCCGGGACCATGTCGCCGGCCATCTTGACGCCGAAGGCCAGGTTGCGTTCCGCGTACGGGCGCAGCCTGGCCTCGTACCGGTCGAAGGCGGCCCGGTGGTCGCCGGCCGCCGCAGCCAGCTCGCCGGCCAGCAGGTAGGCCCCGACCAGGGCCATGCTGGTGCCCTGGCCCGCCGCCGGGGACGGGCAGTGCGCGGCGTCGCCGAGCAGCACGACCCGGCCGGCGGAGTAGCGCGGCAGCTCCACCTGGTTCAGCGCGTCGAAGTAGACGTCGCCGGCGGTGCGCAGCAGGTCGAGGAAGCGCGGCACCTGCCAGCCCAGGCCGGCCATCCGGTCCGCCAGCACCTCCCGGCCCAGCACCGGCTCGTCCGCGCCGAAGACCATGCCGACCTTGGCCGGCGCGGTGCCGCCGGTGCTGTAGGCGAAGACCATCCGGCCCGGCTCGGTGTAGAAGATCTCCTCGCGGTCCAGGCCCAGCTCGTTCGGCACGTCGAAGATCGCGATGTGCGCGCCCAGGTAGCGCAGCGGCACCTCGCCCATCGCCAGGCGCCGGGTGGCCGAGTGCACCCCGTCCGCGCCCACGACCAGGGCGAACCGGCGGGTGGCCCCGCTGGTGAAGGTGACGTCGACGCCGTCGGGGCCGTCGGTCATCGCGGCGATCGCGTCGCCGAAGACGTACTCCACGTCGGCGGCGGTAGCGCCGTACAGGATCCGGGTCAGGTCGGTGCGCATGACCTCGAGGTCGTCGTCGCGCCGGCCCATCAGCAGGTCGGCGTCGAGCCGGGCGATCTGCCGGCCGTCGCGCCGGACGTAGGTCACGTGGCGCATGCCGGTGTCGGCGGCCCGGGCCGCCTGGTAGAGGCCCATGCGCTTGAGGACGTCGGTCGCGGCGCCGCGGATGTCGACCTTGTAGCCGCCGTCGCGCAGGGCCGGGGCCCGCTCGACGACCGTGGGACGGAAGCCGTACCGGTGCAGCTGGTGGGCCAGGGCGGGACCGGCGAGGCCGGCACCGGAGATGAGTACGTCGCGATGCGTCATGGCCGTTACTATACAAACGTCTTACACGTTTGTATAGAACTTAGGATGGCGGCCATGGGACACCGTGCGGATCTGCTGGCCGGCGCCAAGCGCTGCCTCTTCGAGAAGGGCTACGCGCGGACCACCGCCCGTGACATCGTCGCGGCGTCGGGGACCAACCTCGGCTCGATCGGCTACCACTACGGCTCCACCCAGGCCCTGATGCAGGCGGCCATGCTCAGCGCGATCGAGGACTGGGGCGACGCGGTCGGGATCGCGCTGGCCACCGCCGGCGGCGACGAGTCGGCCGACCCGCTGGTGCGTTACTGGCAGCGGGTCATCGGCAGCATCCTGAGCCACCGGGAGCTGTGGCTGGCCAGCATCGAGGCGATGCTGCAGAGCGAGCACTCCCCCGAGCTCAAGGCCCAGCTCGCCGAAGGCATCGAACAGGGGCGGCGCGGCCTGGCCGCGATCCTCACCGGCCGGGAGGAGGAGACGATCGACGAGCAGACGGTACGCACGACCGGCGCGGTCGCGATGGCCCTGATGTCCGGCGTGCTGACCCAGTGGCTGACCGACCCGGCCCGCGCGCCGTCCGCGGAGCAGATCGCCGCCGGGATCCGGGCCCTAAGCCTCGCCCCAGGCCTTCACCAGTAGCGCGCGGGTGTCGCCGAGCAGCTGCGGCAGCACCTTGGTCCGGCCGATCACCGGCATGAAGTTGCCGTCGCCGCCCCACCGCGGCACCACGTGCTGGTGCAGGTGCGCCGCGATCCCGGCCCCGGCCACGGCACCCTGGTTCATCCCCAGGTTGAAGCCGTGCGGGCTGCTGGCCCGGCGGATGACCCGCATCGCCCGCTGGGTGAAACCGGCCAGCTCGACGGTCTCGGCGTCGGTCAACTCGGTGTAGTCGGCGACGTGCCGGTACGGGCAGACCAGCAGGTGACCCGGGTTGTACGGATACAGGTTGAGCACCGCGAAGACCTGCTCACCGCGGGCCACCACGAGGCTGTCCCCCTCGTCCAGCCCGGGCGCCACGCAGAACGGGCAGTCGGCCGGCGCCTCGTAACCGCCCTCGGGCCGGTCCGCCCCCGAGATGTACGCCATCCGGTGCGGCGTCCAGAGCCGGTCGAGACCGTCCCGCTCCCCTGCGTCACTCACGCTCCCACCCTAGTCAGCCGGGCCGGTGCCCGCCCGGTGCGCGCCGGACATCGACATCCGTCATAGAGTGTCGGCGATCGAGTGAGGTGGACGACCATGCGTGGGACGCATATCCGGCACCGTCGCGGTGTCCTGGTGAGCCTGATCGTGGCAGTGCTGGTGGCCGGCGTGACGGTGACGACCGTGGTCGCCCTACGCACAGGCGGCGACGAGCCGATCGCACCAGGTGCCGCGCCGGCCGCCCTCGGCCGCCGTCCCTGGCAGGTGACCCTCAACGTGGACCAGACCTCCGGCTACGTGGTCACCGCCAGCGTCACCGACGGCGACCGGCAGACCCTGACCGTGCAGAACCTCGGGCTGGGCAGCAGCCCCGACGGCACGTACGGCGGTGAGGTGACCGCCTTCTCGCCGGGCACGCTGGACGAGAGCCAGTTCCGCGGGGCCGAGCAGATCGACGACTTCCGCTACCTGAGCTCCTTCTCCTTCGCCGGGCACACCACCGGGGAGACCGAGCCGTGGCAGACCCCGGCAGTGGGCCGGCGGGACCCGTCCGGCACGTGGATCGTGGTCTACGCCGACACCGCCCGGACCAAGGACAAGATCACCCGGACCGACCTGCTCCGGCTCGCCGCCGCGGTGACCCTCGGCTCACCCCGCGACCTGCGGCTGCCGCTGCGCCTCGGCGTCCGGATGCCCAAGGGCCTGGAGCTGACCTACCTCCGGTCGCCGGACCACCGGATCGACCGGGGGCAGACGGCGGTCGGTTTCAGCACCGGCTCCCGCGCGCCCTCGGGCGCAGCCGTCTACAACGGACTGCCGGGCGGCCTCGAGGTCGCCGTGCTGACCGCCGCCCGGGACGCCAACTGGGAGCGCAAGCGCGCGGCGCTGACCGGCCGGACCCAGGTCGGCAAGCTGCCGGCCTGGTACGAGCCCCGCGGCCGGCTCATCGTCGAAGCCGACCACTGCGTCGTCACGGTGGAGTCACTCTTCCCGCGGCGCGAGCTGGACGCGCTGATCGGGGAGCTCACCATCGGTGACTGCGCCGACCCGGACTCCTGGATCCCGCCGCTGAGCTGACGCGGGACCCAGGAGGCGCGGGGGTCTCAGGCCGCGGACGGCCCGGCGTTGACCCGGCTGCGCACGACCTCGACGACGTGCGCGACCGCCTCGTCGAGCGCGACCCCGTTGCGCTGCGAGCCGTCGCGGTAGCGGAACGACACGGTGCCGCCGTTCACGTCGTCGTCGCCGGCGATCGCCATGAACGGGATCTTCTGCTGCTGGGCGGTGCGGATCTTCTTCTGCATCCGGTCGTCGGAGAAGTCGACCTCGGCCCGGATGCCCTCGGCCTTGAGCCGCGCCACGAACTCGGCCAGGTAGTCGGCGTGGTCGTCGCGGATCGGGATGCCGACCACCTGCACCGGCGCCAGCCAGGCCGGGAACGCGCCCGCGTAGTGCTCGGTGAGCACCCCGAAGAACCGCTCGACCGAGCCGAACAGGGCTCGGTGGATCATGATCGGCCGCTTGCGGGTGCCGTCGGCCGCCGAGTACTCCAGCTCGAAGCGTTCCGGCAGGTTGAAGTCGAGCTGGATGGTCGACATCTGCCAGGTGCGGCCGATCGCGTCCTTGACCTGCACGCTGATCTTCGGGCCGTAGAACGCCGCGCCGCCCGGGTCCGGCACCAGGGTCAGGCCCGACTCCTCGGCGACCCGGCGCAGGGTCTCGGTGGCCAGTTCCCAGTTCTCGTCGGTGCCGACCGACTTCTCCGGGTTGCGGGTCGACAGCTCCAGGTAGAAGTCGTCCAGGCCGTAGTCCTTGAGCAGGTCGAGCACGAAGGTCAGCAGCGAGGTGAGCTCGGCCTCCATCTGCTCCGGGGCGCAGAAGATGTGCGCGTCGTCCTGGGTCATGCCCCGGACCCGGGTGAGGCCGTGCAGGACGCCGGACTTCTCGTACCGGTAGACGGTGCCGAACTCGAACATGCGCAGCGGCAGCTCGCGGTAGGACCGGCCGCGGGACCGGAAGATCAGGTCGTGGAACGGGCAGTTCATCGGCTTGAGGTAGTAGTTCGCGCCCTCCATCTCCATGGGCGGGAACATGCCGTCGGCGTACCAGTCGAGGTGCCCGGAGGTCTCGAAGAGGTTCCCCTTGGTGATGTGCGGGGTGTTCACGAAGGAGTAGCCGGCCTCCTCGTGCTTGCGCCGCGAGTAGTTCTCCATCTCGCGCCGGATGATGCCGCCCTTGGGGTGGAACACCGGCAGGCCGGAGCCCAGCTCCTCGGGGAACGAGAACAGGTCCAGGTCGGCACCGAGCTTGCGGTGGTCGCGCCGGGCGGCCTCCTCCAGCAGCTTCTGGTACGCCTTGAGCTCGTCGCGGGTCGGCCACGCGGTGCCGTAGATCCGCTGCAGCTGCGGGTTCTTCTCACTGCCCCGCCAGTACGCGGCGGCGCTGCGCATCAGCTTGAACGCGCCGATCAGCCGGGTGGTCGGCAGGTGCGGGCCGCGGCACAGGTCGCCCCAGACGCGCTTGCCGTCCTTGTCGATGTTGTCGTAGTGGGTCAGCTCGCCGCCGCCGACCTCCATGACCTCGTCGGCGTCGACGTCACCCTTGATGTCGACCAGCTCGAGCTTGTACGGCTCGTTCGCCAGCTCCACCTTGGCCTCGTCGAGCGAGCCGTACTCGCGGCGCCGGAAGGTCTGGCCGGCCTTGACGATCTCCTGCATCCGCTTCTCGAGCTTGGCCAGGTCCTCGGGCACGAACGGCTTGGCCACGTCGAAGTCGTAGTAGAAGCCGTTCTCGATCGGCGGGCCGATGCCGAGCTTCGCCTCCGGGAAGATGTCCTGCACGGCCTGGGCCAGCACGTGCGCAGCCGAGTGGCGCAGCACGTTCAGCCCGTCGGGCGAGTCCAGCGGCACCGGGGTGACCTCGGTGTCCAGCTCGGGGGCCCAGTCCAGGTCGCGCAGCCGCCCGGCCGGGTCACGCACGACCACGATCGCCTTCGGACCGGCGGCGGGCAGGCCGGCGGCGGCCACCGCGTCGGCCGCCGTCGTCCCGGCCGGGACGACCAGGCCCTCGGCGGGGGTACGGGGTGCAGACACAGTGGTTCTCCTTTGCGTCAAAACGGGGTCGAGCACGATGCTAGTAGGTCGCTTCGGTCAGGCTTCGCGCGACGCGGTCACCCAGTCGGGCAGCTCCTCGCGCGCCGCCAGCCAGGCCGCCGGAATCCCGTCCGCCCCGGTGTACGCGGCGACGATGCCCCCGGCCATCGCGGCGGTGGTGTCCACGTCGCCGCCCGCGGTGACGCAGGTGGTGATCGCGGCCGGATAGTCGCCGAGGTGCCGGGCGGCGACCCAGACGGCGAACGGCACCGAGTCCGGCGCCGTCGACCTCGATCCGGTGCCGAGCTCGTACGCGGCCTCCGCGGGGTCGGTGAGGCGCTGGGCCCGTTCCAGGCCGTCCCGTACGTGTCCGGGGGCGACCCGGCCCGCGACTGCCGCCAGGAACTGCGCCGGCCCGGGCCGGTGACCGTCGAGGCGGGCCGCCGTCGCGATCGCGGCCGCGACGGTGACCGCCACCCCGCCGGCGATGCCCTCGGGATGGGCGTGGGTGACCTCGGCCGCCCGGGCGCCCTGGGCCGCGGCATGAGCCAGCGAGTCGGCGTGCCAGGCGCCGATCGGGGCCGCCCGCATCGCGGCGCCGTTGCCGGCGGAGCCCTGACCGTCGAAGGCGGCCGCGGCGGCGATCGGCCACGGGGTGCCCTCGCGGATCTGCCGGAGCATGACCACCGCCCCCGGCCCGTAGCCGCGGTAGGCGTCGAAGTGCCGGCCGAGCAGGTCGGCGAAGTGGTCCCGGTCGAGGCTGAGCTCGTCACTGGCGGTCAGGGCGGCGACCAGGCAGCAGGCTTCCTCGGTGTCGTCGGTCCACGGCCACGGCGGGGTGGGCAGGTGGCCCCGGGAGAGGTCCGCGGCGTGGTGGCCGGGGACGAAATACTGGGCGCCGAGCGCGTCGCCGACCGAGAGACCGGCCAGGCTGTCGGCGGCGAGAGCAAGACGTGCGTCGGGAAAGAGTGTGAAGGTCATCGGTACGCGCCATCCTATAGCGTCCGGTTTCCGGTGACTGTGGGTGATCGATGGCTGCCTCTGAATGACGGATTCGGCGTGGCTTGCCAAGGGCAGTACCTTCTCTGCATGGCCACGGTGTTGCTCGTCGAGGACGATCACGTCGTGCGCGGCGCCATGCTCCGGTCGCTGGCCGATCGGGGGCACGCCGTGCACGCCGTCGGCACAGCCCTGGACGCCCTGCGCCGGGTGGCCGCCGAGACCCCCGACCTGGTGGTGCTCGACCTGGGCCTGCCTGACCTGGACGGCTCGGACGCGCTGCGCATGCTGCGCGGCATCACCGACGTCCCGATCATCATCGCCACCGCCCGCGACGACGAGCAGACCGTGGTGCGGCTGCTGCGCGCCGGGGCCGACGACTACATGGTCAAGCCGTTCACCGGTGCCCACCTCGACGCGCGGATCACCACGGTGCTGCGCCGCGTCGGCCGGGCCAGCCGGACCGCCCAGCCCGCCGTGCACGAGGTCGGCGAGCTGCGGGTGGACGTCGGCGAACGCAGTGCCAGCCTGGCCGACCAGCCACTGGCGCTGACCCGCAAGGAATTCGACCTGCTGGCGTACCTGGCCGCCCGCCCGGGCCGGGTCGTGTCGCGCCGTGAGCTGTTGGAGGAGGTATGGCGACAGCCGTCAGTCGGCGAGGACCAGACGATCGACGTGCATCTGTACTGGCTACGTCGGAAACTGGGCGAATCCGCGGCGAAGCCTCGCTACCTGCGCACCGTGCGGGGGGTCGGATTCCGGTTGGTGGCGCCGGACTGAGGGCGCGGCTGGCCTGCGTCAGCGCCGCCACCACCGCAATCGCCGCCCTCGCGTTCCTCGTCCCGCTGGGCTGGGAGCTGCGTGAGGACCACCGTGACCAGGCCATGTCCACGGCCGAGCAGCGCAGTGCGCTGGTCGCAGGGGCCATCGCCGCGGGAGCGAACAAGAAGAACGTCGACGCCGCGGTCAAGAGCGCCGGCGGCGGCCTGGTCGTGCACCCGCCGGACACCGTGGGCACCACCCGGGTCGGCGCCGACGACGTCCTGGACGCCGCCAAGGGCACCGAGGCGCTGGTCATCGAGGCCGAGGACGGGCTGGTCCGGCTCGAGCCGGTCCGCTCCGGCGACAAGACCTCGGTGGTCGAGGCCTTCGTCAGCGACGAGGAGCTCGGCGCGGGCACGGCCCGGGACTGGTGGATCCTGCTGGGCATCATGCTCGGCCTGGTGCTGGGCTCGGTGATCGTGGTCGACCGGCTGGCCCGCGGCGCGGTGGCCTCGGTGCGCAACCTGGTGCACGCGGCGATGGCCGTCGGCGGCGGCGACCTCGGCGTGCGCATCCAGCCTTCCGGCCCCCGCGAGCTGGCCGAGGCCGGGTACGCGTTCAATCGCATGGCCGACCGCCTGGTCACCTCGCGCACCAGCGAGCGGGAGCTGGTCGCCGACCTGTCGCACCGGCTGCGCACCCCGCTGACCGTGCTGCGCCTGGACGCCGAGGCGCTCGATCCCGACGACACCCACATCGGTGAGTTCTCCGCGGCCGAGCTCGACCGCCGGCGCGGCATCCGGCGCATCCGGCAGGCCATCGTGACCCTCGAGGGCGAGGTCGACCAGCTGATCAACACCACCCGGCAGGCCGTCGCGGCCCAGGTCGCGGCGCCCGAGGAGGGGCTCTGCGACGCCAGCGAGGTGGTCCGCGACCGGATGGTCTTCTGGTCCGCGCTGGCCGGCGACCAGGAGCGCCAGTACCGGGTGGTCGGCGCGCACCTGCGCATCCCGGTGCCGGTGGCCCGGGCGGAGCTGGCCGCCGCGCTGGACGCCGTGCTCGGCAACGTCTTCCGTTACACCCCGCAGGGCACCGCGTTCGAGGTGGGCATCAGCCGCCGCGACGGCTGGGTCGCGCTGCGGGTCGACGACGCCGGGCCGGGCATCGACGACCCGGAGAAGGCCCTGCGCCGCGGGGAGAGCGAGCAGGGCTCGACCGGCCTGGGCCTGGACATCGCGCGGCGGGCGGCCCAGGCCACCGGCGGCTCGGTGAGCCTGGACCGGGCCGCGATGGGCGGGGCCAGCGTCGTCATGCTGCTGGCCGACGCCGAGGCCGCACCGAAACAGGTGAACCGTTTCGGCCTGGTCGGCCGGCTGGCCCGGGAACGGGATCCGGAGAAGCGCAAGTGGCCGCATCAACGCACGGACGACGCGTGAAACACGGCCTGATCGCACGGAGCACCGCGAAACAACCCGGACGGTACAACGATTGCTTAGATCTGTATTAAAGGCGTTCCCCTGGCGGTCCCCGCCTGGCACGCTCTACCCCGATCCCATCCGGCCGGCCGGTCCGCAGCCCGACGCACAACCCCACACCACGGATCCGGCAGGCCACCTCGCGGTGGGAGGTGGTCACCCCATAACCCCCTCCCACCGCGCCCCCGCAGTACGAGGAGATGGTTTGTCCACCCACCGACGTCCCGCGCCGCGTGGGGAGGCGCCGTCCTCGCGACGGCGGGCGCCCGCCGACCGGGGACGCCGGCGTGCCACCCCCCGCCCGCACCGGCTGCTGCCGGTGCTGCTGGGCGTCGCGATGCTCGGCATCGGCGGCGTGGTCGGACCGAGCGTGGTCGGCGGCGGCTGGACGGGTGACGGCGAGGGCCAGGACGGCGAGCGGATCACCTACGCCGCCCGGCCGGCCGACAACCCCGGCCTCGGCCTGGTCTACTTCGGGCTCAAGCCGGGTGACAAGGACTCGCTCTGCGCGGGCGTGTACGAGCTCGACGAGGAGACCTGCACCCACGGTCCCGACCCGGCACCGGCCGGCCTGAAGGTCACCCGCGACGTCGCCCCGGTGACGGCCAAGGTGCCCGAGCCGGCCGACCCGGCCCGCGAGTCGGCATCCGTGCCCCCGGACGCCGAGATCGTCCGCGACCAGGGCGGCTCCTCGCTGTCGCCCGGCGCCCCGGCGCTGATCCCGGACGCGGCTCCCGGCGAGGCCGACTTCGTCATGGGTACGCACGACGTGGCCTGCGAGGGCGACGGACGCACCGGCAAGCGGGTCCAGGTGCTCTACCTGCACGAGTTCGGCACCCCGAGCCGCTACGCCGACTTCCTCGGCTCGATGCGCACCTGGTCGGCCGGCGTCGACCAGATCTTCGACGCGAGCGCGGCCGAGACCGGCGGCTCCCGGCACGTGCGCTTCGTGACCACCCCGCAGTGCCGGGTCGACGTCGCCGAGGTCCAGGTGCCCGAGGCGGCGCTGGAGTCGTTCACCGGCAACATCGACGCGCTGCAGACGCTCGGTTACAACCGCACCGACCGCAAATACCTGATCTTCGCCGACACCAACGTGTACTGCGGCATCGGCACCTTCGTCGCCGACAAGCGGCCGGGGCTGGGCAACCGCAACAACGGCGGGCCGTCGTACGGCCGGGTCGACGCGGGCTGCTGGAGCTCGGTGGTGGCGGCCCGCGAGGTGACCCAGATGTTCGGCGCCCGGCTGCAGGACTCGCCGAACTCCACCGGCGCCGGCAGCTGCACCGACGACTACGACCTGATGTGCAACAAGGACCGCTCCGACACGGCCCTGCGCGCGGTCTGCCCGAAGAAGCACGAGGACCGCCTCGACTGCGGCCACGACGACTACTTCAACACGAACCCGAAGCCGAAGAGCTACCTGGCGGACAACTGGAACGTGGCGCAGAGCGAGTTCCTGCTGCGCAGCGACGGCGGCGACGACGTCCCGGACGCGCCGAACGCCGTACCGGCCGAGCCGGACGCGACCCCGCGGGCGACCCCCAGCACGGCGGCTCCCGAGGGGCCGGAGGCTCCGGAGCCGACCGCCACCGGCGGTGACGCCTCCGACGGCGGCGGCGACGCACTGCCGCCCGGCGCCGAGCCCGGCGCGACCGCGCCCGGCGTCCCGGCTCCGACGACCGGCGCTCCCGCGGCCGACCCGACCACGGCCGCCCCGCCGCCGGTCCCCACGACCCCGGCAGCGGCTCCGGGCGTGCAGGCGGTTCTCGAGGTGCGCGAGCCCCACAGCACCTCCGTACGGCTCACCTGGAGCGCGGCCGGCCCCAAGGCCAGCTACGACGTCGAGGTCGACGGGGTGAAGATCGCCACCACGGTGGCGACCCGCGCCAAGCTGATCGGCCTGCGCCCGGACGCCAAGTACCAGGTCGCGATCCGCAGCACGAACGGCTACCTGGCCAAGGGCACCGCCCAGTCGGCCCCCGCGGCCCGGCCCGCGGCGAACACGTGGTTCGTCCTGACCAACTCGCTCACCGGCGGGGCGGCCGACCTGTACGCCGCGCGGACGGCGAACGGCACCCCGGTGGCGCTCGGCGGCCCGGACGGCGACTCGCAGCAGCAGTGGAAACTGGTCCCGGCCGCGGCCGGCGCCTTCTCGCTGCAGTCGCGGGCGACCGGCAAGTGCGTGATCCCGCTGGACGGCAACCCGGTCGCCGGTGCGCCGCTCGTGCAGGGCGACTGCACCTCGGCCGGCAGCGGCCGGTGGTCGCTGTTCGCCACGGACTACGGCTTCAGCCTGCGCACCACCGCCGGCGGCCTGGTCGCCGGCGTGGGCAGCCAGCGTTTCGGCGCGTCCCGGCTGCTCGTCCTGCAACAGCCGGAGCAGGCCCGGCACCAGAGTTGGACGGCGGTTCCCGGCTGAGATCCGGGCGATGGGAGTGACGATGCTGGACACCGACGTACGCACCGATCCGGAGCTGGAGCCGGACGAGGACCCGGGCCGGTTCAACCGGCGCCGGGTCGTCCGGATCGTGACGGTCCTGGTGCTGGGGATCCTCGCCGTGCTGGCGCTGTGGCAGGAGCCGCTCTACGCGGGCTTCCGCTCCCCCGGCTTCTGACCGGCGGCGTAGTCGTCGATCTCGGCCAGCAGCGCTGACTTACCGGCCGGGGCCAGGAACGACGCGTGCACGGCTGCGCGGGCGAGACCGGCCACCCCGGCCGCGTCGAGCCCTAGCAGCCGGGCGGCCACCGCGTACTCCTCCTCCAGGGTGGTGCCGAACATCGGCGGGTCGTCGGAGTTGATCGTGACCGGCACCCCGGCGGCGACCAGCACCGGCAGCGGGTGCTCGTCGATGGTGGGCACGGCCCGGGTCCGTACGTTGGAGGTCGGGCAGACCTCCAGCGGGATCCCGTGCTCGGCCAGGTAGGCCATCAGCTGCGGGTCCCGGGCGGCGGCGATGCCGTGCCCGATCCGCTCCGCGCCGAGGTCGCGCAGCGCGTCCCAGATGGTCTCCGGACCCGTCGTCTCGCCGGCGTGCGGCACGCTGTGCAGCCCGGCCGCGCGGGCCTTGTCGAAGTACGGCTTGAACTGCGGCCGTGGCACGCCCACCTCGGGACCGCCGAGGCCGAAGCTGATCAGACCGGCGGGCTGCTCCTCGAGCGCGATCCGCAGCGTCTCCTCGGCGGCGGCCAGCCCGGCCTCCCCCGGGATGTCGAAGCACCAGCGCAGGTCGACCCCGAAGTCGGCGGCGGCGCCGGCCCGGGCGTCCTCGATGGCCGCGCAGAACGCCGGCGCCGGGATACCGCGCCGCACGTGCGAGTACGGCGTCACGGTCAGCTCGGCGTAGCGGACCTGCTGGCGGGCGAGCTCGCGGGCCACCTCGTAGGTCAGCGTCCGGACGTCCTGGTCGTCGCGGATCAGGTCGACCACGCTCAGGTAGATCTCGATGAAGTGGCCGAAGTCGCGGAACGCGAAGTAGTCGGCCAGCGCGGCCGGGTCGGCCGGCACCGGCGTATCACCCTCGTGCCGCGCGGCCAGCTCGGCCACGATCCGCGGCGACGCCGAGCCGACGTGGTGCACGTGCAGCTCGGCCTTGGGCAGTCCGGCGATGAAGGCGGTCAGGTCGGTCAACTTCTCCCCCTAGGCGATGGTCGCCACCGCGAAGATCCGGCGGAACGGGAACGCCACGTACCCGTTGCGGGCAGGGTATTCCGCCGTCAGCGTGGCACCGAGTGCGACCCGGAACTCGCGCCACGCCGGATCGTCCAGCGCGGCTCTCACCGGCCGCAGCGCGGTGCCCTCCATCCAGCGCAGCACCGGGTGCTCGGGCCCGGTGTCCGGCAGCAGGTGGATGTAGGTGGTCTCCCAGGCGTCCACGGCGGCCCCGGCACCGGTCAGCAACGCGGCGTAGCCGACGGCGTCGTCCACCGGCGCCTCCCGGACGATGTCGCCGACGGTGTCCGCGTACGGGGCGCTGCGGGCCAGCGCACGCAGGGCGCGGTGTGAGGGGGCGTCGAAGTTGCCGGGGACCTGCATGGCGAACCAGGCGCCGGACGGCAGGGCGCGGATCCACCGGTCGAGCAGCTCCCGGTGCCCGGGGACCCATTGCAGGACGGCGTTGGTGACGACCACGTCGGTGTCCGGGCCGGGCTGCCAGTCGCCGACGTCGGCCACGGCGAACTCCACCGGCGCGCTCAGGGCCCGCGCCTTGCCGATCATCTCGGGCGAGGAGTCCAGGCCGGTGATCCGGGCGCCCGGCCAGCGGTGCGCGAGGCCGGCGGTGAGCTCGCCCGGGCCGCAGCCGAGGTCGGTGACGGCCCGCGGGCTCGGCGCACCGATCCGGGCGACAAGATCGTGGAACGGGCGCGAGCGTTCGTTGCCGAAGCGGTGGTACACGGCGGGGTCCCACATGGCCGTCCTCCAAACC
This sequence comes from Actinoplanes sp. NPDC004185, assembly GCF_053603475.1. Lineage (NCBI taxonomy): Bacteria > Bacillati > Actinomycetota > Actinomycetes > Micromonosporales > Micromonosporaceae > Actinoplanes > Actinoplanes sp. NPDC004185. Next base: position 2,197 of record NZ_JBSGFR010000085.1, on the reverse strand, counting down.
GTACGTACGTCTTGTTTGCAGCGTACCATCGGCGGACTAGGCTCGGCCGCGTGGAAAATCGCAGCTTCGCCCGCATGGGGCGCACCGTCGGAGTGATCGGACTCGGCGCCTGGCAGCTCGGCGCCGACTGGGGCAGCGTGAGCGAGGACGACGCGCTCGCCACCCTGGGCGCGGCGGTCGACGCCGGCGTCACCTTCATCGACACCGCCGACGTCTACGGCGACGGCCGCAGCGAGCAGGTCATCGGCAAGTTCATCAAGGACAAGCCGCAGCTCACCGTGGCCACCAAGATGGGCCGCCGGGTGCCCCAGGAACCGGCCAACTACACCCTGGACAACTTCCGGGCCTGGACCGACCGGTCCCGCACCAACCTGGGCGTCGACACCCTCGACCTGGTGCAGCTGCACTGCCCGCCGACCCCGGTGTTCTCCACCGACGCGATCTACGACGCGCTGGACACCCTGGTGCAGGAAAAGCGCATCGCAGCGTACGGCGTCAGCGTCGAGAAGGTCGACGAGGCGCTGGCGGCCATCGCCCGCCCCGGCACCGCGAGCGTCCAGATCATCCTGAACGCGCTCCGCCTCAAGCCACTGGAGCAGGTGCTGCCCGCGGCCGCCGAAGCCGGCGTCGGCATCATCGCCCGGGTGCCCCTGGCCAGCGGCCTGCTGTCCGGACGCTACGACGAGCACACCACGTTCAGCGAGGACGACCACCGCACGTACAACCGGCACGGTGAGGCCTTCGACGTCGGCGAGACCTTCTCCGGCGTCGACTTCGGCACCGGCCTGCAGGCCGTCCAGCGGCTGCTGCCGCACGTACCGACCGGCGCGACCATGGCCCAGTTCGCCCTGCGCTGGATCATCGACCAGCCCGCGGTCACCGTGGTCATCCCCGGCGCCCGCAACGCGGAGCAGGCCAGGGCCAACGCCGCGGCCGGCGAGCTGGCCCCGCTGGGCGACGAGGCCCACGAGGTGGTCCGGTCGGTCTACGACGAGCTGATCCGCCCCCAGGTCCATGACCGCTGGTGAGGGCGTGCCGATGAAGGGCTGGCCGTGGCTGACCGCGGGCCTGCTCGGGGTCGTGCTGGGCGTGCTGTGGACGGCTCAGGGCCTCGACCTGCTCGGCGGCAGCGTGATGAGCGGCGTGACGATCTGGGCGATCGTCGGGCCGATCGTTGCTGTGGCGGGGCTGGTGCTGATCGTTCTCGGGGTTCGGATCCGGGCTCGTAGCAAGTCTCAGCCCTAGCTGTCTTTGCTTGGTTGCCCTTGAGGGGCTTGGGGGCGGGGATGACCCACGCAGCTCGTCACGCTTGATATCTGCGTGGGTCATCCCCGCCCCCAAGCCCGTTGTGGTCCGGCTCTCTGCTCGCCCGCCGGCTTCGGACCGGACCAGGAGCCGCAACCATCTCCCGGCCGAGGCGCGCTTCCTGGTCGCATGCGGGTCAGCCGCAGCTCGTAGTCCGCAGCTTGCGCGGCCGGGTTCGGCGTAGGCCAGCCCCGCCCGCGCGGGCCGGCCGAGGCGAAACTGCCCAAGCACGGCATCGCCCGAGCACGGCATCACCCAGGCACCGCTCGCCCGGCACGGCTCGGCTAAGCACCGCTCGCCCGGCCCGACTGGACCAAGCACCGCTCGTCCGGCACGGCTCAGCCACCCACCCCTCACCCACCGCCCGGCCGCACGGCTCAGCCACCCACCGCTCGCCCGGCACGGCTCAGCCATGCACGACTCACCCAGACGCAGTTGGGCCCGCATTCGGTGTCGCGGCCGCTCGCGCTGTCCACATGCCTGGCTTGCACGTCAGCCTGACCCAACGAGCGAAGCCAAAGCCGAGCCGAGTCCCAGCGAAGTCAGCCCCACCCCAGCCCCCAGCCACGCAACCGCGGGAGGCGACGACACCGAGAGGTCGTCCTCCGCTCCACGCCCACCTACGCGGCTTCGGACCACGCGGCGGCGCGGCCCCAACGGGCCAGGGAGTCACCGTCAGGGCGCCATGATGGAGGCGAGCCGGCCATCTGTCTCGATGCCCCCACGCGGTGCCGGCCCCGTTGATGCTGGCGCTGCTGAGGCCGTTCGGTTCGCAGCTTTGTTGCCCGCGGCGAAGCAACCAGATGGACCCCAACGGGCTTGGGGGCGGGGATGGCCCACGCAGATATCAAGCCTGACGAGCTGCGTGGGCCATCCCCGCCCCCAAGCCCCC
>NZ_JBSGFR010000084.1:0-21279 GCF_053603475.1 Actinoplanes sp. NPDC004185 | reverse complement strand
TGCTGGTCGAGAAGGACATCACCGCGATCTCCACCGCCGGGTTCGCCGCCGCGGTCACCCGGACCCTCGAAGATCCGCGCGGCTGGACGGCCGGCGGGACGCTGCGGCTGCGCCGGGCCGGTCCGGGTCAGCGGTACGACTTCACGATCTACCTGGCCACGCCCCGCACCCGGGACCGGCTCTGCCGCAGCAGCACCGACGCCTACACGTCCTGCCGCAACGGTGACCGCGTCGTGCTCAACGTGGCCCGCTGGGTCAAGGGCGTGCCGCGCTACGGCTCCTCGCTCGCGGTCTACCGGCAGTACATGGTCAACCACGAGGTGGGGCACCGCCTCGGGCACGGTCACGAGCGCTGCCCCGGCATGGGCGAACCGGCGCCGGTCATGCAGCAGCAGACCTTGGGACTGCACGGCTGCCGGGCGAACGCGTGGCCGTACCGCGGCGGCAAGCGCTACGCCGGACGCTCCGGCGCGTACGCCGACCCGGTGCCCGCGCCGGATCGCGGGGTCCGCCGTCCGGGTTAGGCCGAACGCGGCCGGCGCGCGCCGGATGGATCATCGTGCCGGCCGTCGCGGCGGAACAGCGGCAAAGGTGTGGATCGTCCGGTTTCATCACCGTAGGTTGGGACCTGACCCCACAAGAGTCTTCTGTCAGGAGCACCATGCACAGCCACCGCCTCAGCGCCGCCGCGACCCACCGCCGCTGGGCCTTCGTCCTGACTCTGGCCGCCGCGGCCATCGCCGGCGGCACCCACCTGATCTCCTGACGCTACGACGACGGCACCTCATCGTCGTAGCTGCCCGACGGGCCCGCGTACCGCTCACCGTCCCGGTACGGCCACGCGTTGGGCGTGCACCCGTGCAGGCCCAGCGTCTGCTGCTGCATGACCGGCGCCGGCTCGCCCTTGCCGGGGCAGCGCTCGTGACCGTGCCCGAGGCGGTGCCCGACCTCGTGGTTGACCATGTACTGGCGGTAGACCGCGAGCGGCGCGCCGTAGTGCGGCACACCGTGCGCCCAGCGCGCCACGTTGAGCACCACCCGGGCCCCGTTGCGGCACGACGTGTAGCCGTCCGGGACGTCCTGGCACAGCTCGTCCCGGGTGCGCGGGGTGACCAGGGAGATCGTGAAGTCGTACCGGTCACCGGGGCCGACCCGGCTCAGCTGCCGGACCCCGCCGCCGGACCAGCCGCGCGGGTCCTCCAGCGTCCGCTGCACCGCGGCGGCGAACCCGGCGGTGGAGACTCCGGTGATGTCCTTCTCGACCAGCACCCGGTAGCGCAGCACCGTGCCGTGCGGCGGCTGGGGACGCTGGGCGGCGGCCGTGCGGAAGCGTCCGCCGCCGCGCTCCGGATACCGGATCCGGGGTGCCGTGCGCAGCGCCGCCCTGGACACCTGAGGCGACGCCGACGGGCTCACCGGTGCGGCCGCCGGCGCCGCCACGGTCGGGTCGCCCGCCGGGCCGCAGCCGGCGAGCAGCATCGTCAGGACCAGCACCGCGGTACGGCCACCGGCGCGCGACATGGGACTTCCCTTCGGCAGGCAACAGGTGTTGTGCGAAGGGAAGGACTGCCGGGGGCCGCGGAAGGTTGATCAACCGGGCTGTCAACCTTTTCGGGCCGTCACTCGTCGCAGGCGGGGGCGTGCCGGGCGGTGTGCACCGCGAACGGGGCCAGGCCGACCTCGGCGCGGCGCTCGTCCATGCCGTCCGGGTCCTGGATCGGCCACGGCACCGGGGCGCCGTCGGCCACCCCGGCGATCTGGGTGCCGTAGACCTGCGGGCGGCCCTCGTTGACCAGCACCCGGTCCCGCAGCATGGCCAGCGCCGACGGGTCGGCCTCTCCCGCCGCGACCGCCGCGTCCAGCAGCGGCAGCACCCGGCGTTGCAGGTCGAGCTGCTGGTCCGCGTGCTGGGCGATGAGGAAGGCCCGGCGCGCGGCCTCGGCGCCGACCAGGGTCACCGTCGGCCAGCCGTACGCGTCGAGGATCTCGGCGAGGCGGTCGGCGTTGCGCACCGTGACCCGCCGGTGCGCCAGCCGCGCGGCCGGGTCCCCGCCCAGCGCGCCGGGCTGCAGCTCGCGGTCCTCATCGGTCAGGGTGATCAGTTCCCGGGCGAGGTCGTCGTTCGTCATGGGCGTCAACGCTAGGACGCGCGACATGCGGGACAGGTGGGCACCACCGGCGGGCTCACCGGCGGTGCTCTGCGATGATTTACAGCGTGGCCGGGACAGGCTCGCAGGCCTGGTCGTCAGCGGGTTCCGCGGCCGAGCGGGCGCCCGTGCGCTCGGCGCCGATGCCGGCCGCGACCACGAAGGCGATCCCCGCCACCGGCGCCCAGCCGGGCACCTGACCCAGCACCAGCAGGCCGATCAGCAGCGCGAGGGCCGGTTCCAGGCTCATCAGCGTGCCGAAAGCGGCGGTCGTGAGCCGGCGCAGGGCCAGCATCTCCAGCGCGAACGGCACCACCGGCAGCATGATGGCCAGGCCGACGCCGGCCAGCAGCAGCTGCCAGGTGATCTGCCCCAGCACGGCCGGGCCGGCGACCACGGTGGCCACCAGCGCGGCGACCGGCATCGACACCGCCAGACCCTGCAGGCCGGCCACGTCGTCGCCGACCCGCTGGGTGAGCAGGATGTACGCGGCCCAGCACAGCGCCGCGGCCAGCGCGAAACCGACTCCGGCGAGGTCGATGCCGCCGTGCCAGGGCTCGGTCAGCAGCACCACGCCGACCGCCGCCAGCGCCGGCCACAGCTTGGTGCCGCGCCGGCCCCGCACCACCGCCACGCCGAGCGGGCCGAGGAACTCCAGCGCGCTGGCGGTGCCCAGCGGCAGCCGGGCGATGGCCGCCATGAACAGCATGGTCACGCCGGCCGTGACCACGCCCAGCGCGATCGTGTTGAGCAGGCTGGCCCGCGTGAACGAACGCAGCCGGGGCCGGACGAGCACCAGCAGGATCACGCCGGCCCAGGCCAGCCGCAGCCACGCCGCGCCCTCCGCGCCGATCTGGTCGAGCAGGCCGACGGAGACGGCGAGACCCAGCTGGACGAGGACCATCGAAGCGAGCGCCATCGACGCTCCGGTCCGTGCTTCTGAACGCATGCCGACCAGTACAACCCCGGATCACCGTTCACGTCCACGTCATAATGATGGACACACCGTTCAGGTTCGGCTGACAATAGCGGGATGGACACCCGCCGCCTGCGGTTATTGGTGGAACTGTCACGGCTGGGCTCGATGCGGGCGGTCGCCGACGAGTTGCACATCACCACCTCGACCGTGTCGCAGCAGCTCGCCGTGCTGGCCCGCGAGGCCGGCGCCGTACTGATCGAGCCGGACGGCCGCCGCGTCCGGCTCACCCCGGCCGGACAGCGCCTGGCCGGGCACGCGGTCACCATCCTGGCCGCGGTCGAGGCGGCCCGGCTCGACCTGGACCCGCAGGCCGAGCCGGCCGGCGCGCTGCGGGTCGCGGGCTTCGCCACCGCCGTACGGCGGTCCCTGCTGCCCGTCGCGGCCACGCTCGCCGCCACCCACCCCCGGGTCCGCCTGCTGATCCACGAGCACGAGCCGTTCGAGGCGTTCGAGCTGCTCGCCCTGGACGCCGTGGACCTGGCCCTGACCTACGACTACAACCTGGCCCCGGCCGCCTTCGACGCCGCGCTCGAGTCGGTGCCGCTGTGGGAGATGCCGTGGGGTCTCGCGGTGCCCCGGGACGACCCGGGCACCGACTTCGCCGGGTTCGGCGGCCACGACTGGATCGTCAACTCCCGTAACACCGCCGACGAGGACGTGGTCCGCACGATGGCGTCGCTGGTCGGCTTCACTCCCCGGATCGTGCACCGCGCCGACAGCCTCGACCTGGTGCAGGACATGATCGTCGCCGGGCTGGGCGTCGGGCTGCTGCCGATGGGGACCGCCACGCTGCCCGGCGTACGGCTGATCGCCCTGACCGGGGTCGAGGCCCGGCTGCGCTGCTACGCCGTGACCCGGCGCGGCCGCGCCACCTGGCCGCCGCTGGCCCTGGTGCTGCGGCTGCTGTCCGGCAGCTGATCAGTCACCGGCCCGGACGACGGCGAGCACCACGTCGTCCTCGGTGGCGCCGGAGAAGGACGCGAGCAGGTGCTCGCAGATCTGCTCGGCGGTCATCCCGGCGCAGCCGGCGAGGACCCGGGTCAGCTCGGCCAGCCCGTCGTCGAGCGTGGCACCGCGCCGCTCGACCAGGCCGTCGGTGTAGAAGATCACGCTGGCGCCGGGCAGCAGCTGCACCCGGTGGTCGGTGCGCGGGGTCCGCGACCGGGTGCCCAGCAGCGTCTCGGGCCGGGTCTCCAGCAGGCGCACCGAACCGTCGGGAGCGACCAGCACCGGCGGCGGATGGCCCGCGTTGGACCAGCGCAGTGTCCGGGTGCCGTGCTCCTCGGGCTCGATCTGGGCGAGCACGACGGTGGCCAGCGCGTCGACGCCGTAGCCCCGCATCGCCTCCTGCAACCCGGTCAGCACCAGCGCCGGCGGCTTGAGCAGCGCGTACGAGATGCCCCGGAGCAGGTTGCGGATCTCGCTCATGGCGGCCGCGGCCTGCCGGTCGTGCCCGGTGACGTCGCCGACCACGACCGTCACCCGGCCGTCGGGCAGGGTGAACGCGTCGTACCAGTCGCCGCCGATGTGCGCGCCCTCGCCGGCCGGCTGGTAGCGCACCGCGACCTCGGTGTGCTCGGGCTGCACCGGGGCGGCCAGCAGGCTGCGCTGCAGGGCCTCGGCCAGCTCGCGTTCCATGGCCGTGGCGCGGCGCTCGGCCTGCCGGACCCGGGCCCGGTGCAGCCCCTGGGCCAGGGAGGCGCCGAGCAGCCGGAAGAAGCGCAGGAACTCCTCGTCGACGGCCAGGTGCGGGCTGACCCGGCTGACCAGCACGGCGTCGGGGCCGTCCCGTTCGGCCGCGGTGAGCCGGATCCGGGCGGTCCGGCTCGTCCCGGTGACCTCGACCGCCACGTCGCGGTCCAGCGCCGCGGGCCAGGCCGCCGTCGGCACCTGGGTCTCCGGCAGCAGGATGTCCACCTCGGACAGATCCTCGGGCGCCGCACGCAGCACCGGCAGGGCCTGGTCGAGCAGCTGCCGCACGTCGCCCGCGTCCGCGAGCCGGTCGTTGAGCCGGCCCAGCAACGCCAGCCGGCGCCCGCCCAGCACCTGCGCGGTGGTCTCGGAGGCGATGTCGATGACACCGGCGATCCGGCCGTCGCTGTCGTGCACGGCCGAGTAGGAGAAGGTGAAGTAGGTCTCCTCGAGGAAGCCCCGGCGGTCCATCAGCAGGCGCAGATCCTCGACCCACAACGCTCCCCGGCCGGCCAGCACCGAGTCGAGCATCGGGCCGATGGTCGCCCAGATCTCGGCGAAGACCTTGGCCGCCGGCGCACCCAGGGCGGCGGGATGCTTCTCGCCGATCATCGGCGCGTAGGCCTCGTTGTAGATCAGGACGTGGTCAGGGCCCCAGAGCAGCGTCACCGGCGCGCGGGTGTGCAGGGTCAGGTCCAGGGCGGCGAGCAGAGCGGGGCTCCACGACGCGACCGGCCCGAGGGAGGTGGCCGCCCAGTCGACGCGCCGGTACGCGTCGCGCAGCGTCCCGGCTGCGGCGAAGGGATCGGTCACCCGCAGAATGTAGCCTGGCCGCGATCACGGATTGCGGCAGGCCGGACGGGATGAACGCGCGGGATCGCGGGCGGTCAGCCCGCGCGGCGCCGGGCCCGGCGGGCCGCGAGCTCGTCACCGGCGGCCGGCTCGGCGTCCAGGCCGGTGCCGACCGGCTGCGGGCCGGCAGCGGGCTCGGCGGGCAGGTGCGACAGCGAGCCCTGGATCTCCTTGAAAGCGCCGCCGATGGCGATGCCGAAGACACCCTGGCCGCCCTGGAGCAGATCAACGACCTCCTCCGGCGACCGGCACTCGTACACCGTGGTGCCGTCGGAGATCAGGGTGATGCCGGCCAGGTCGTCGACGCCGCGCGAGCGCAGCGTCTCGATCGCCTTGCGGATGTTCTGCAGGGAGACACCGGCGTCCAGCAGGCGCTTGACCACCTTGAGGACGACCAGGTCACGGAACGAGTAGAGCCGCTGCGTGCCGGAGCCGGAGGCGTCGCGGATGCTGGGCACCACGAGCGTCGTCCGCGCCCAGTAGTCGAGCTGGCGGTAGCTGATGCCGACCGCCTGACAAGCCGTGACTCCGCGATACCCGGTATCGCCGTCCTCGCCGACAAGCGGACCCTCTTCAGAGTCTGACTCGTGCACGCGACTACCTCCCCGCTGCGCGGTGCCGCTTCACCTGGACTTCACGAGCGTATAACCCAGCGAGCCACGAAACAGGGAGGTAATGCTGCGACACGCCGCGTACGGACGACCGGACCTGTGGTGATCGTCGATGCGCGGATCAGCCCGCGAAGTCCTCCGGCCGCACCTGGTCGAGGAACTCGCGGAACTTCTCGACCTCGTCCTCCTGCTCGTCGGGGATGACGATCCCGGCCTCGGTCAGCACCTGATCGGCGCACCGGATCGGCGCACCCACCCGCAGGGCCAGGGCGATCGAGTCGCTCGGCCGTGCGGACACCCGCAGGTCGTCACCGATCAGCAGATCCGCGTAGAACACGTTCTCCTTGAGCTCGGTGATCTCGACGGCCTTCAACGGCGCCTCGAGCGCCGCGAGGATGTCCCGTAGCAGATCATGGGTCAACGGCCGGGCGGGCTTGACGCCCTGCTGCTCGTACGCGATGGCAGTTGCCTCCACCGCGCCGATCCAGATCGGCAGGTACCGATCGCCGTCGACCTCCCTGAGCAGGACGATCGGCTGGTTACTGGGCAGCTCCACCCGAACCCCGACCACGCTCAGCTCGCGCACCGCCCGCCTCCGTGTCGCTTCGTCGTGCCGCCCCGTAAGGCCACCGCCACCCCATCGGGCAACGCGACCATCAGGCTGTTTCCCGCCTATCCTGCACGGTACACGGACGCTCGGGACCGAGCGCCACACGATGCCCGTGTCTGTGGGGTTACCCCGGCCATCGCCGGCAAACCGGCAACCCCGTGTCTCACCGTCCGAGAGTGTCCCGCAGACCCGCCCGCACCAGCGCCGCGTGCAGCCGCTGGGACAGAGCCTGCAGCTCGCGCGCCGTCTCGGCCGCCCGGGCCCGCGCCGCCGGGTCGTGCTGGCGCATCAGCGGCGTCAGCAACTGGGCGAAGAGCCCGACCTCACGGTCCGCGCCGGTCCGGAACGCGCGCAGGTGCCGCAGCTCCAGGCCGTGCCGGACCAGGCCCACCACGGCCTCGACGATCACCACGGCGTCGCCGTCGTACCAGCCCGGCGGCCGGGACAGCACCAGGCCCATCTGCTCCAGCTCGGTGAGCATCTGCTCGGCGATGCCGGTGCGCTCGACCAGGTCGGCCCGCGACACCCGGGTGTCGGCGGCGTCCGCCGGCACCTCGGCCTCCGAGCCGACCGCCACCAGCGACGGGCGCCGGTGCGACAACGTGTCGTCCCCGCGCTCCTGCGCCTCGAGCTGCTCGCGGATGACGCGCAGCGGGAGGTACTGGTCCCGCTGCGCGGTCAGGACGAACCGCAGCCGCGCCACGTCGTTCCACGAGTACTTGCGGTAGCCGGAGGCGGTGCGCTGCGGGTCCACCAGCCCCTCCGCCTCCAGGAACCGGAGCTTGGAGATCGTGGTGTCCGGGAACTCGGTACGCAGCTGGGCCAGCACCTCCCCGATGCTCATCAGCGCAGCGTCACGTTGACCCTGGGCCCGAGACCCGGGGTCGTGCGCGGCCGCCCCCGACGGGTTCACGCCCCGCTTCCCTCGCCCTCCGGCCGCGGACCGGCGATGAAGACCAGCCGGAACTTGCCGATCTGGACCTCGTCCCCGTTGCTCAGGGTGGCCGACTCGACCCGCTCACGGTTGACGTAGGTGCCGTTGAGCGAACCCACGTCGCGCACCGTGAAGGTGCCCCCGTCGCGGTGGAACTCGGCGTGCCGGCGCGAGACCGTCACGTCGTCGAGGAAGATGTCGCTGTCGGGGTGGCGGCCACTCGTGGTCACGTCATGGTCCAGCAGGAACCGCGCACCCGCGTTGGGGCCACGGCGCACGACCAGCAGCGCCATCCCCGGGGGCAGCGAACCGGACATCCGGCTCGGTACCACGTCGGTCTCGGGGCCCTCGAGCACCTCGTCGAGCGCACCGAGGTTCAGCGTGGACGTGACGTCGAGCGGGGGGAACTCGTCGTCTGGGCGCGTCATCGGACCACCTCACGGATCTGTTTCGGTCGCCGCCCGACGACACGGGGTGAGCGAGCCGGACCCGGGTCCGGAGCGCAGCGCCCCCCGCCGCTGCCCGGAGGTCCGGACGGCACGACTATCGGTATGAGAAAGGAATTGCAGATTTCTCCATGTGCCCCGCGAGCCTAGTCAGCGCCGAAATGGCGGGCAACCAGACGCGCGGGCGATCAGCTGTCGGTCAGCGCCTTGTAGGCGTCGGCGTCCAGCAGACCGGCGATCGCCGCCGGGTCGTCCGGGGCGATCTCCACGAGCCAGCCGGCCGCGTACGGCTCGGCGTTGATCAGCTCCGGCTCGTCGGTGAGACTGCCGTTGCGGGCGACCACGGTGCCGGCGATCGGCGCGTAGATCTCCGAGACGCTCTTGGTCGACTCGATCTCGCCGAGCTGGTCGCCGGCCTGCACAGCCGTGCCCTCGTCGGGCAGCTGCACGAAGACGATGTCGCCGAGCGCGTCCTGCGCGAAGTGGGTGATGCCCACCCGCACGGGCCCGGTGCCGTCACCGGACACCCACTCGTGCTCGGCCGTGTACCGCAGGTCCTCAGGAATCACGCATTCCTCCGTTGACAAGCCCGCCCGCTCACGAGACCGGACGCGCGTACTGCAGGCTGGTGGGCTGACGCACCGCGGTCACCTCGACCGCCGTGCGTTGCTCCATGGTCACGTTACCGCCGGCCTGGCTCACCGAAGCGACCACCCCACCGGGGATCTGCAACGCCGTCTGCATCGTCGACGGCACACCGATCACCCACACCGTGTACGGGCCGCTGAGCTGCTTGCCGTCGACGATCACCTGACCGCCGTCACCGTCGACAAAATAGGACGACGCGACGACCCGTACGGCGACACCGTTGTCGCCGATGATCTCCATCACCTCACCGCCGGCGCCGCGCAGCTCCTGCACGGCGTTCAGGATGGCGGAAGCCTTGATCGGCTGGCCCTTGGGGTCGATGGAGATCTTCAACCCGGGACCCCGCGCGGGCAGTGTGCCGGAGAGCAGCCCGAGCTCGTCGGCCCGCTTGCCGGCCTCGGCGAGCGCGGCCGTCCGCCCGGCGACCCCGGAGGTCAGCTGCCGCTGACTCTCCTCGAGGGCGTTGATCTCCTGCTGCAGGCGCTGATCGCGCGCCTCGAGGTCGCTGAGGATGCCGACCAGGTCCTCCTGGCGCGCGGTGGCCAGCCCGGCGTCCTGGTCGTTGCTGCGCAACTGCACGACCAGGGTGAAGCCGAGCAGGGCGAGCAACAACCAGATCAGCGCGCCGGCCGACGAGAGTCGCCGCCCGGCCGCGGGCTTCTCCTTGTCCGGTACGGCGGCAGCACCCGTCACCGGTTCGGGTGAGTCCTCCGCGGTCCCGCCGTGGCCGTTCTGGTCATCGGCGGCCGCTGCGGCGCGGGCGATACTTTGCTGCCACCGCTCGGGCGTGTCGCGCTCAGCGGTGCCTCCTTCGGAGGGGCCGGGCGTGTCGTCGTGCTCGGAATTTTCGTCGGCGGGCCAGGACGGGCGGTCCGGGTCGGCGGCCTCCGCACCCCAGGATCGCTCATCCTGGGGTACCGGCGGCTCGTCGGTGTCGGGCCAGCTCTCGTCGTGCCGGGTGCGCGGTGGTCCCCCGGCGTTGTCAGTCCAGGCCAGGTCGTCGCCCGGGGCCGGCGGGTCGGCCTCCCACGGCCGGTCGCCCGCGGCGTTGACCCACGGCTCGTCATCGTGATCGGGCGGCAACTGATCGCCGGTGGCGGCCGGGGCCTGATCGCGGCGCGGCTCATCGACGGCGTCCGGGCCGGACCGGTCGCCGTCGGTCATGGACGCCCCGGCCGGGTCGTCACGGGGTGTCGTGGTGTCGTCGGCGGCCGAGCCGCCTCGCGGCGTCCTGGTCGTCCCCGGCGCGAAGAAGGGCGGTTGCAGCCGCATGGTCGACCCGCCGTCGAACGACCGCCGCCGCGCCGGCTCGCCGTCAGCCGGGCCGGCATCGAGAGAACGAGGCTCGACCTGCACCGTCGGCTCGTCGTCGACCGCCGCGGGTGGCGGTGTGAGCAGTGTGGTGGCCTCGTCGTCGTGCCGGACCGGTGGGGACACCACGGGGTTCTCGTCGTCGGCTGTGGCGGCGCTGTCAGCCGGCGCGCTTGCCTGCTGGTCCGAGGGTTCAGGCATGTCCGGGCCGGGCGGCACCATCGGCCCGGCCAGACGAACCGTCGGGCCGTCAGGCGACAAGGGCGCGTGCGGGTCGGCCGTCCCATAGGGGTGCGGGGCATGCTCCGCGTCCGGCGTGGTCGCCTCGGCCGCCGGCTGCCTACCGGCAGCAGGCATCCCAGGGTCCCCGAGGGCCGACGGCCGGCCGGCGCCACGCCGCTCACCCGGCTCCCGCTCAGCCGCGGCACCGCCGGCCGAGGACACGTCGTCCTGCGCAGTCGCGGACTCAGACCGGTCACGCTGCTGAGCCGCTCCTTCTCCGGACACCGGCCCAGACGCGAGCCGGGCGGGCTGGTCGTCACGCCGGTCGGGCTGCTGGTCGTCGGTCATCGCCGCTCCTAAGCCCGGAACAGGTGCCGGCGGATCGCCGCCACGTTGCCGAAGATGCGGACGCCCAGCACCACCACGACGCCGATCGAGAGCTGGCCGCCCACGCCCAGCTGGTCGCCCAGGTAGACGATGATGCCCGCGACCAGCACGTTCGAGATGAAGGAGACCACGAACTGCTTGTCGTCGAAGATCCCGTCGAGTTTCGCGCGGACGCCGCCGAAGACCGCGTCCAGCGCGGCCACGACCGCGATGGGCAGGTACGGCTGCAACGCCGGCGGCACCGTCGGATGGAACACGATGCCGAGCACGACGCCGGCGATCAGGGCGAGTACGGCGATCATCAGCCGCCTTTCGACGCTTTGCTGGACGGGGTCGGGGCGCTGGACGGCGGCACGGACGGCGAGGCCTGCCGCAGGTTCGGCTCGGTGGCCGCGTCCAGGGTGACGTCGCTGAGCTCGGCCACGTCGTACGAGATGCCGAACTTGGTGTTGAGGGCGCGGAAGAAGCGGCCCGCCGGGCCGTCGCGGAACTTGCCGGCGAGCTTGTCCGGCCCGATCGCGATCACCTGGTACGGCGTGGTCACCGGCCGGAAGTCGACCAGGATCGCCTCGCCCGCCTGTCGGATGGTGGAGGTGGCGGTGAGCCGCTGGCCGTTGACCGCGACGGCTTCCGCACCGGCGGCCCACAGCGCGTTCGTCGCCACCTGCAGGTCGGTGTCGCGGACCCGGGCCTCGCTCTTGCGTTCGCCGGTCAGCGGGTCGACCGGCATCGGGCCGTCGCCGACGGTGACCCGGGCGCCGGAGCCGCGTACCGGGGCCAGCCCGGTCTCGGCCTCGAGGTCACGCAGCCGGGCCACGGCCGCTCCGCCGAGCTGTTTCTCGCGCAGCTCGGCGACCTCGGCACGGAGCCGGTCGGCGCGGGCCTGCAGCTCGGCGGTCTCGCTGCGGCGGCTCTGCACCTGGTCGACGAGGGTGTCGCGGGCCTGGCTGCGGGCCGGCTCGGCCGCGGTCGTCTCCTGGTAGGCCACGACCAGCAGGAAGCCGAGTCCCACCAGGGTCAGCGCGCTGATCGCGCTGACGATCCGTTTCGGGGTGCCGGTGCGGCCCTCCCCGCGGGCCTTGCGGGCGGCCGCGTCGGCGTAGCCCGGGTCGAGGGGGTTCTGGAACAGCTCGGTCAGGAAGTCCGGGGCGAACCGGCGCCGGCCGTCGCCGCCATCGGGCGAGGTCATCCGGCGACTGCTCCGCTCCGGGCCTGCTCGGCCCGGTCGGCGCGCAGCAGCGCGCGGGTCTGAGCCAGGTAGAGCACGGCGGCCGCCCAGTACAGGCCGAGGGCCCACCAGGCCAGGCCCCAGCCGATCGGCGCGACGACGGCGTGGATCGACGGTACGGCCTCGGCCAGCAGCAGCAGCGGGAGCGCGCCGAGCAGCACGAACGTGCCGGTCTTGCCGACGTAGTGCACCGGCGGCGGCCCGTACCCGTGGCGGCGCAGCACCAGCAGGGCGACGGCCAGCACGGCCTCGCGCAGCAGCAGGCCCGCGGTCAGCCACCAGGGCACCACCTCGCGCAGGGTGAAGCCGATCAGGGTGGCCAGGATGTACAGGCGGTCGGCGAACGGGTCGAGCAGCTCGCCGAGGCGGCTGACCGAGTTCATCCGGCGGGCCACGTAGCCGTCGACCCAGTCGGTGGTGCCGCCCAGGGTCAGCACGATCACCGCGGCGACGTCGTGCTGCGGGCCGAGCAGCAGGTAGAGGAAGAGCGGCACGCCCAGCAGCCGGATGAAGCTGATGACGTTGGGAATCGTCCAGATCCGGTCGGAGGCGGCGATCGGCGGGGTGCGCCCGGGCGCCGGGGAGCCGGGCGTCACCTGCGCAGGCTGCTGCGACATCGCGCCCCCTCTCCCCCTGCCGGCCACGGGACCCCACCCGCGGACGTCGTGCGCCGCCTCGGTGGGATCGTCCGCTGCCGACCCCCCGGTCGGCACGCCGGACACGCCGGGCCGGTCACTCGCGAGCCACTATAGCCAGCCCCGTCGTTGTCCCGGTTCACCCCGGGCCGGACTGTGCGCGGGCCGTTGTGCGGGACACATCCCCTCAAGCGTCCTAGGAAGGATGGGCCCCGCACGTCTCAGCGTTTGCCGCGGCGGCTGCGCACGTAGTCGTCGACCACGTAGCGGCCCAGTTCGGAGACGTCCGGGCTGAAGACCCGGCCACCGCTGCGCTTGGCCACCGCGTCGACGAAGCGGCGCAGCCCGGGATCCTCGCCCAGCATGAAGAGGTTCAGCGTGGCGCCGTAGCGGGTGAGCAGGTCGACCTCGCGGACGGTCAGCTGCACCGTCTCCGGCAGGGTCGGCCAGTTGAAGTACGCCTGGCCGTCGTCCTCCAGGTGGGCCGTCGGCTCGCCGTCGGTCACCACCAGCACCACCGGCTCGGCGCCCGGGTGCCGGCGCAGGTGCCGCCCGGCCAGTTTCAGCGCGTGCTGCAGGTTGGTGCCCTGCACCATGTCCGGCTCGATCGCCGCCAGCTCGCCCTGCGACAGGCTCATCGCGTACCGGCCGAAGCCGATGATCTGCAGCGAGTCCTGCGGGAACTGCGTCGCCACCAGGTGCGACAGGGCCAGCGCGGTCTGCTTCATCGGACCCCAGCGGCCGTCGGCGAACATCGAGTACGACAGGTCGACGCACAGGGCGACCACCGCCGACGCCCGGCGTTCGGTCTCGGCGACCTCGAAGTCCTCCGGCTCCAGGCGCACCGGCAACGTGCCCACTCCCCCGCCGGCGCGGCGGCGGACCGCGTTGCCGATGGTGCGGACCACGTCGAGCGGCTGCTCGTCACCGAACTGCCAGCGCCGCGACGACCCGATCAGGTCCCCGGCCGCGCCCGCGTCCCGCAGGTCGTGCGAGCCGCGCTTCTTGCTGGACAGGTCGGAGAAGACCTGGGCCAGCGCGGTGCGGCCGAGCCGGCGCAGCGCCTTGGGCGACAGGGTGAGGCCGTCCTCGTCGCGGGTGACCCAGCCCTGGCGGCGCAGCTCACGTTCGAGCTCCCGCAGCCGGCGCACGTCGTCGGCGGCACTGCGGCCGAGCTGTCGCTCGACCGCCTCGACGTCGACGTCGTCCAGAGTCGCCCCGGGATGCTCCTGGCCCAGCTGCTCCAGCAGGTCGTCGAGCTCACCCAGCTCGCCGAGCGCCGCGGTGGCGTCGCCGTAGCCGAGATCCTCGTTGCCGCGCATCCGCTCGCCGCGGTTCCAGTTCAGCTCCGGCCGCAGCGCGCGCAGGTTGTCGGTCAGCTCGGACAGCTGACCGCGCAGCGGCCCGTCGCCGAGGGCCTGGTCCATGAGCTGGGCCAGCTCCTCACGCTGCTGCGGGCTCAGCGAGCGCATCAGCCGCTCGGCCGCCGCGGCCCGGCGGGCCAGCGAGTCGACCAGCTCCTCGATGGTCGCGGGGTTCTCCGGGAAGAACTCGCCGTGCTTGGCCATGAACTGCTGGAACGCGTCGTCGGTGTCCTCACCGCGGGCGTGCTTGCCGAGCAGGTCGTTGAGATCGCCGACCATCTCGGCGACCCGGGCGTCGGTGGCCGGGTCGCGGCCCTGCAGCGCGTCCTTCATGCCGGCGAAGCGCTGCTCGACCACCTCGCGCCGCAGACCGTCGAGGATCTGCTGGTACGTCGCCCGGGCCTCGTCACTGGCCCAGTCGTAGTCGGACAGCTCCTGCACAGCCTGGGCCGTGGAGCGCGGCAGGTTGTCGAGCACCGCCTCCTGGAAGCGGGCGTCGTCGCCCTCCCGCCCGCGCAGCTCGTCGCGTTCGGCCGCGACGGCCTGGTCGAGCAGCTGCTGGGCCCGGGTGACGGCGCCGTCGAGGTTGCCCCGGCGCAACGCCTCGCGGCGCATCCGCCGGGCCCGGGCCTCCAGGTCGTCGAGGCCCCGGCCGTCGCGCGGACCCCGGCGCAACAGGTCGCGCAACGCGTCGCGCAGGTTGTCGCCGCCGAGCACCCGCTCGCCGACCTCGTCCACGGCCGCCCGCACGTCGTACGGCGGCGCCAGCGGGTCGGGCCCGTCGCGCCAGACGCCGTACCGGAACCGGTTACCGGCCATGGCCGGACCCGGTGTCAGGGAAGAGGCACATGTCAGCTCCCGTACAGGGTGCGGCCGTCGTCGGTCAGCTCCTTGGCCAGCCGGCGGGTGAGGTGCAGCCCCTCCAGGACGAACTCGACGCCGGAGGCCGCCTGGCCGGGGCTGGGCGCGTCGCCCAGGCCGAGCCGGTCGAGGACCTTGGCCAGGCCCGGCACGGTGCCGATCTGGCTCAGCAGCTCCTCGGCCGAGACCAGATCGCCGGTCTCGATGATGGCGCCCTCGGCGACCAGGTCGGTGAAGCCGGACAGGTCCAGCCCGGCCAGCCGGGCCCGGAACGTCTCGGCGGTGGCCAGGCGCAGCAGGTGGGCGAGGATCTCGGTCTCACGTCCCTCCTCGCCGCTCTCGAACTCGACCTTGCCCCGCAGGGTGCTGGTCACCGAGACGGTGTCGCAGATCCGGGCGACGGCCTCCCGCTCGTTCTTGAGCCCGGCCCGGCGCAGCGCGGACGCGGCGACGGTCTCGGCCGCGGCGATGGCGAAGCGGGCCGAGATGCCGGAGCGGGAGTCGACGGCCGGCGAGTCGCGGACCGCGCGGGTGTAGCGGGCCAGCACGTCCACGAGGTGGTCCGGCACGGCCGCCGCCAGGGCCGCCTCCTGGCGGATCAGCGCCGTCTCCAGCTCGATCTCGAGCGGGTAGTGGGTGCGGATCTCGGCGCCGAAGCGGTCCTTGAGCGGGGTGATGATCCGGCCCCGGTTGGTGTAGTCCTCCGGGTTGGCCGAGGCCACCAGTAGCAGGTCCAGCGGCAGGCGCAGCTGGTAGCCGCGGACCTGGATGTCGCGCTCCTCGAGCACGTTGAGCAGCGACACCTGGATGCGCTCGGCCAGGTCGGGCAGCTCGTTGACGGCGAAGATGCCCCGGTTGGTCCGCGGCACCAGGCCGAAGTGAATGGTGTCCGGGTCGCCCAGGGCCCGGCCCTCGGCCACCTTGATCGGGTCGACGTCGCCGATCAGGTCGCCGACGCTGGTGTCCGGGGTGGCCAGCTTCTCGCCGTACCGCTCGGAGCGGTGCAGCCAGGAGATCGGCAGCAGGTCGCCGGTCTCGGCGGCCAGCCGCCGGGTGGCCGGGGTGAGCGGCTGGTACGGGTGTTCGCGCAGCTCGGAGCCCGTGATGAAGGGCGTCCACTCGTCGAGCAGGTCGACGAGCCCGCGGATGAGCCGGGTCTTGCCCTGGCCCCGCTCGCCGAGCAGCACCATGTCGTGGCCGGCGAGCAGCGCCCGCTCGACCTCGGGCAGCACGGTGTCGTCGTAGCCGACGATGCCGGGGAAGCGCGGCGCGCCGCGGCGCAGCCGGTCCAGCAGGTTGTCGCGCAGCTCCTCTTTGACCGTGCGGAACTCGTGGCCGGAGGCGCGGAGCTCGCCCAGTGTGCGGGGAAGATCGGTCGGAGGTGTGGGGACGAGCTGTGTGGAAGCTTCAGTCACTTCGGAAACGCTACTCCGGCCCGGTGACAAGTGACCAAGACCGCGGCCAGGCCCGCCGAATTGGCTCTGGCCGGGCCCGGCCGGCCGGCGGGACGCTGAGGGACATGAGCGACATCGACATTCTGAGGTACGCCGCGTTCAGCGCCGATCCCGACGGCGGCAACCCGGCCGGCGTGGTGCTGGCCGCGGGCACCCTGTCCGACGCCGAGATGCTGACGATCGCGGCCGAGGTCGGCTATTCGGAGACCGCCTTCCTCACCGAGGACCGCGGCGCCGGGGTGTACCGGGTGCGCTACTTCAGCCCGCTGGCCGAGGTGCCGTTCTGCGGGCACGCGACCGCGGGCACGGCGGTCGCGCTGGCCGACCGGCACGGGCCGGGCACCTACGTGTTCGTGACCAACGCCGGGGAGGTGCCGGTGGTGGTCGACGACCAGCGCCGGGCCACGCTGACCAGTGTGGGGGCCCGGGTGGCCGAGCTGGCTCCCGAGGACCTGTCGGCGCTGCTGGCCGCGCTGCGCTGGGACGCGGACGACCTCGACCCCGCACTGCCGCCCCGGGTCGCGTACGCCGGCGCGTACCACCCGGTGATCGCGGCCGCGACCCGGCAGCGGCTCGCCGACCTGGACTACGACGTGCCGGTCCTCAAGGCGCTGATGGAGGCGAGGGGCTGGACCACCGTCCAGCTGGTGTGGCGCGCGGCCGAGGACCGGTTCGACGTGCGCGACCCGTTCCCGGTCGGCGGGGTGTACGAGGACCCGGCCACCGGGGCCGCCGCGGCCGCGTTCGGCGGGTATCTGCGCGACGAGTGGCTGGTGCCCGGCGACGCGGTGGTCCAGCTGTCCCAGGGTGACGACCTCGGGCGGCCGGGACGGCTCACCGTGACGCTGACGCCCGGCGAGGACGGCGTACGCGTCAGCGGCACGGCGGTGCCCATCCCGGGGTGACGCGCCGATAGAGTCGGGCCCCGATGAGCGCCACGATGATCGTCAAGGACCTCGCCGCGGGGCACGGCGACCGCACCCTGTTCAGCTCCCTCGACCTGGTGGTCGCCCCCGGGGACGTGATCGGGCTGGTCGGCGTCAACGGCGCCGGCAAGACCACGCTGCTGCGTACCCTGGCCGGGCTCCTGCCGGTCGAGGCCGGCACGGTGTCGCTGAGCCCGCCCACCGCCAACGTCGGCTATCTGCCGCAGGAGCGGGAGCGGCGCGCCGGCGAGACCGTCCGGGACTTCCTGGCCCGGCGCACCGGCGTCGGACCGGCCCAGCTCGCCATGGACGCCGCCGCCGAGGCCCTGGCCGGGGGCGCGCCCGGCGCCGACGAGACCTACGCGACCGCGCTGGAGCGCTGGCTCGACCTGGGCGGCGCCGACCTGGACGAACGCGCCGCGGCCGTCGCCGCGGAGCTGGGGCTGGGCGTCGCGCTGGACCATCCGATGACCGCGCTGTCCGGCGGCCAGGCGGCCCGGGCCGGCATGGCGTCGCTGCTGCTCAGCCGCTACGACGTGTTCCTGCTCGACGAGCCGACCAACGATCTTGATCTGGCCGGGCTGGCCCGGCTGGAGGAGTTCGTCACCTCGCTGCGGGCCGGCACGCTGCTGGTCAGCCACGACCGTGAGTTCCTCACCCGCACGGTCACCGCGGTGCTGGAGCTGGACCTGGCCCAGCAGCAGGTCCGGCGCTACGGCGGCGGGTACGGGGCCTACCTGGAGGAACGCGAGCGGGCCCGGCGGCACGCGCGCGAGGACTACGAGGAGTTCGCCGACAAGAAGGGCGCGCTGCAGGACCGGGCGCAGATGCAGCGCGGCTGGATGGAGCACGGCGTGCGCAATGCGCGCCGCAAGGCCAAGGACAACGACAAGATCGGCCGCAACGTGCGGGCCGAGTCGACCGAGAAGCAGGCCGCCAAGGCCCGGCAGACCCAGCGGATGATCGAGCGGCTGGAGGTCGTGGAGGAGCCGCGTAAGGAGTGGGAGCTGCGGATGGAGATCGCCGCCGCGCCCCGCGCCGGGGCGGTCGTGGCGACCCTGCGCGACGCGGTCGTGCGTCGCGGCGACTTCGTCCTGGGCCCGGTGACCCTGCAGATCGACTGGGCCGACCGGGTGGCCATCACCGGGGCGAACGGCGCCGGGAAGTCGACGCTGCTGGCCGCCATGCTCGGCCGGGTGCCGCTGGAGTCCGGCTCGGCGGCCCTGGGTCCGGGCGTGGTCGTCGGCGAGGTGGACCAGGCCCGCGGGTTGTTCCTCGGCGACGAACCGCTGATGGCGGCGTTCGGCGCGGCCGTGCCCGAGATGCCCGACGCCGAGGTCCGCACCCTGCTGGCCAAGTTCGGCCTGCGGGCGGCGCACGTGCTGCGCCCGGCCGACACCCTGTCACCCGGGGAGCGGACCCGGGCGGCGCTGGCGCTGCTGCAGGCCCGCGGGGTCAACCTGCTGGTGCTGGACGAGCCGACCAACCATCTGGACCTGGCCGCGATCGAGCAGCTGGAGGCCGCGCTGGCCGGCTATCCGGGCACGCTGCTGCTGGTCACCCACGACCGCCGGATGCTCGAAGCGGTGCACACCACCCGCACGTTCCAGGTCGCGGACGGCACGGTCACCGGCTGATGCCCTTCGGAGCGCTGATGGCGCTCTCGTTGCCGGAGCGGTCCAGGCCGCTGAGGCAGTACTGCGCGGCGGCGGGCGGCGGGGCCGGATCCTGGACCTTGGTGCCGGACCGGCCGGTGGCGACCAGCTTCGCCGCGGCGCCGTCGACGCGGTAGAGCGCCCAGCTCGCCGGCTCCGCACCGGAGCCCGCCTGCCAGTCGAGCTCCACCGGGCCCGCGGGGGTGCGGCGGGCACCGACCAGCCGCGGCGCGGCGGGAGGCCGGGCCGGCAGCTGCGCCATCGTGGGCAGTAGGGCCGGGGCGGCGTAGTGGTGGTCGCGGTAGCGGGTGACCGAGCCGAGCCGGTCCTCGCGGATCTGCTTGGCGCTGAAGTGGACGCTGCCCAGCACGCCGTACTTGTCGTTGAGGGTGAGCTGGCGGTCGATCTGGTCCGGCTGCCGCCACGGGCCCTTCTCGCCGACGCGGTAGTCGCCCTGCCCGATGTAGAGCTGCACCCGGGTGCCCTTGACCAGCTCCGACCACCAGGGCAGGGCCTTGGTGTAGTCGGCCTTGTCGAAGCCGATCGCCCAGTACAGCTGGGGCACGATGTAGTCCAGCCAGCCCTCGCGGACCCACTTGCGGGTGTCGGCGTAGATGGCGTCGTAGCTCTGCAGGCCGTGGGTGTCCGAGCCGGCCCTGTCGGTCTCCTGGTTGCGCCAGATGCCGAACGGGCTGATGCCGAACTTGACCCACGGCTTGAGCTGCTTGATCCGCTGGTTCATCTCGCGGACCAGCGTGTCGACGTTGGCCCGGCGCCAGTCCCCGCGGCTCTGCGACTTGTCGGCCCGCTTGGCGAAGCTGGCATTGTCGTCGAAGTCGTTGCCGCCGCCCTCGGGGTACGGGTAGAAGAAGTCGTCGAAGTGCACGCCGTCCACGTCGTACTTCCCGACGGCCTCCAGCATCGCGTCCTCGACGAACTTGCGGGCCGCCGGGATGCCCGGGTCGAAGTACAGCCGCGCGTTCTTGCCGTCCGGGTAGGAGATCGCCCAGTCGCGGTGCTTGATCAGCGGGTGGTTCGGCGCCAGCCTCCTGAAGTCGGCGCCGGGCCCGGAGGGGGCCGGCTGGGTCCCGCGGTACGGGTTGAACCAGGCGTGGAACTCCAGGTTGCGGGCGTGCGCCTCGGCGATCATGAATTCCATCGGATCCCAGCCGGGCGACTTGCCGTCCCGCTTGCCGGTCAGCCACTCCGACCAGGGCGCGTACGCCGACTCCCAGAACGCGTCGCCGCTGGGCCGGACGTGCACGAAGATCGCGTTGTGCCGCATCTTCACGGCCAGGTCCAGCCAGGCGCGGTACTCGGCCTGCACCTTCTCCTTGCTCAGGCCGGGCCGGCTGGGCCAGTCGATGTTCATCACCGTGGTGAGCCACATGCCGCGCAGCTCGCGGGTGGCGCTGACCGGCACGCCGGCGCACCGGCCCGGGGTGCCGGCGGCCGGACCGACCTGGGCGGCCGCGCCGGGTGACGCCTTATCGCCGGCGCCGGGCGGGTCGTAGGTGGCCGCCCTGAGCAATCCGATGCCGAGGACCGCCACCGCCAGCAAGGCGGCGGCGACGATCAGAACGAGCCGGACGGGGGGACGGCGCATCGGACCAGTGTGCCTGGTCCTACCCTCGAGCCATGAATGTGGTCGTGGTGGGGGCGGGAATCGCGGGGCTGGCCTGTGCCCGGGAGCTGGCCGCCGGCGGTGCCGCCGTCCGGGTGCACGAGCGCGGCCGGGTGGTCGGCGGACGGCTGGCCAGCAAGCGTCTGAACGGCCGGTACGCCGACCTGGGCGCGGCGTACTTCGTGGCCGACGACCCGGATTTCACGGCTCTGGCCGAGTCGTGGCGCGCGCGGGGACTGGCCCGGCCCTGGACCGACACCCTGGCGGTGTTCCCGGGTGAGCCGACGACCGGGCCGATGCGCTGGGCGGCGCCGGGCGGGCTGCGCTCGCTGGCCGCCGACCTGGCCGACGGACTCGACATCACGCTGAGCAGCGAGCTGAGCGCGGTGCCGGACGCCGCCGACGCCGTGGTGCTGGCCATGCCAGGACCGCAGGCGTTGCGGCTGGACCCGCCGGCGGCCGTCGCCGACGCGGCCCGGGCGCAGGTGTGGGAGCCGGTGCTGGCGGCCGTCTGCACGTACGGGAAGCGGTCCTGGCCGGAGCTGAACGGCGCGTTCGTCAACGACCACCCGGTGCTGGCCACGATCTTCGACGACGGCGACCGGCGCGGCGACGCCGCGCCGGTGCTGGTGGCCCACTCGACGCCCGCCTTCGCCCGGCCCCGGCTGGCCGACCCGGGCGCCGCGGCCGGGG
>NZ_JBSGFR010000083.1:0-23110 GCF_053603475.1 Actinoplanes sp. NPDC004185 | reverse complement strand
CCAAGCGTTCCCAATCCTGATCAGTCAGATCACCGGCCACAACACACCAACGATCGATCATGGTCACGCGTGATGATCCGTCAGACTCGCTCTAGTGCCGGCCGGCGTGTGACGCGAGCTGGTCCAGCCCGGCGAGCACGCCCCCGGCGAGGTCACCGCCGGCGAACGACGCCGCCATCGACAGCGCCGCCAGCTTGGCGTCGCGGTCGGAGATGCGCTTACGGGCGTCGCCGCCGGTGACGATCTCCAGGACCCGCTGGTTCGGCGAGATGGCGACCAGGACGGCCTTGGCCGCGCCGTCGAGCTGACGGTGCAGCTGCTCGGCATACTCCCGGGTCGGCTCCTCGAGGTCGCCGATGTAGACGCTGAAGGTCAGGCCGGTCTGCTGGTCGGCGACGCGCAGGGCCTCGTCGAGGCGCAGCAGCTGCCGGGTGGTGAACGGCCCGTCCAGCGCGTCGACGCCCGCGTCGGACGTCGACAGCTCGGGCTCCTCGCTCAGGGTGGGGCCGCCCGGCTCGTCCAGCGCGGTCAGCGGCTGCTCGGAGCGGCCGCTGACAATGGCCTGGTGCTCACCAACGGTCACTTGCGCCTCCAGTGGTGCCGGGCCGGACCTGCATGCCCGTGGCGTCCTCGAGGACACCGGGCGGCAGCTCCGGAGCGGACGAGGTCTTGCCGCCGAACGCCGGGCTCACCTGCGCCGGCGACGCGAGGAACCAGATCGGCTTGAAGTCGTACGGCCGGCCGGGACGGTAGCGGCGCGCAGGCCGGCTCCGGCTGGAACCGGCGGCGACGAACGCCGCGACAACGACGATGACACCCAACGGGATGATCGCGTAGATGAGAAGCGTGCTGAATATCGACAACCTCAACGCCCCCAGGCGTCATAAGGAACCGGGCCAATTCACTGTGTTCCCAGTGATCCGAACGTCAATCACGGTAGCGGAGAGCGGGTCGCCGCGGAGCGTCGGGTGTCAACACTCATAAGCGGGATCTCCGCAGCCACGCGAAAACGGCCCGGAGGTGCGAAAATCACCTCCATGAGCCGTCCGTGAAGTTCGTGCCCCGGACGGCAGGAGGGGGAGGTCATGCGCGCACCCGTCCCGGCCGCGCTGGCGGCGCTGGCCCTGGCCCTGCCCGTGGTGCTGATCGACGACATCCCTGCTCACGCGGCCGGTGTCTTCGTGGAGACCAACCCCAGCACGGTCCGCGCCGGCGACGAGGTCGGCATCCGGGCGAGCTGTGACGACAACCTCAAAGCGGCGACGGTCACCACGGATCCGACCGGCGCGGTCATCGTCTCCCCCCGGTACGGCTTCCTGACGGCGACTGCACGGGTGCCGGCCACGACCGACGCCGGTGACTACGACGTCACCCTGGAGTGCCCCGACGGCAAGAAGGCCAAGAGCACGATGCACGTGGTGCTCCGGGTCGAGCCGGCGCGCGGACCGGCGACCGGCGGAGGCGGCACCGCGGGCGGCGGGTCGGCGCCGTTCCTCATCGGCGGCGGGCTGGCCGCGCTGGCCGGGGGTCTCGCGCTGAGTGTGGTGGCCGCACGCCGCCGCCGGTTCGGCTGAGGGCGGCGGATGACCCGCCGGGCGGTCTCCGGGTCGACGCCTCCGGGGCCGCGGATGCCCGAGTCGGTGCTGCGTCGCCGCCCGGCCGAGATAGTGGCCCGACGCCGGCTCCAGCCCCACCCCGAACTCCAGCCGGGGTCCGAGCCGCGACCCGCTCCGGCGGGGACGCCCGCCCGCAGGCCGTCGCCCCGCCCGGTGGCCGGCGCCCGGCCCTCCCCCGGCACTCAGCTCTCGCCACGGACCGAGCCCACCACCCGGCCCTCCCCCGGCACTCAGCTCTCGCCATGGACCGGGCCCACCGCCCGCCCCCCGGCCGGCCCAGAGCTCCCCACCCGGCCGATGCCACCTGCCCGGCTGCGGCCCACCCGCCGACGGGCCGCGCCGACTGCGACCCGGCCGATGCCGCTCGGCCTGATGGCCGCGATCCTGGTGTTCGTCGGCCTCTTCACCGTCGGCGCCGGCCTGGGCGCGGCGACCGGCTTCGACCTCAGCGAGCTGTTCCGCGGCCCGGACAAGCCGCCGCCCCGGGCGTTCCCGGTCCTGGATCCGAGCCCGCCCAAACGCCTCATGATCCCCTCGATCAAGGTCGAGGCGCCGATCCTGCACGTCGGGCGGGCCAGGGACGGCTCGGTGGACGTGCCGCCGCTGCAGCGGCACAACGAGGTGGGCTGGTTCGATCAGGGGCCGACCCCGGGGCAGTTCGGCCCGGCGCTGATCGTGGGCCACGCGGACACCCGGTCAGGCCCGTCGGTCTTCTTCCATCTGGGCAAGCTGAAGGCCGGCCAGAAGATCGAGGTGCTCCGCCAGGACGACTCGGTGGCGATCTTCCAGATCAACTCGGTCGAGCACTTCAGCAAGGAGAAGCTGCCGGTCAAGCGGGTCTACGGCGACTACAGCCGGCCGTCGCTGCGCCTGCTGACCTGCGGCGGCAGGTGGCTGGGCGGTAAGCGGGGCTACAGCGACAACGTGGTGGTCTTCGCCAGCCTGGTGAGCGCCGAGGAGACGTAGCCGGCGACCGTCACGCCGCTTCGGCCGCGAGCGGCTTGGGGAGGTCGAGCCAGTCCGCCCAGCGGGGGTCGGGGGTGCGGTGGCCCAGCACGCGCCAGGCCACACCGCGGGGGGCGGCCGGGGCCGCGTGCAGCCGCCAGCCCAGCTCCGCCGGGGTCTTGTCGCCCTTGCTGTGGTTGCACTTGGCGCACGCGGCCACCACGTTCTCCCAGGCGTGCAGCCCGCCACGGCTGCGCGGGAACACGTGGTCGATGGTCTCGGCCGAGCCGCGGCAGTAGGCGCAGCGGCCGCCGTCACGGGCGAAGATCGCCCGCCGGGAGAGTCCGACGTGGGTGCGGTACGGAACCTTCACGTACCTGGTCAGCCGGACCACCGACGGCACCGGGAGAGTGTGGTGGGCACTGTGCAGGATGCCGTCGCCGTCGGAGACGCACTCGGCTTTCGACGTCAACACCAGGATGGTCGCCCGACGCACCGATACGACGCACAGCGGCTCGTAGGTAGCGTTCAACACCAACGCGGAGGAGCCCACTGTGGGTCGTATGTCAGGCATCGCGATCACCCTTCGGTGTAGGTGCTAGCAACCGCTCCCGTGTGCTGATCGTCATGACGCGAGCGCCGGATGCACCGGTGCTCGTGGCCCAATAGTCCCTGATGAATGACGAATTGGCGAGCACAATCTGTGGCCTGACCGTAAACGTCTGAGGTCTCCGCGGGAGATGTCCGGTTCCACCGCGGGGTGCCCGGCCCGGTAGGTTAGGGCCCCGTGATTCCGCTGGCCCCCATCCCTGCCCCTTCCGGCTCCGCCGAACCGATCTTCAACGGGACCCCGAACGTCTCGGAGAGCTGCAAGACCGACGCGCTGTGCTCCTGGGTGTACGAGCAGACCGACACCCAGTGGCTGGCCAACAGCAGCTACGTGTTCATCGTGAAGCCGCTGCGGATCCTCGCCATCGTCCTGGTCGCGATGCTCATCCGGTGGCTGCTGCACCGCGGCATCCGCCGGCTGACCGCCACCACCTCGCGGGCCGCCATGCCCGCGTTGCTCAAGCCGCTGCGCGAGCGGGCCGACAAGCAGCAGGAAGCAGCGGAGAACACGTTCATCCCCGAACGCCGCCGCCAGCGGGCCGAGGCGATCGGCTCGGTGCTGCGCAGCTTCGTCACCGCCGTGGTCTTCACCATGGCCGTGCTGCTGGTCATGGCCGAGCTCGGCTTCAACCTGGGCCCCCTGCTGGCCAGCGCCGGCATCGTCGGTGTGGCCCTGGGCTTCGGCGCGCAGAGCCTGGTCAAGGATCTGATCGCGGGCCTGTTCATGCTGCTGGAGGACCAGTACGGCGTCGGCGACTCGGTGGACCTGGGCGACGCGGTCGGGGTCGTGGAGACCGTGGGGCTGCGGGTCACGACCGTGCGGGACATGCGCGGCGTGCTCTGGTACATCCGCAACGGCGAGATCATCCGGGTCGGCAACAAGAGCCAGGGCTGGGCGATGGTGGTCATCGACATCCCGATCGGCTTCGTCAACTCCGAGGAGGCCACCTCGGTGCTGCGCCAGGCCGCGCTGGCCCTGGCCGAGGAGCCGGCGCACGCGACCGAGTTCCTGGAGCCCCCGGACGTGATCGGGGTCGAGCAGCTCACCGTCGACGGCGCGGTGATCCGCACGATCGCCAAGACCACGGCGGACGGTCAGCCCGTCGTGCAGCGCGAGTTGCGGCGCCGGCTCACCGAGGCGCTGGAGACCTCCGGCATCTCCGAACGGATCGCCGTGTCGCGGATGCTGCCCCGCTCGGCGGTTCCTCCGACGTTTTCCAGCGGGCCGGGTGACTCCTCCGGTACACCGGGTGGTGCGACCTGACCTGCGCGTACGGCATCATGGGGGAGGTCCGGCCTCGACCGAACGGCCGACGTTCGCACCGTATGCCCTAGCCAGGACTCGGACGATCGGGCAGAATCGTGCAAAGAGCATCTGCACTTGCAGCGGCACGTTCGCGCGGGATCTGAGCAACCCGATTTTCCCCCCGGACGTGTCCGGCCGGCGGTGATCCCGCCGGCCGTCGCGATCGATGGAGGGTCCAGGTGTCGGACGACCGACGCGCTGCGCAGCCGGCCCACCGGGCCGGGGACGCTGCGGAGCCGGATGGTCCCGTCACCTTCCGCGACCTCTTCGCGGTCCGCGAATACCGGGCCGTCTATTTCTCGCTGGTCGTCAACTGGCTCGGTGACTATCTGGCCCGGGCCGCCATCACCGTGCTGGTCTACCAGCAGTCCGACTCGGTGCTGCTGTCCGCGGCGTCCTTCGCGATCAGCTACCTGCCGTGGATCGTGGGCGGGCCGGTGCTGGCGGCGCTCGCGGAGCGCTATCCGTACCGCCGGGTCCTGATCGTCGCCGACCTGACCCGGGCCGTGCCGATCGCTCTCATCGCGCTGCCCGGCATGCCGGTCTATGCGATTCTCCTCCTGCTCTTCGTGGCCATGCTGGGGGCGCCGCCCACGCAGGCCGCCCGCTCGGCGCTGCTGCCGCTGATCCTGGACCGCCGCCGGCTCGTCAGCGGGCTCGCGGTCAACGCCTCCACCTCGCAGGCCGCGCAGGTGTTCGGCTATCTGGTCGGCGCGTTCGTGGCGACCAGCATCAACGCCCGCCTCGGCATCGCCCTGGACGCGGTCTCCTTCATCATCTCGGCGGCGATCATCGCGCTGTGGGTGCATCCACGGCCGGCCGCTGCCGGCCCGGACCATCGCCGGCACCTGCTGCGGGAGACCGGCGAGGGCTTCCGGCTGGTCTTCGGCACGCCGTTGCTGCGCTCGATCGCCCTCATGGTGTTCGGGCTGACCACCCTGACGATCCTGCCCGAGGGCCTGGCCGCCGGCTGGGCCGCGGTGTTCGACAAGGATCCGGCCGCCCGGGGCTTCGACCAGGGCCTGATCATGGCGGCGGGACCGGTCGGCTTCGTGATCGGCGGGCTGGTGGTCGGCCGGCTGGTCAGTCAGCCCGACCGCATCCGCCTGGTCAAACCCCTCGCCGTGCTGACCCCGCTGGCCCTCGCGCTGACCGCGTTCGCGCCCAACGCCACCACGGTGGCCGTGCTGGCGGCGATCTCCGGCGTCGCCCAGGGCGGTCTCATGCCCACCCTGAACGGTGAGTTCGTGCTCGCCCTCCCGCACGGCTACCGCGCCCGGGCGTACGCGGTGATGCAGGGCGGGGTGCAGTTCACCCAGTTCTTCGCGGTGGTGGCGACCGGCGCGCTGGCCCAGTTCTCCTCGATCCCGCTGGTCGTCGGCCTGTGGAGTCTCGGCGGTCTGGCCCTGATGGTGGTGCTGGTGCTCCGGCGGCCGACCTACACGGTCGCTGACGTCCCGGTCCCCGCACGACCAGCCGGCGCAACGCGCGTCACACCCGGCCCGGCCCGGCACCGGGCGGCTGGCAAACTGGATCGGTGAGCGTATCCAGCGAGGAACCGGAAGCCAGCTTCTTCGAGGCCGTCGGCGGCGAGCCGACCTTCCGCCGGCTCGTCGACGCCTTCTACCAGGGAGTCGCGCAGGATCCCCTGCTGCGCCCGATGTATCCCGAGGAGGATCTGGGCCCGGCGGCGGAACGGCTGACGCTGTTCCTGATGCAGTACTGGGGCGGACCGAACACGTACTCGGCGCAGCGTGGGCACCCGCGGCTGCGGATGCGGCACGCGCCGTTCACGGTCGGCCCGGCCGAGCGGGACGCCTGGCTGCTGCACATGCGTGCGGCGGTCGACTCCCTCGGTCTGCCGGAGCCGCACCACAGCGCTCTCTGGGACTATCTGGAACGCGCGGCGTACTTCATGGTCAACAAGATGGACGCGCATCCCGGAGGTCAACCCGCTCGTTGATCGGGTGAACGACGCGATCGTCACTTCACCGACGTCGCGGTCCCGATCCCTGGAGCTGACCGATGCGCCGCCGTTTGTTCGCTGCCACCGCGCTGACCTGCGCCGCTCTGCTGGGCGCGACGCCCGCCGCGGCTGACATGGCCCAACCGGCGGTGGTCTCGGCCAACCCGGTCGACTTCACGCCGCACGTCCTGGACGGCACGGTGTGGGCGCTGGCGGTGGTCGGGGACACGGTCGTCGTCGGCGGCAGCTTCACCAAGGTCCAGGACAGCGCGCGCAAGACCACCTACGCCCGGAAGAACATTTTCGCGTACGGGCTGAAGGACGGTGCGGTGCGCTCGTTCGCCCCCGCCGTCGACGCCGCGGTCTACTCCCTGGCCGCGGGGGCGAGCAACACCGTCTATCTGGGCGGCGGCTTCAAGACCGTGAACGGTGCGGCCCAGCGCGGTGTCGCCCGGGTCGCGATCAGCACCGGCGCCCGGATCACCGCCTTCGGCGCGAAGATCAACTGGGGTGACGTCCGCGCCCTGAGCGCCCGGGGCAGCAAGCTCTACGCCGGCGGCACCTTCTCGGCGATCAACGGCGTCACCCGGGTCGGGCTGGCCCGGATGGACGCGGGCACCGGCGCGGTCGACCCCGGCTTCGACGCCAAGCTGTCCGCCCCCGGCCTGAGCCGGACCCGGGTCGAGCACTTCGACATCTCCCCCGACGGCACCCGGCTGATCGCGGTCGGTGCGCTGCTCAAGTCGGGCACGGCCGCCCGCAACCAGATCGCCATGTTCGACGTCGCCGGCTCCGCGGCCGTGCTGACCAGCTGGTACACCGATGCGTACGCGCCGCCGTGCCTGCAGGGCTTCGACACCTACCTGCGGCAGGTGAAGTTCTCCCCCGACGGCAAGTACCTCGTTGTCGCGGCGACCGGACGAGCCTCCTCGCCGACCAAGCTGTGCGACTCGGCGGCCCGTTTCGAGGCCACCGGCGGCGGCCGGCACAACCCGACCTGGGTGCAGCGCACCGGCGGCGACTCGCTCTACGCGGTCGCGGTGACCGGCAGCGCCGTGTACGTCGGCGGCCATCAGCGTTACCTGGACAACCCGTACGGCAGCGACGCCAAGGGCCCCGGCCCGGGCGCCGTTCCGCGGGTCGGCATCGGCGCGCTCAACCCGGCCACCGGCAAGGCGCTGGGCTGGGACCCGAGCCGGGACCGCGGGGTCGGCGTGCGGGCGTTCCAGGTCGTGCCCGAGGGTCTGATCGTCGGCTCGGACACCGACAAGCTGGGCCGCGAGTTCCACGGCCGGATCGGCATGTTCCCGCCCGGCTGAGTCCGGACACGGAAAAGGGCCCCGGACATCGGGGCCCTTTTTCTTCTTCCGTCAGAGCAGTGCGCCCTCGTCGTGGAGCCAGTCGACGAACGAGGTGGCGACGGCCGCACCGCAGTCGAGCATCTCCACCAGCAACGGGTCGTGGGCACCCGAGGCGAGCGGCACCTGCAGCTCTGCGTAGATCGGCAGCTGTCCGCGTTCGGTGGGATCGCCGACGTAGGCCTTGCAGAAGCGGCGGGTGTGGTTCCATTCGTTGACCACGCGGTACGCGCGGTCGGCCCAGTCCGGCGGGACGGTCGCGTGCGGACGGGCCCGCATGACCAGGATCTCGTCGTCGGGACCTTCGAGCGTGAACAGCACCGCGTGCCGTTCCCACATGGCCAGCAGGCTGCCCCCGCCGTCGGCCAGGAACCGGATATCGAGCAGATCGAGGGCCTTGCCGATCCGGGCCAGATCGACCGGAGCGACATGTTCCGGCTCGTCGATCGAGGAAAGATCAGCGGAGGACATCGAAGAGTGTCCCGGCTCACGCTGCGTCGGCACTCCGACGCGGACGCTGCTCTGCAACGCCACCTCGCCGCCGGTCTCGGGCTCATCGCCTCCGGCCGACCCGGGACGCCATGACCACCACGGCATCGTTGTGCACCTCACTCCCCAGCAGGCCCGCCGCCGGACGTAGCGGTGGACCTCGGGGCGACGGTACCCGTACAGGTCGCGGAGGTCATCCCCTCAAAGGGAGGGCGCGACCGGACGACCGATGCAGCATCACCCTTTCGGGTGACCCCCTATAGGCATGACGGTCAATACTTGGACCGGCTGTAGCCACGCGACTCCATATGGTGCAGAAAGTCCCACCCAGCGTCCTGCCACGCACACTCGCGTGGCCGAGGCCTGCCGGTCGGCGGGACCGAGAAAGCCCATCCGCGACACTGCCTGGACGAGTCGCTGGGAGACCTCCACCGGCTCCCCGTCGGGACGCGTGACGACGAGCGCGACATGATCCAGCAAGGCGTCGCGCACGGCGCGCTGCCCGACCGCGCGACCCGCCAGACCACCGGCGGTCACCTCACGCAAGGTGCCGGCCGCCGCCTCGGCCAGCCGGCTCAGCTCGGCCGCCGCCACTGCTTCGACCGCTGTCGATCGCGCCGGCGGCAACGGCCAGCGCCAGTCGGCGTCCCGCCGCGTCGGCAGCTCCGGGCTCTCCGTGGCCAGCGCCCCGAGCAGCTCGGCCGCCGGCACGGTGGCATCACCCGGGCCCGGCCCGGCCACCAGGCGGGTGACCAGCACACCCCACGGCAGCACCGCCCACAGTGCGGTGTGCTCCCCCGCCGAGCGCAACCGGACCAGCACGTTGCGGTCCAGCCGGGTCAGCCGGGCCAGGAAAGCCCCCGCGTCCGCGACGCCGGCGATGCCGTGGGCGGCCATTCTCACTTCTCCAGGTACGGCGTGAGGAAGTCCCGCTCGGCGTCGGTCAGCCGGCGCGGGAACTGCTCAGCCAGGTTGAACGGCACGCAGACCGACTTGGCCCGGCTGGCCAGCACGTCCTCGTCGAACAACTCGTAGCTGACGGTGAAGCTGGCCGCCCGCAGCTCGGAGACCCACAGCTCGATCCGGACCGCCTCGCCGTAGTCCACCGGGCGCAGATAGTCGACCTCGTGCCGGGAGATGACGATCCCGTCCTCGAACGACGTCAGGCCCTGGGCCCGGGCGCCGACGAAGAACATGGCAACGCGCGCCTCCTCG
Organism: Actinoplanes sp. NPDC004185; assembly: GCF_053603475.1. Lineage (NCBI taxonomy): Bacteria > Bacillati > Actinomycetota > Actinomycetes > Micromonosporales > Micromonosporaceae > Actinoplanes > Actinoplanes sp. NPDC004185. The sequence continues at coordinate 13,606 of NZ_JBSGFR010000083.1, read as the reverse complement.
TACAGCGTGAGGAAGCGCGCGTTGTTGACGTGGCCGTACGCGTCCATGTCGGACCAGCGCACGGCCGCGTCATAGACAAACCTAGTCACGCGTGAGCTTGCGGTAGGTCACCCGGTGCGGGCGAGCTGCGTCGGCGCCGAGACGGTCGATTTTGTTCTTTTCGTACGCGTCGAAGTTGCCCTCGAACCAGAACCACTTGTCGGGGTTCTCGTCCGTGCCCTCCCACGCCAGCATGTGCGTGGTGATCCGGTCCAGGAACATCCGGTCGTGGGAGATGACCACGGCGCAGCCCGGGAACTCCAGCAGCGCGTTCTCCAGGCTGGACAGCGTCTCCACGTCCAGGTCGTTCGTCGGCTCGTCGAGCAGCAGCACGTTGCCACCGATCTTCAGGGTCATCGCCAGGTTGAGCCGGTTGCGCTCACCACCGGACAGGACCTTGACCGGCTTCTGCTGGTCCGGCCCCTTGAAGCCGAACGCGGCGACGTAGGCCCGGGACGGCATCTCGACCTTGCCGACCATCATGTGGTCCAGCCCGTCGGACACGACCTCCCACACCGTCTTGGACCCGTCGAGGCCGGAACGGCTCTGGTCGACGTACGACAGCTTGACGGTCTCGCCCACCCGGACCTGGCCCTCGTCGGGCTGCTCGAGCCCGACGATGGTCTTGAACAGCGTGGTCTTGCCGACGCCGTTCGGGCCGATGATGCCGACGATGCCGTTGCGCGGCAGCGAGAACGACAGGTGGTCGATCAGGGTCCGGCCGTCGAAGCCCTTGACCAGGTCCTTGGTCTCGATGACCGTGTTGCCCAGGCGCGGGCCCGGCGGGATCTGGATCTCCTCGAAGTCGAGCTTGCGGGTCTTCTCCGCCTCGGTGGCCATCTCCTCGTAGCGGTCGAGGCGGGCCTTCGACTTGGTCTGCCGGGCCTTGGCGTTGGAGCGCACCCACTCCAGCTCGTTCTCGAGGCGCTTCTGCAGCTTCTGGTCCTTGCGGCCCTGGACGGCCAGACGGGCGGCCTTCTTGTCCAGGTACGTGGAGTAGTTGCCCTCGTACGGGTACGCCCGGCCGCGGTCCAGCTCCAGGATCCAGGTGGCCACGTTGTCCAGGAAGTACCGGTCGTGGGTGATGGCGATGACCGTGCCGGCGTACTTGGCGAGGTGCTGCTCCAGCCACTGCACGCTCTCGGCGTCCAGGTGGTTGGTGGGCTCGTCGAGCAGCAGCAGGTCGGGCGCCTCGAGCAGCAGCTTGCACAGCGCGACGCGGCGGCGCTCACCACCGGAGAGCTGGGTGACGTCGGCGTCCGGCGGCGGGCAGCGCAGGGCGTCCATGGCCAGCTCGAGCTGGGAGTCGACGTCCCACGCGTTGGAGTGGTCGAGCTCCTCCTGGAGCTTGCCCATCTCCTCCATCAGCTCGTCGGTGTAGTCGGTGGCCATCTGCTCGGCGATCTTGTTGAACCGCTCGAGCTTGGCCTTGGTCTCCGCGACCGCCTCCTCGATGTTGCCGAGGACGGTCTTGGCGTCGTTGAGCGGGGGCTCCTGGGCGAGCATGCCGACGGAGTAGCCCGGCATGAGCCGTGCCTCGCCGTTGCTCACGGTGTCGATCCCGGCCATGATTTTCAGCAGGCTCGACTTACCGGCGCCGTTGGGGCCGACCACACCGATCTTGACGCCGGGCAGGAAGTTGAGCGTCACATTGTCGAGCACGACCTTGTCGCCGTGCGCCTTGCGCGCCTTTTCCAGGACGTAGATGAACTGGGCCACGGTGCGGCCTACCTCCGAGATCGTGATTTCCGGTTGCCGGAACGAAAGACCAATCTTTCCAGGTCCCTGCCGGCCACCTACAACAACCCCGACCGCACCGCCCGGATTCCCCGCTCACCTCACTCCGGCGTGACCTTGTACGTCTTCTTCTCCCCCTTGCGGACGACCTCCAGCCGCTCCGAGTCCACGTCGAAGGTGTTGCCGTCCGCCGCCCGGGCGAAATAGCCGTCACCCCGCGGCTCCACGTTCTCCAGGAACAGAGCGGTCTCCCCCTCGATCCACTTCCCCTCGGCCCCACCGCGGTTGGCCTGGTAGAACAGCCTGTCCGTGTCGTCCCGGCAGATCCACACCGTCGTGCCGGTGTCCAGCGTCCGCACCTGCAGGACCTTGGTCAGCCGCACCTCCTCGCCGAGGACCCGGCGGGCGGTGTCGTGCATCTCGCGCGGGCAGTCCCCCGGTGAGAAGGTCGGTTCAGTGGGTACATAAGAAGTCTGGCCGCCCGTCTGCCGCGGCGTCTCGTGGCGGGATCCGAGAACCAGGCCCGCCGACATCCCGATGATGCTCAGCAGCACGGTGGCAATGACCACAGGGAAGAACAGCGGCCGGCGCGGCGGGGGAAGATCAACGGACTGGCTCACCGGCCCAGAATGGCACCTTCCCGCCAGAGGCGGTGCCGCGGCCGGACCATAGCGGGGCCAGCCCCGAGCAGCTACGCACAGTAGGCTCAGGGCTGGGAACCCAGCACGACCCGGAGGTGCACTCAGCGTGGCCGAACGAAGTTCCTTTGTTGTCGTCGCCAACCGCCTGCCCGTCGACGAAGTCATGGTCGACGGCGAGCGGCAATGGCGCCCGAGCCCCGGCGGACTCGTCACCGCCCTGCATCCGGTGCTCACCCAGCAACAGGGCACCTGGATCGGCTGGGCCGGCGGGGACGGGGAGGCGCCCGAGCCGTTCGAGCTCGAAGGCATCAAGATCCATCCGGTGCCACTGAGCGCCGAGGAGCTCGAGCGCTACTACGAGGGCCAGTCGAACGCCACCATCTGGCCGCTCTACCACGACGCCGTCGAGACGCCGGTCTACAAACGGCGCTGGCGCGAGGCGTACCGCCTGGTCAACCAGCGCTTCGCGAAGGCCGCGGCGGATGTCGCCGAGCAGGGCGCGACCGTCTGGGTGCAGGACTACCAGCTTCAGCTGGTGCCCGCGATGCTCCGCGAGATGCGCCCCGACCTGCGGATCGGCTTCTTCCTGCACATCCCGTTCCCGCCCATCGAGCTGTTCATGCAGATGCCGTTCCGGGCCGAGATCCTGCGCGGGCTGCTCGGCGCCGACCTGGTCGGCTTCCAGCAGCGGCTCGCGGCGCAGAACTTCGTCCGGCTGGCGCGGCACCTGCTGGGCCTGCGCTACGAGGGCCAGTCGATCCAGGTCGACGGCCGCAGGGTCAAGGCCGGGGCGTTCCCGATCAGCATCGACACCGCCGACATGGAGAAGATGGCGGCAGACCCGGCGGTGCAGGCCCGGGCCAAGCAGATCCGGGCCGAGCTCGGTGACCCCGAGACGGTGATCCTCGGCGTCGACCGGCTCGACTACACCAAGGGCATCGAGCTGCGCCTCAAGGCGTTCCGCGAGCTGCTCGCCGACGGCAAGCTCAAGGTGCCGGAGGCGGTCATGGTGCAGGTCGCCACGCCGAGCCGCGAGCGCGTCGAGCATTACCAGACGCTGCGGGTCAAGGTGGAGCGCGAGGTCGGCCGGATCAACGGCGAGTTCGGCCGGGTCGGCATGCCGGCGGTGCACTACCTGCACCAGTCGTACAGCAAGCAGGAGCTGGCGGCGCTCTACGTCGCGGCCGACGTCATGATGGTGACGCCGCTGCGCGACGGCATGAACCTGGTCGCCAAGGAGTACGTCGCCTGCCGGGCCAACGGCGGCGGCGCGCTGGTGCTCAGCGAGTTCGCCGGGGCGGCGACCGAGCTGCGCCAGGCGTTCCTGTGCAACCCGCACGACCCCGACGGGGTCAAGGACGCCCTGCTGCGGGCGGTCGGCGCCGAGCCGGCCGAGCTCAAGCGCCGGATGCGGGTCATGCAGCGGCACCTGCGGACCCACGACGTCGCCGAGTGGGCCCGCACGTTCCTCAACGAGCTCGGCGTGCCGGACACCGACGCCAAGCCGGCAGCCGAGCAGGAGAGCTAGAGGAAGAAGCAGAAGGGATGGCCGTCCGGGTCGAGATAGACCCGGACGTCGTCCTGCGGCTGGAAGTCCGCCCGGGTCGCTCCGGCCTTCTCGGCGTGGGCGCAGGCGGCTTCCAGATCCTCCACCTCGATGTCGAGGTGCACGCTCATCTGCTGATCGTCGGGGCCGGCCGGCCAGACCGGGCGCACGTACGCCGACTCGGTCTGGAAGGACAGCCCCGGCCCGCCGTTGGGCGCGCCCAGTTTGACCCAGCCGGGCTCGTCCTGGACGACGCTCCAGCCGAGCAGCCGCTGATAGAACGCGGCCAGCTTCTGTGCGTCCGGGGCATCGAGCACGATCCCGGACAATGTCATGTGCGGTCGCTCACTCATGTCTGACCGTTACCCATCGCTCACGCGGCTATCCCCGTTCCAGGACCGCGACCACGTCGCCGACCACCACGACGGCGGGCGGCTTGATTCCCGCCTCGGCAGCGGCCGCGGCCACCTCGCCGAGGGTGCTGCGCAGCACGCGCTGGGCATCCGTCGAGCCTTCCTGCACGACGGCGGCCGGGGTCTGCGGAGACCGGCCCTCGGCGACCAGCCGGGCGGCGATCTTCGGCAGGTTCTTCAGGCCCATCAGCACCACCAGGGTGCCGCGCAGCTGCGCCAGGGCGGCCCAGTCCACCAGCGACTCGGGGCTGTCCGGCGGCACGTGGCCGGAGACCACGGTGAACTCGTGGGCCACGCCGCGGTGCGTGACCGGGATGCCGGCCAACGCCGGAGCGGCGATCGAGCTGGTCACCCCGGGAACGACCAGCACCGGTACGCCGGCCTCGGCGCACGCCACGACCTCCTCGCCGCCGCGGCCGAAGACGAACGGGTCACCGCCCTTGAGCCGGACCACGAAAGCACCGGCCTTCGCCCGCTCGACGATGACCCGGTTGATCTCCTCCTGGGCCACCGAGGCGCCGTACGGGATCTTGGCCGCGTCGACCAGCTCCACGTCGGGCCGCAGCTCGTCCAGCAGCATGCCGGGCACCAGCCGGTCGGCCACCACCACGTCGGCCCGGGCCAGCAGGCGGCGACCCTTGACGGTGATCAGCTCCGGGTCGCCGGGCCCGCTGCCGACGAGCGCCACCTGGCCGCGCAACGGCTCCTGCCGCCGCTGCGGGGTCTCCTCCAGGGCGGCGGCGATCAGATCCCGGACGGCCCGGGCGCGCTTACGGTCGCCGCTGTCGGTGACCGCCACGGTGACCTCGTCGTGCCGGGTCACCGCCGGGGTCCAGGCAGTCGCCGCGTCGCGGTCGTCCGCGCGTACGCAGAACACGCCCCGTTCTTCGGCGGCCACGCTCACCTCGGCGGCGGCCGCCGGATCGTCGATGGCCACCTGCACCAGCCAGGCGCCGTCCACGTCCGAGGCGACGAACCGCCGCTCCTGCCAGGTCAGCCGGCCCGCCGCCACGTACGCGTGCAGCGCCGGGGTCAGCGCGGGTGACACCAGGTCGACCCGGGCGCCGGCGGCGAGCAGAGCCGGCATCCGCCGGGTCGCCACCGCGCCACCCCCGACGACCAGCACCCGCCGGCCGTCGAGCTTGAGCGCCATGGGATAGAGGTTCACTTCTCCGACACTCCCGCCGAGTCGAAGGTGGCCACGTCGTGCAGGACCCGGACCGCGCCGGCGACGATCGGCAGGGCCAGCGCGGCGCCGGTGCCCTCGCCGAGCCGCATACCCAGATCGAGCAGCGGGGTGAGGCCCAGGTGGGCCAGGGCGACAGCGGCGCCGGGCTCGACCGAGCGGTGTCCCGCCACCATCGCGGCGACAGCGTCGGGGGCGAACGCGGCGGCGACCACGGCGGCCGAGCAGGCGATGACCCCGTCGACGATCACCGGCACCCGGCGCTCGGCGGCACCGAGGATGAAGCCGGCCAGCGCGGCGTGCTCCAGGCCACCGAGGGCGGCCAGGGTGGCCAGCGGCTGCTGCGGGTCGGGGGCATGGGTGGCCAGCGCGGCAGCGATCACGGCGGTCTTGCGGGCGTGCGTCTCGTCGTCGATGCCGGTGCCGCGGCCGGTCACCGCGGCCGCGTCGGCGCCGGTGAACGCCGCCACCAGGGCCGCCGCCGGGGTCGTGTTGGCGATGCCCATGTCCCCGGTGAGCAGGCACTTCGCGCCGCCGTCGACCAGGGCGCCGGCCACCGAGATGCCCACCTCCAGCGCCGCCCGGGCCTCGTCGACAGTCATCGCCGGCTCCACCGCGAGGTCGCGGGTGCCCCGGCGGATGTTCGCGTCGAGCAGGGTGTCCCCGCCGTGCAGCGGGATCTTGACGCCGACGTCCACGACCATCAGCGAGGCGCCCACCTGGCGGGCGAACGCGTTGATCACCGCGCCGCCGGCCACGAAGTTGGCCACCATCTGCGCGGTGACCTCCTGCGGCCAGGGCGAGACACCCTGGGCGTGCACGCCGTGGTCCCCGGCGAAGACGGCGATCGCGGCGGGCTCCGGCAGCGGCGGCGGGCAGGTGCCGGCCAGCCCGGCCAGGCGGACCGACAACTCCTCGAGGGCGCCCAGCGAGCCGGCCGGCTTGGTCAGCCGGGTCTGCAGGTCACGGGCGGCGGCCATGGCCGGCTCATCGGCGGGGCCGATCGCGGCGAGGGTCGTCTCCAGGGTCACTGTCGCTCCTTCAGCACATCTGTCAGGGTCGCAACAAACGCGTCCGTGGTGGCAGTGTCGCGCACCGCGATCCGGAGCCAATCGGCGCCCAGCCCCGGGAAGGTGTCGCCGCGGCGCACCGCGTACCCCCGTTTGCGCAGCTCAAGGCGCACCTGGTCGGCACCGGGCAGGCGGACCGCGACGAAGGCACTGGCCGGGCGGCCGGCGACAGTGACGTCCGGCACGCCGGTCAGGCGTTCCACCAGGTGGTCACGTTCGGCGGCCAGCTCGGCGGCGATCCGCCGCTCCGCGGCCACCGCGACCGGGCTCGCGCACGCACCGGCCGCGGCCAGCGCCGGGGTGGAGACGGCCCAGAGCGGCTGCGCGGTGGCCAGCCGGGTCAGCAGCTCGGCCGGCCCGAGCGCGTAGCCGATCCGCAGGCCGGCCAGTCCCCAGGTCTTGGTCAGGCTGCGCAGCACGAGCAGGCCCGGCAGGTCGCGGCGGCCGGCCAGCGACTCGGGCTCACCGCCCACCCCGGACCGGTACGTGGTGTCGGCGAACGCCTCGTCCACCACCAGGACCCGCCCGGGCCGGGCCAGCGCGGCCACGTCGGCCGCCGGGTGCAGCACGGACGTCGGATTGGTGGGGTTGCCGACGAAGACCAGGTCCGCGTCGGCGGGCACCAGCGCCGGGTCGAGCCGGAAGCCGTCCGCCTCGCGCAGCAGCACCCGCTCGACCCGGTGACCGGCTTGGCGCAGCGCGGCCTCCGGCTCGGTGAACTGCGGGTGCACCACGACCGGCCGGCGCGCGTCGCGCAGCGCCTGGGCGATCAGCACGAAGGCCTGCGCCGCCCCGGCGGTGAGCAGCACCTCGGCCGGGTCGCGGCCGTGCCGGGCGGCGACGGCGGCCGTCGCCGCGGTGTCGTCCGGGTACGCCGCCAGCTCGGTGAGCGCCGCCTGGATCGGCCCGGCCAGCCACTCCGGCATCGGCTGGCGCCGCACGTTGACCGCCAGGTCCACCAGGCCGGGAGCCACCTCGGCGTCACCGTGGTGATGCAGATCCGCCGCTCCGGCATCGGCGTCCGGAGGAAGGTCCACGGAAGAGGTCACACGCCCCAGCATGCCGGATGAGATCCGGCCGACTACTTCAGCCGTTCCGTGAGGACATGAGCGGTTTTGTCATACCTTCGAAGGGTGACGAAGACCGGACTCGCCAAAGCTGGACGGATCGCGCCGCTCATCCGCGCGGGGCTCATCGCCGGGATCGTGGTCGCGGGTCTGATCTTCCCACTGGTGGCGCTGGCCGGCGTCGGCGCCAAGAACGGCGCCGACGCGCTGGAGAGCATGCCGGAGGGGCTCACCGAGGTGCCCTCGGCGCAGACCACCTACGTGTACGCCAACGACGGCAAGACGCTGCTGACCACCTTCTACGAGGAGCACCGCAAGCCGACGAAGATCGCGGACATGTCGCCGTTCGTCCTCCAGGCCATCGTGGCGTCCGAGGACACTCGGTTCTACGAGCACAACGGCGTGGACGCCAAGGGCGTGGCCCGCGCCTTCGTGGCCAACCAGCAGGCCGGCGGCGTCTCCCAGGGCGCGTCCACGCTGACCATGCAGTACGTGCGGATGGCGCTGCGCGACGGCGCGAAGACCCCGAAGCAGGCTCTCGAGGCCACGGAGCAGACGACCGCCCGCAAGCTGCGGGAGATGCGACTGGCCATCGAGCTGGAGAAGCGGCTGTCGAAGCAGGACATCCTGGAGCGGTACCTGAACTCGGCGTACTTCGGGCACCGGGCGTACGGGATCTTCGCGGCCGCCGAGGTCTTCTTCTCCAAGAAGCCCGAGGACCTGTCGCTGACCGAGGCGGCCCTGCTCGCCGGGCTGGTCAAGGCGCCCTCGGCGTACGACCCGGCGACCAACGACCAGAGCGCGGCGACCGACCGGCGCAACTACGTGATCGACCAGATGCTCAAGATCAACGCGATCACCGCGGCCGACGCAACGGCGGCGAAGAAGTCCAAAATCAAGCTGAAGCTGACCACGCCGCCGAACGACTGCGTGTCCGTGCCGAAGAAGCACAACGACTGGGGCTTCTTCTGCGACTACCTGCGCAACTGGTGGATGGAGCAGCCGGCCTTCGGCAAGACGTCGCAGGAGCGCATGGCCAACCTGCGCCGCGGCGGCTACAAGGTGGTCACCACCATCGACCCGAAGATCCAGAAGTCGGCGATGAAGCACGTGCTCGACAAGGAGAAGAAGAAGAGCGTCTACGCCCACGGCGAGGTCGTCATCGAGCCCGGCAGCGGCCGGATCAAGGCGATGGCGGTGAACCGCAAGTACTCGCTCGACCAGGAGAACAACGGCGAGCACAGCGACCGCCGCAAGCGCGACGACTTCAAGGGCAACTACCCGAACACCGTGAACCCGCTGCTCGGCGGCGGTGACATGGCCGGTTACCAGGCCGGCTCGACCTTCAAGATCTTCACGATGCTGGCGGCATTGGACGAAGGGATGCCGCTGGACACGGCGTTCAACTCGCCGCAGCGGTTCGTCACGAAATACATCACCGCGCCCGGACCGGCGACCTGCGGTGTGCACTGGTGCCCGAAGAACTCCAGCGCCTCGATGACCGGCCGGCAGACCATGTGGAGCGGCTTCGGCAAGTCGGTCAACACGTACTTCGTCCAGCTGGAGCAGAAGGTCGGGGCGGAGAAGGCGGTCCGGATGGCCGAGCGGCTGGGCCTGAAGTGGCGCACGGAGATCGACCGCACGCTGGCCGGGCCGGACCACGCCGCCGGGTGGGGCGCGTTCACCCTGGGCGTCAGCGACGCGACCCCGATCGAGATGGCCAACGTCTTCGCCACCCTCGGCGCCGAGGGCAAGTACTGCGAACCCATCCCGGTCCGCATGATCAACACGCGGGACGGCGCGTCGCTGACGTACAAGGGCAAGAAGGTCGCCGGCCCGCGCTGCCGGCAGGCCCTGCGACCGGAGGTCGCGCAGGCGGCGACCGACGCGGCCCGCTGCGTCACCGGCTACGGCGCGGCGAAGGGCAGCTGCGGCGGCTGGGAGACCTCACCCATGGTGTACGCGACCCTGAACCGGCCGGTCGCGGGCAAGAGCGGCACGACGGACAGCAACCGCAGCGCGTGGTTCTGCGGCTTCACCCCGCAGCTGGCGGCGGCGGCCTTCGTGGCGGATCCAGACAACCCGGAGAACACGGTGGGCACGAGCCGCGGGACGATCTCGAAGTTCACCGTGGCGGAGACGCTCAAGGACGCGCTCAAGGGGCAGCCGAAGGCCAAGTTCACCCCGCCGCCGGACAAGATGATCCACGGCTCCTCGGACCGCTCGGACCGCTGGGACCGCTCGGACCGGTCCGGCGACTGACGTCTCCGCGCCCGTCGATGCTCAGTGGGCGGACGTGGTCGGGCGCCAGCGGGGGTCGCGGCCGGCCAGTGAGACGGCCTGATCGAGCAGCTCGGCCTCCCCCTCGAGCTCCACGACCGGGCCGAACATCCCCGGCGTGCCCTCCGACGGTCCCTGGGAGAGGAACTCGATCAGCGGCTCGAGCAGTCGCGGATCGGCGGCATATTCCTGGCCGGTCGCCCGGGCCAGATCCCAGCCGTGCATGGTGAGCTCGTTGACCGCGACCAGCCCCATCTCGGTGGCGGGCATGGTCACGCCGCCGGCTCGCGCGGTGCCCTCCCAGGCCGAGGGCGAACGCCAGGCGATGGCCAGATCCTCCAGGACGACCGGCAGACGGCTGCGCCACTGGGCCGACAGGTGGGCGGCGGAGGGCTCGGGCGGAGGACCGTCGGGCGCGTCGAACCTCTTCTGTGCGGCCTGGGTGAACGCCCGGGACAGGCCGGCGAGGTGATCGAGCAGGTCGCCGACCGTCCAGTCGGGGCAGGGAGTGGGGGCACGCAGATGGTCGTCGGTGATACCCAGCAGCAGGGACCGCACCTGGCGGATCGGCGGGGCGAAATCCAGCGGGACACGATCGGCCACGGCGGTGCTCCCTTCTCGTGGAACCCCTTCACCGTAAGGCCGGGGTGCGACATCAACCGAGAGCAACTTCGCGGGCCGGGACGTGGGTCAGGCTTGAGGTGGGGTCAGGCCGGACAGGGAGAGGGTCTGCTCGCCCGGGTCGGCGTCCGGCTGCGGCGTTACGACCGGCGCCGGCTGGGCCGGGGTCAGCATCGCCGCGACCACCCGGCGGGCGATCTCCGGTGCGCCGGCCCAGTGCAGCCCCAGCTGAGATGCGTGGACCTGGCGCCAGACGAAGCCTTCCGGGTTGCCGCCCGCCCAGGTCCAGGCCGGCACCTGACCGGCCCGCGGCGTGACGATCGCCCGGTGCTGCTTGTAGCCGGTGATCCGGGCACCGGCCGGGGCCAGCGGCGAGGTCGCGGGGGCGGTCGCCTCGCGGTAGCCCGCGATCGTCTGGCCCGCGGTCAGCGCCGACGCGTCCAGCACCCCGCACATCGGGCGGCCGTCGAAGTCGCGGGTCAGCCAGGGCAGGCCGACCCCCTCGGCGATGATCGGGCGCTTGTCGTGGGCCAATTGGGACACGGCCGCGCAGAGACGGCGGTTCGCGGACAGCTCCTCCGCGTACCCCTCCGGCAGGGCCGCCCCGATCATGAGCCCGCGCGTGCCCGCCGGGAGGGTCTCGTCGCGCAGCGGGTCGATGATCGCGACCTCGGCGCCGGCCGCGGTGAGCAGCTCGACCGTCTCCACGTACGTGTAAGGGGCGCCCGGTCCGCCGGCCAGCGCGATCACCGGGCGGTTCTCCGGCGGCACCGGCGGCTCGCCGGTCGCCTCGGCCAGCGCGTCCGTCGGTGACCAGGCCGGCTCGGGCAGCGGCGGCGCCGCGTCGGCCAGCGCCATCACCCGATCGAGGTCGATCGCGCCGGCGACGGCCTCGCCGAGCCGGCGGACGGCCCGGACCGCTTCGACCGTCCGGTGCGCCACCGGGACCGGACCCTGGGCGCGGGCCGGCAGCACGGCCGGAAGGTCGCCGCGGCGCAGCGCGCCCAGCACCGGCATGCCGATGTCGTCCAGCGCAGTGCGGAGCATCTCCTCGTGGCGGGGCGATGCCACCCGGTTCAGGATGACGCCGCCGAGGTGCACCATCTCGTCGAACATCCGGAACCCGTGGACCAGCGCGGCCAGCGAGTGGCCCATCGAAGCCACGTCGACGACGAGCACCACCGGCGCGCGCAGCGCGGCGGCGACTGCCGCCGTACCGTCGATCTCGGGTTGTCCGGTCAGGCTGTCGAACAGGCCCATCGCGCCTTCGATGACCGCGATCTGCGAGCCGGCCGCGCCGTGCGCGAACAGCGGCGCGATGCGCTGCGCGCCGACCAGGCGCGGGTCGAGGTTGCGGCCGGGACGCCCGGCGGCCAGGCCGAGGTAGGCGGCGTCGGTGTGGTCGGGGCCGACCTTGAAGCCGGTGGCCGGCACCCCGCGCGCGGTGCACGCGGCGAGCAACCCGACCGCGATCGCGGTCTTCCCGTGCCCGGACGAGGGTGCGCTCACCACCAGGCGCGAGTGGGCGGACATCACGGCTCCCTCGGGGATACGGAAAACGGCGGCGACATGATATTGACCGCCGGACATCGCACCCTACCTGCCAGGGGAAAGCGGCCGTCGCGAGCCGGGTAGCCTCAGAACGTGTACCGGTTCCTGCTGACACCCCGCTGGCTGGCCGCCGCGGCGCTCACCGTGGCCGCCTCGGTGATCATGGTGTTCCTCGGCAACTGGCAGCTGCACCGCTACCAGGAACGCAGCGCGATCAATGCGCGGATCGACGCCGCCGATTCCACCCCCGCGGTGCCGCTGGCGTCCGTGCTGGCCAAGCCCGCAGCGCCGGGCAAGCCGGGCGCGTCCCCCGGGGAGGACGCGGCCTGGACCAAGGTCACGGTCACCGGACGGTACGACCCGGCGCACGAGATCCAGGCCCGCGGGCGCACGGTCGGCGGCGCGGTCGGCTTCGAGATCGTGACCCCGCTGCTGCTGACCGACGGCACGGCGGTGCTGATCGACCGCGGCTGGGTCCCGTCGAAGGACGGCGACGCGATCTCGGCGCCGGTGGCCACCCCGGCCCCGGCGGGCGAGGTCACGGTGGTGGGCCAGGTGCACCTGTCCGAGAGCCGGCCGGCCCCGCTGGCGCGGCGCGACGGCCGGATCGACACCCGGCGGATCGCGGTGCCCAAGCTGGCGGCCGAGCTGCCGTTCCCCGTGTACGGCGCGTACGTGCTGGTCAGCGACCCGGAGCCGGGCTTCGCGCGGATCCCGATCGACCATGAGGACTCGTGGCAGAACGGCGGCTACGCGGTCCAGTGGTGGCTGTTCGCGGTGATGGCGCTGCTCGCGTACGGGTGGCAGGCCCGCAAGGAAGCCACCGGCGACGCCCCGAAGAAGCGGGTGGACCGGGTGACGGCGGCAGACCAGCGCATGGCGGCCGTTCCCAGCGCGCGGCAGCCCGACTAACCTCGGCGGAGTGACCTTCCCGGACTCCACGCCGAGTGACCCCTGGAGCGTGCCCACCCCCGCACAGCCGGTCCCGCCGCCGGACCCGCTGGTGCCGGGCCCGGTGATCGCCCAGATCGGCGACATGGCGGTCACGTCGACGGTGGTCCACACCCCGGCCGGGGACATCCCCCTGGCCGGCTCGACGTGGACGGTGAACGACTACTGGCACAGCGAGCAGAAGATCCCGCCCTGGGCAATCGCGGCGGCGATCGTCGGATTCTGCGTGCTGACGATCTTCAGCCTGCTGTTCCTGCTGGTGAAGGTGACCGTCCCGCGAGGAACGGTGCAGGTGACGGTGACCAACGCGACCCGGCAGTATGTCGCCCGGATCCCGGTGACCGATCAGTCGCAGGTGACCTATGTCCATCAGCAGGTCAACTACGTGCGGTCCCTGGCGGCGCTCTGATCCTGGGGGGGGGGCGGGGGCCGCGGGCGGGGGCCGGGTGGTCGCCGGCGGCCGCGCGTCGGGGCGGGGGCGGCTCGGCCGAGCGGCCGTGCGCC
>NZ_JBSGFR010000082.1:0-23956 GCF_053603475.1 Actinoplanes sp. NPDC004185 | reverse complement strand
AGGCGTCTGCCATGCAGGGTCAGCCGGGCATTACGGTGGGCCATGAAGACCTCCGGTCTCGGTGGAAGCGTCGCAACTCCCACCTCGCCGGAGGTCTTCTCACATTCCAAGCCGCCACGCCGTACTCAACAACGGTCATGGGCACTACATCTAGAAGGCGAAACCGCCCGGTCGGTCGTTGCGGTCGGCGATCAGGCCGGCCAGGGTGGCCACGGCGATCTCGGCCGGGGTACGGCTGCCGATGTTCAACCCGATCGGGCGGTGCACCCGGGCGATGTCCTCGTCGCCGACCCCCAGCTCTTTCAGCGCCGCGATGTGCGGGCCCTCGTGTTTGGGGTTGCCCATGATGCCCACCCAGCGCGGCTCGCCGGCCAGCACCTCCTTGAGCACGGCGCCGATCTCCGGCCGGTGGTGATCGGTCAGCACCACGTCGGTGTGCTCGTCGATGCCGGCCCCGGCCAGGTCGGCCACGTACGTGTCGCCGTGCGGCCGCGGCGGGCCGAGCAGCCGGGTCGGGTCCGGCTCGACCAGGATCGACTGGAAACCCAGCTCGATGCCGAACCGCAGCAGCACCTCGGCGACCGGCGAGGAGAAGACGGCGACCAGCCGCCGGGGGCTCTGTTCCACGTCCACGTTTTGACTCTGCCAGATGGTCGTGTGCCATGCTCGATGACGTGACTCTCGCTCTTTCCGCCGCTCCGCTGACCCTGGGCAAGCACCAGGTGTGGCCGCCGGTCGTGCTCGCGCCGATGGCCGGCATCACCAACGTCGCGTTCCGTAAGCTCTGCCGCGAGCAGGGCGGCGGCGTCTACGTCTGCGAGATGATCACCACCCGGGCGCTGGTCGAGCGGATCCCCAAGACGCTCAAGATGATCGCCTTCGGCCCGGACGAGGACTTCCGCAGCCTGCAGCTCTACGGCGTGGACCCGGACGTGACCGCCGCGGCCGTGCGGATGGTCGCCGAGGAGGGCCTGGCCGACCACATCGACCTCAACTTCGGCTGCCCGGTGCCCAAGGTCACCCGCCGCGGCGGCGGCAGCGCCCTGCCCTGGCGGCGCAAGCTGTTCGGCCGCCTGGTCAAGCAGGCCGTCGACGCGGCCGCCCCGGCCGGCATCCCGCTGACGATCAAGATGCGCAAGGGCATCGACGAGGACCACCTGACCTACGTCGAGGCCGGGCTGATCGCGCAGGAGGCCGGCGTGGCGGCGGTCGCGCTGCACGCCCGTACGGCGGAGCAGCGCTACTCGGGCACCGCCGACTGGGACGCGATCGCCACCCTCAAGCAGGCGCTCGACGTGCCGGTGCTGGGCAACGGCGACATCTGGGAGGCTTCGGACGCGATCCGCATGGTCGAGCAGACCGGCGTCGACGGCGTCGTCGTGGGCCGCGGCTGCCTGGGCCGGCCGTGGCTGTTCAAGGACCTGCAGGCGGCGTTCAACGGTGAGGTGTCGCAGGAGCTGCCCAAGCTGGGCGAGGTCGCGGCGATCATGTCCCGGCACGCGCACCTGCTGGTCGAGGCGCTGGAGGACGAGCGGCACGGCTGCGCCGACTTCCGCAAGCACGTGGCCTGGTATCTGAAGGGCTTCCCGGTCGGCGGGGACCTGCGCCGCTCGCTGGCGATGGTCAAGTCGCTGGCCGAGCTCGACGACCTGCTGGCCAAGCTCGACCACGAGGAGCCGTTCCCCCGGGAGTCGCTGGGCCAGCCCCGCGGCCGGATCAACGCCCCGGGCAAGGTGTCGCTGCCGTACGGCTGGCTGGACAGCCGCGACGACGACACCGTCCCGGAAGGCGCCGAGATGGAGAACAGCGGCGGCTGACGCTCACCCGTGGTGGCAGACGGCCTCCAGGTTGATGCCGTGCGGATCGAGCACGAAACCGCCGTAGTAGTCGGCGTGGTATTCGGGACGCACGTCCGGCGCCAGCAGCGATGACGCACCGGCGGCCAGCGCCGCCCGGTAGAAGGTGGTCACGTCCTCGCGGGTGTCGACGGTGAAGGCCAGGTGCATGTTCGTCCCGACCGTGCCGCCGTCGATGAGCCAGAAGTACGGCTTGACGTCGGCCAGCCCGAAGCCGGTCATGGCGGTCGGCTGGTTCGGCGTCGCGTTCGGCGGGATCTGCAGCATCTTGGTGATGCCGATGCTGGCCAGCACGGGCTCGTAGAAGGCCACGGCCGCGGCCAGGTCCGGCACGGCGAGGTTGAGATGGTCGATACGGGATCCGGATCGGTTCATGACCGCATCGTGGCAGCGGTAGCGGACACCGAATGGCCGCTACCTGCGTGAGCTGGGCTATCCCGTGTCCGCGGTCGAGGGCCCCGACGGTGGCTACCAGCTCGGCCCGGGCCGCAAGCTGCCGCCGCTTCTGCTCGACGACGAGCAGGCCATCGCCGTCGCGGTCGCCCTGCAGACGGCGCCGGCCAGTGTGACCGGCATCGACGACGCCGTGGCCCGCGCCCTGACCGCCATCAAGAACGTCATGCCGGCGCACGTGCGCGCCGAGGCCGAGGCGATGCACCTGACGGCCATCCGTAATGCCTGGGACTTCGCCGCCCCGCCGATCGCCTCGGACACGCTCAAGGCTGTCGGGTACGCGGTCCGGGCCGGCCAGCTGCTGTACTTCGAGTACCTCACCGCCGACGGGCACCGCCTGCAGCCGGGCGAACCGGGCTTCGCGCCCGCCCGGCGGGTCGAGCCGCACCACCTGGTCACCTGGGCCGGCCGCTGGTATCTCGTCGCCTACGAGCCGGCCGGCGAACGCTGGACCGTCCTGCGCGTCGACCGGATCCACCCGCAGGCCGCGACCGGGATCCCGTTCCGGCGCCGGGAGCTGCCCGAGCGCAGTGTGGCCCGCTACGTCATGCGCACTTACGACCGCGGTGACACCCCGGCCCGCTGGCAGTGCCTCGGCGTCGTGCTCATTGAACTGCCCGCGGAGGTGGTGGCCCGCTGGGCGCCCGGTGGGTCGGTCATCGAGTACGTCGAGCCGGCCCGTACCCGTCTCACGCTGGGCGCCTGGTCCTGGGCCGGGATCGCCGGCCTGCTCGCCACCTTCGACGCCGACCTGACCGTCGTCGAACCGGACGACCTCAAAGCGGCCTGCCGGGCCATCGCCGACCGGTACCGCAGAGCCGGGCAGTAGCCCCCTGGCCCGCCCGGAACGCCCGAATGGCTGATTCCGGGCGGGAACCGGACGCCCAGACTGTGCGAGTGAAATTTCAGACCTGGACCCGGCTCGGCCCCGCCCAGAAGGCCGGCATTGTCGTCGCGGCCGTGGTGGTGCCCGTGGCTGCCGTACTGGCGGTGATCGGTGCCGCCGGCGGCGACTCGGCCCCGCCCGCGGCCACCCCGGAACGCCAGCCGGCCGCCTCCGCCCCGGCGGTCGCCTCGGCCTCGGCCCCGGCCCCGGTGGCCGGGAAGTCGCCCGGGATCAGCAAGCGCAAGGTCACCGAGACCGAGCCGATCAAGTTCAAGTCGCGCACGGTCAAGGACAACTGGCTGCCCAAGGGCACCCGCGAACCGCGCACCGCCGGTATCGACGGGGTACGGACCAAGACGTACGAGGTGACCCTGGTCGACGGCCGCGAGACCAAGCGCAAGCTGCTCAAGTCCGAGGTGACCCGCGAAGCGGTGCCCGAGGTGGTCGCGATCGGCACCAACACCGGCCCGGACGACAACGCCAACGGCTGACCGCCGTCCGGCACGACGAACGGGGAGGACGCCCGGCGCCCTCCCCGTGTCCGTGACCGGCTCAGACGTCGAGGTCGTTCTCGATGCGCTTGAGCTGGTGGCGGGCCATCGCCAGGTTGGAGCGGTCCCGGCGCAGGGCCACGTACAAGAACAGGCCCTTGCCCGAACGGCTGGTCAGCGGCCGGATCAGGTGGTACTGGCTGTCCAGCGTGATGAGGATGTCCTCGATCTTCTCGGTGATGTTGAGCATCTCCATCGCCCGCAGCTTGGCCCGGACCACGTCGGTGTTGCCGGCCGCCGCGACCGTCAGGTCGAGCTCCTTGCCGCCGCCGACGGTGCCCAGGGCCATGCCGCTGGTGTGGTCGACCAGCGCGACACCGACAGCGCCGTCGATGTCCATGATCTCTTTCAGTGCGGTGTCCATGTCAGCCATGGTTGTTTCCTCTTTCGTAAGGGTGGTCAGCCGGCTTGCCGGCCGCGGAAGGTGCTCTGCAGGGTGGCCATCGGCGTACGCCGGGCCAGCGGTGTGGACGGCCCCATCTGCGTCGGGATCTCGGGGCGCTGCGGGGCCGGCGCCTCCAGGACGAGGATCTTCACCAGTCGCCGTACGGCCCGGCGCGCCTCGAGGTGCACCATGGCAAGGTTGGCGTTGCCGGACGTGACGAGGGTCAGCAGGGCGTTCGGGCCCGCGGTGTACGAGGTGATGTAGCCGCCGTCGCATTCCACCACCGACTCGCGCAGCTCACCGTGGTTGACGGCGTGCGCGAAGCGCCGGGCGAGGGCCAGGTGGGCGGCGGCCAGGGCGGCGAGGCTGTCCGGTTCGATGCCGTGCGCGTCGTGCGCGACCACCATGCCGTCGGCGGTGGCGAGGACACTGCCGGAGAGCTCAGGCAACCGGGAGCGCAGATTGCCGAGTTCCGTCAGTACCGCGGGATCCACCGTCATCCTGGGTCTCTCCTTCCTGGTCGGGCCGTACCGGTGGGGGAGGGGCCCGGGTCATCGCAGGGCCCGCAGCGCGGTGCGGATCCGTTTCAGCAGCACCTCGTCGGTGCCGGTGTGCAGGTGGCCGGTGTCCGCGGCGACGTCTTTGGGCAGCTTCGCCCCGGGTTTGCGGCGGGCCAGCCGCGGTGGCCGGTCCGGTCCGGGCGTCGCGGCCGGGCCGGTCCCCAGGGACGGGCCGGGCGGATCGCCCGAGGCCGGAGCCGGTCGCGGCCCGGTGACGATGGGTACGGTCGGACTGTCCGCGGACGACAGCACCGGCCGGTGTACGTCCACAGCGGTCCCGCGCGCGCGTGGCAGCCGTACGAAATCGGGTTTGTCGGTGTCCGGCCCGCGGACCTCGGGCCGCTCGATCAGGCCGAGTGCCGCCAGCCGGCGCAGCTCCTGGATCGTCGCGTAGCCGGCCCGGCCCAGCAGCTGGGCCAGGTCCGCCGGGGTGCGCTGGCCGTCGGCGTGCACCAGCAGTTCCCACTGCGCCGCGGTGAGCGTCACCCGTTCGACCGGCGGGCGCGGCACCGGGATGACCGCCGCCGTGTCGAGCTGCGGATGCGGGTAGATCTCGTCCAGCAGCCGCGCGCGCCGGCGGGCCTCGCGGGCGACCGCCGCCGGATCGACCCGCACGATCGGACCCAGCCAGTGCGCGGCCCCGTCCAGGAAGTCGACCGGCGCCGAGGCGGGGGACAGCGCGAAGTAGGCCGCGTCGTAGGTCGCGCCCAGCACGCACAGCTCCAGCTCGCCCTGGGTCAGGTGGCCCTGGTCGAGCAGCAGCCGCCCGACCTGTGCGCGGGAGGTGCCGGCGTCCAGCGCGGCCTGCCAGGTACGCGCGGCCAGCCGGCCGGAGGCGGTCAGGAGCTCGCCGACGCCCGGCGCGGCCGCCGACTCGGCGTAGCTGACCTGACCCTCGATGAGGTAGACCGTGCCGCCGGGGTGGCCGCCGACCACGAGTGCGCCGGTCTGCCGCTCGCCCGCTGCCTGCGTGAGCAGGCGCCCGGGCGCAGCGGTCTTCGAGGGCTTCACCGTCACTCCTTCTCACCGGGTCGGTGCGCGACATCAGGTCGTCACGAGTTCATCGGCGAGGGTCTGCATGCGCCGCCGGGCCACGGCGAGGTTGCCGCGGATCCGGTCCAGCCACACGTAGAGCACCAGCCGGCTGTCGAAATCGGTCTGGACGAGCCGCAGCAGGTGGTAGCCCCCCGCGGTCGTGATGATCAGGTCCTCGAGCAGGTCGTGCGGTACCGCCGAGACGAACAGCGATCTGCTCTGGGCGGCCTGCACGACGTCCGCCGTGCCCGCCGCCGCTGCGTCGTGGTCGGAGTTGGGTGCGGCTCCGGTCGTCGCGACCGGGAAGCCGGTGGTGTAGTCGACGATGCTGGCGCCGATCGCGCCCGGTATCGCCATGGCCTCCTGCAGGCAGTTCTCAACCCCGGGCACATCTCTCCTCAGCCGAGTGATGTTCCCGCCGTTCGCCGTGCCCGGCCGCTGGCGGGACTGCCGGGCTTCGTTGCCGCGGCCGGCCGGGGTGGTGCTGGGTGTGGCCGGCCCGGATCTTGTCGTCCGCGCCGTCACAATGGGCCATCCTGCGGCCACCCCGGCAGCGGCGGTCGCACCCGGTGTGCGTCATCGCCATCGGCGTTCATCTTGTTGTTGTCACGCGGGGGCGGGTCCGCCGGGCGGGCCGCAGCCGGTGCGGCGCGGGCCGGGTGTAGAGCCGCTTGGCGGCCTGCGTACCGAGCGAGCCGAGCTCGATCGGGGCCACCGCGCCGAACCAGTGCCGCTCGCCCGGCACGAACCGCATGGGCGCCCGGTCACTGCCCTGCAGCAGCGCGTGGGTGGCCGCGGTGATCGCGGCGACGACCCGGCAGGCCAGCTCGTGGTGGCCGAGGTGACCGTCGCGCACGAGCGCCCGGCCGACGGTCCCGGTGCGGCGGCCGGCCGCGTACGCGGACTGCCACGTCGCCGCGGCCAGCCGTCCGGAGGTGACCAGCCGCTCGCCGATGCCCGGGCAGGCCGCCGACTCGGCATGGGTGATCCGGCCGGCGACCAGGTAGATCACCCCGCCGGGGGCACCGCCGACGTGCAGGGCCCCGGTACGCCCGGACTCGGCCAGGTTGGTGAGCAGGCGGCGCAGTGCGTTCACGGTGGGCTCTCCTCCGGCCGACCAGGCATCGACCTTTCAGTGGAGTCTCGGCCGCCGTTCGGCAGGGGGTCGCACGGGCGGTGCGTTGTTCCGATCGTGGCCGCGCGGACGCGTGCGCGTAACATCATCGCCACTTTCGATGGCGTCACGTGAAGGAGTGCCGATGCCCAGTCAGTGGGAGCAGGTCGTTGTCGACGCGGAGGATCCCGCCCGGCTGGCCCGCTGGTGGGCGGAAGCTCTCGGTTACCAGATCGTGCACGAGGAGCCCGGCGAGGTGGAGATCCGGCGCACCCCGGAGACCATGCCCGGCCTGCTGTTCACGCCGGTGCCCGAAGCCAAGAAGGGCAAGAACCGCCTGCACCTGGACCTGCGGCCGGACGACCAGGAGGCCGAGGTCGAGCGCCTGGTCGACATGGGCGCCCGGCCGGTCGACATCGGCCAGCACGAGGTGAGCTGGGTGGTGCTGGCCGACCCGGAGGGCAACGAGTTCTGCGTGCTCTCCTCGCGCAAGCCGGCTAGTACGTGAACTGAGCGATCAGTCCCTGGATCTCGCCGGCGGCGGCGCTGACCCGCTCGGCCGAGCGCCGGGTGGTGTTGGCCCCGTCGGCGGTCGCCCCGGTGGACGCGGTGATGTTCGTGACCGTGCCACTGATCTCGGTGGCCGCGGTGGAGACCTCACTGACGTTGCGGGCCATCAGCTCGGTGGTCGCGGACTGCTCCTCCACCGCTGCGGCGATGGTCCGCTGGCCGTCGTCGATCCGGGTGATGACTCCGGCGATGGTGTCGATGGCTCCGGCCGTACGGGTGGTCATGTCCTGGATCGCACCGATCTTGGCAGTGATGTCGCTGGTCGCCCGCGCGGTCTCCTGGGCCAGGTCCTTGACCTCCGAGGCGACGACGGCGAAGCCCTTGCCGGCGTCGCCGGCCCGGGCGGCCTCGATGGTGGCGTTCAGCGCCAGCAGATTGGTCTGCTCGGCGATGGCGGTGATCAGCCGGACGATGTCGCCGATCTCCCGGCTGGCGTCGCTGAGCGTGGCCACCAGTGCGGTCGTGGTGGTGGCGTTCTCGCTGGCGGCGGCCGTGGTGGTGGCGGCGTCGCCGGTCTGCCGGGCGATCTCGCGGATGGAGGCGGACAGCTCCTCGGTCGCCGCCATCATGTCGGTGACGGAATGTGACACCTGTCGGGCGGCGTTGTCCGCGTTGCGGGCCTGCCCCGAGGTCTGCTCGGCCGAAGCGTCGAGCTGACCGGCCAGGTCGCGCAGGTCCCCGCTGGCCGAGGTGAGCGCCCCGGCGCTGGCCGCCGTGGCGGCCACGGTGGACCGGATCGCGCGCAGCGCCCGGTTCAAGGCCTCGGCCATCTCGCCCAGCTCGTCGCGGCGCACGACCTCCACCTCGACGGTCAGGTCGCGGCCGGCGGCCGCCCGCAGTGCGGTGACCATCTGACGCAGCGGACGGCGCACGGCCCGCACGGTGAACATCGCGGCCGCCGCGGTGAGCAGCACGCCGGCCAGGCCGGCGGTCATGATGAGCCAGCCACTGGTACGGCCGGAGTCGTCGCCCGCCCTCGCTGCATCCTGCACTGCCTGCAGCATGTCGTCGTCGATGGTGCCGAGCCCCTCCTCCAGCTGCCCGAAACTCTCCAGGAACCGCGGCAGCTGGGCGACGGCCGCGGCGTGGTCGCGCTCGGCCAGCGCGACCAGGCTCTTGGCCGACTCCCCGTACGCCACCACGGCCGGGCGGACCCGGGCGTACTCGGCGGTCAGCCGGTCGGGCGCCTGCGTCGAGGCCGCGTCGTACTTGGTCACCAGCGTCGTCGCGTGCTCGCCGACCTCCGCCACGGCATAGGCCTCACGCTGGGCCGGCGTGGTCGCGTAGAGCGCCGACATGACGTCGGCGCGC
Organism: Actinoplanes sp. NPDC004185; assembly: GCF_053603475.1. NCBI lineage: Bacteria > Bacillati > Actinomycetota > Actinomycetes > Micromonosporales > Micromonosporaceae > Actinoplanes > Actinoplanes sp. NPDC004185. Next base: position 15,235 of record NZ_JBSGFR010000082.1, on the reverse strand, counting down.
AGGCCGTCGTGCATCATGTCCGCGTTCCACTGGCTGCTCATGCCGTCACTGATCGCCGCGATCTCGTTGGTGGCGTCGGCCTGGTTCGCCGATCCCCACTCCGCGGTGAGACCGACCAGCGCCACCGAGGCGACGCCTATCCCGGCCATCAGGATCAGCCGCGCGACGATGGTGAACCGGGACCTGGTGTGCGAATCGGACTCCACACCAATCGCATCGGCCGACGGGACGGACGCCTTAGGGTGGGGACATGACGGACGGCGATGCCCACCGCTGGGTGCGCGAGCCCGCCAAGGACAGTGGCTACGGGCGCACCCAGTACGAGCGCGACCGGGCCCGCGTCCTGCACTCGGCCGGTTTCCGCCGGCTCGCCGCCAAGACCCAGGTGCACACGGCCGGCTCCGACGACTTCCTGCGTACCCGGCTCACCCACTCGCTGGAGGTCGCTCAGATCTCCCGCGAGATGGGCGCCCGGCTCGGCTGCGACCCGGATGTGGTGGACGTGGCCGGGCTGGCCCACGACATCGGGCACCCGCCCTTCGGGCACAACGGCGAGGCCGCGCTCAACGAGGCCGCCGAGGCCTGCGGCGGCTTCGAGGGCAATGCGCAGACCCTGCGCGTGCTCACCCGGCTGGAGGCCAAAGTCGACGGCGCCGGCCTCAACCTGACCCGCGCCTCGCTCGACGCGAGCTGCAAATATCCCTGGCCGCGCCGGCCCGGCCGGCGCAAGTTCGGGGTGTACGACGACGACCGCCCGGTCTTCGACTGGATCCGCAGCTCCGCCCCGGACGGCGAACGACAGTGCCTGGAGGCCCAGGTCATGGACTGGGCGGACGACGTGGCCTACTCCGTGCACGACGTCGAGGACGGCGTGCACGGCCGCTACCTGTCGCTCGCCCCGCTGCTGCACGACGCCGGCGAACGCGCCGAGCTGTGCGCCGACGTGGCCGCCACCTATTCGGACGAGACCCCCGAAGCCCTGGGTGAGGCGCTGCGGCTGCTGCTCGCCGACGAGGTCGTGACCGCCGTCGCCGGCTACGACGGCGGCTACCGGTCCCAGGTCGCCCTCAAACGGATGACCAGCGTGCTGACCGGCCGCTTCGTCTCCTCGGCGGTCGGCGCGACGAACAGCCGGCACGGCTCCCGCCCGGTCCGCCGCTACGACGTCGACCTGGTCGTGCCGCGCACGGTCCGTAACCAGTGCGCCCTGCTGAAGGGCATGGCGTTGCGGTACGTGATGCGCGCCCGCGCGGCCGAGGACTGGTACGAACGCCAGCGCGAGATCCTCGTCGAGCTGGTCGCCGTGCTGGGCGAGCGGGCCCCGGACCACCTCGACCCGATGTTCGCCGAGCTGTGGAAGGCCGCGGGGACGGACGCGGCCCGGCTGCGGGTGGTCGTCGACCAGGTCGCGTCGCTGACCGACCCGGCGGCCGTCGCCTGGCACCGGACCCTGATGGCAGCGGGCCGGTGACGCGAGGCAGTATGGAGCCGTGGCGGGCAGGGTCAAGGACGAGGACATCGCGTTGGTCCGCGACCGGACCTCGATAGCGGACATCATCAACGAGACAGTGACGCTGCGCTCGGCGGGCGGCGGCAACCTCAAGGGGCTGTGCCCCTTCCACGACGAGAAGACCCCGTCGTTCACGGTGTCGCCTGCCCGAAATGTCTATTTTTGTCATGGCTGCGGGGCCGGCGGCGACGCCATCAAGTTCCTGATGGACGCCGAGCACCTGACCTTCCTCGAGTCCGTCGAGCGGCTGGCCGGCCGGGCCGGCATCCAGCTGCGCTACGACGAGTCCGGGTTCAAGAGCGAGGGCCCGCGCCCGCAGCCCGGCCAGAAGCAGCGCCTGATCGCCGCGCACGCCGCCGCCGCCGCGTTCTACGCCGAGCAGCTCAGCACCCCCGGCGCCCGCAAGGCCCGGGAGTTCCTGGCTCAGCGTGGCTTCGGCCGCGACGCCGCCGAGAAGTACGGCTGCGGCTTCGCCCCCGACGGCTGGGACCTGCTCGCCAAGCACCTGCGGCAGAAGGGGTTCACCGCCGAGGAGCTGACCGTCGGCGGGCTGGCCAAGCCGGCCCGTTCCGGCTCGCTCATCGACCGGTTCCGCCGCCGCCTGCTCTGGCCGATCCGGGACCTGACCGGCGACGTGATCGGCTTCGGCGCGCGCAAGCTGTTCGACGACGACGACGGCCCGAAATACCTGAACACCCCGGAGTCGCCGCTCTACAAGAAGTCCCACGTGCTCTACGGCATCGACCACGCCAAGCGGGAGATGGCCAAGCAGGGCCGTGCGGTCATCGTCGAGGGCTACACCGACGTGATGGCCTGCCACGAGGCCGGCGAGCCGACCGCCGTGGCCACCTGCGGCACCGCCTTCGGCATCGACCACATCGGCGTGCTGCGGCGGCTGCTGATGGACAGCGACAGCTTCACCGGCGAGATCATCTACACGTTCGACGGGGATGCGGCCGGGCAGAAGGCGGCGCTGCGGGCGTTCGAGGAGGACCAGCGTTTCGTCGGGCGCACCTTCATCGCCGTCAGCCCGGACAACATGGACCCGTGCGAGCTGCGGCTGGCCCGCGGCGACCTGGCCGTCCGCGACATGATCGCGAGCCGGGAGCCGCTGGTCGACTTCGCGCTGCGGCAGACCCTGTCCCGCTTCGACCTCGACACGGTCGAGGGCCGGGTCGAGGCGATGCGCCGGGCCGCGCCCCTGGTGGCCAAGATCAAGGACCGGGAGAAGCGTCCCGAGTACGCCCGCAAGCTCGCCGGTGACCTCGGGATGGATCTGGAGCCGGTGCAGCGGGCCGTGGCCGCGGCATCGTCGCCGGAGCAGTCCGGTGCGCCCACCCCGCGCAAGCCGGCCGACAGCCCGCAGCGCCTGGTGGAACGCGAGGCCCTGAAGCTGGCCCTGCAGTGTCCGGTGCTCGCCGGCCCGATGTTCGACGCGCTCGGCCCGGAGTGTTACGGCGACCCGGTGTTCCAGGGCATCCGCAAGGCGATCGCGGCGGCCGGGGGCACCGCGTCGGCCACCGGCGGCGCCGGCTGGATCGAGGCGGTCCGCGACCTGTGCGACGACCTGGGCGGCAAGGCCCTGGTCGGCGAGCTGGCGGTGGTGCCGCTGCACGTCGACGGCGAGGCCGATCTGCGGTACGTGCAGGTGACGCTGGCCCGGTTGCAGGTCGGCGCGGTCACCACCCGGATCAAGGAACTGAAGTCCAAGGTGCAGCGGATCAATCCGGTCGCGCACAAGGACGAGTATCTGGCTCTCGCCGGAGAGCTCTTCTCGCTCGAACAGCACGCTCGCGCCTTGCGCGACCAGGCGGCAGGTGGATTGTGAGTCTCTTTCGTCGGCGTCCGAAGCTCCCCGCCGCGCTGCGGCCGGCCCTCGAGGCGGAGGAACGCGTCCTGGCGTGGGCCTTCGTCGGTGACCCGGGTGGTGAGCAGGTGCTGGTCGCGACCAACCGCGGCCTGTGGCTGCCCGGTGGCGAGCGGCTCGGCTGGCACGAGATCCACAAGGTGGCCTGGTCGGGGCGCGAGCTGCTGATCACCCCGGCCGAGGTGGCTCAGGAGCGGGACGGATACACGGTGCAGATCGACGCGCCGGTGCGGGGTTTCCTGCTGCTGGAGCCCGGTGAGCTGCCGGATCAGGTGCGCACCCGGGTGACCCGCTCGGTGGCGTACACGTCGCACCACCCGCTGCCGCCCAACGGCGGGGTCCGGGTGGTCGGCCGCCGGGTGAGCGGGGTGGACGGGCTGAGCTGGGCGGTGCGGTACGACGCCCGGACGGCCGTGGACGCCGAGCCGATCATCGAGGTCACCGACCAGCTCGTCGGTTCGGCGCGGGACGCGACCACCCCGTCGCTCTGATTTTGTCGGACCCCTTCACTAGGGTCGGCCGGGTGACGCTCATTCACGCCCGCGGGCTGGTCAAGAGGTTCGAGGGGTTCACCGCGGTCGACGGCATCGATGTCGACGTGCGCCGGGGGGAGGCGTTCGGCTTCCTCGGTCCCAACGGCGCGGGCAAGAGCTCCACCATGCGCATGATCGGCTGTGTCTCCCCGCCGACCGACGGTGTGCTGCGCATCCTCGACATGGACCCGCGGCGCGACGGCCCGGCGATCCGGGCCCGCCTCGGCGTCTGCCCCCAGCTCGACAACCTCGATCTCGAGCTGACCGTCCGGGAAAACCTGACCACGTACGCCCGCTTCTTCGGCATCCCGCGCAAGGTGGCCCGGGCCCGGGCCGCCGAGCTGCTCGACTTCGTCCAGCTCACCGAGCGGGCCGACAGCAAGGTCGAGCCGCTGTCCGGCGGCATGAAACGCCGGCTGACGATCGCCCGGGCGCTGGTCAACGAGCCCGAGATCGTCTTGCTCGACGAGCCCACCACCGGCCTCGACCCGCAGGCCCGCCACCTGGTGTGGGAGCGGCTGTTCCGGCTCAAGCAGCAGGGCGTGACGCTGGTGCTCACCACCCACTACATGGACGAGGCCGAGCAGCTCTGCGACCGCCTGGTGGTGATGGACGGCGGCAAGATCGTGGCCGAGGGTTCCCCGCGCGACCTGATCGAGCAGTATTCGACCCGCGAGGTCGTCGAGCTGCGGTTCAACGCCGAGTCCCAGGAGGTCTTCGCGGACAAGCTGGCCGGGGTCGGCCGGCGGCTGGAGGTCCTGCCCGACCGCATCCTGCTCTACGTGACCTACGGCGACGACGCCGTGGCCGAGGTGCAGCGCCGGGCGCTGAGCCCGGCCAGCGTGCTGGTGCGCCGCAGCAGCCTGGAGGACGTCTTCCTGCACCTCACCGGCCGGACGCTGGTGGACTGAGATGACCCGCTACGTCCTGGAGTATCACCTCGTCAGCTATCGCCGCATCTGGCGGTCCAGCGTGCTGTCCTCCTTCGTGCTGCCGCTGCTCACCATGCTGGGCTTCGGGGTCGGCGTCGGCGCGTACGTCACCGGCGGCGTCGAGGGAGTGCCCTACCTGGACTGGATGGTGCCGGGCCTGATCGCCTCCACCGCCATGCAGGTGGCGATCGGCGACTCGACCTGGCCGGTGCTGGGCGGCTTCGAGTGGCAGCGGATCTACTTCGGTCAGGCGGCCGCCCCGCTGCGCGTCGCCGACATCCTCGACGGGCATCTCGCCTTCGTCGTCTTCCGCACGCTGATCAGCTGCGCGGCGTTCCTGGCCATCGCCACGGCATTCGGCACGATGCATTCCTGGTGGGCGCTGCTGACGCTGCCGATCGCCGCGCTGGTCGGCCTGGCCGTGGCCACCCCCGCGTTCGCTTACGCGGCGACGGTCCGCATCGACAGTTACCTGGCGGTGCTGTTCCGGCTCGGGGTGATCCCGATGTCGCTGTTCTCCGGCGTGTTCTTCCCGGTCGAGTCGCTGCCCGGGCTGCTGCGCTGGATCGCGTACGCGTTGCCCCTGTGGCACGGCGTCGACCTGAGCCGGGCCGCCACGCTGGGTGTCGCTCCGGCCTGGTCGCCGGTCGGGCACGTGCTCTATCTGGCCCTGTGGGCGGGTGCCGGCTGGCTGCTGGCCTACCGGGCGTTCCGCCGCCGGCTCGTGGTGTGAGGGGCTGACATGCTGACTCTGGTCCTGCCGCGGCTGATCTCGTTCGAGGGCGCCGGCCGGCGTTCGGCGTCCGTGGTCGAGCGCAACGTGACGACGCTGCAACCGTCGTACTGGCTGGTGATGGCCTCGGGCTTCATCGAGCCGATCCTCTACCTGTTCTCGATCGGCGTCGGAGTGGGCGCGCTGGTCGGCGACCTGACCCTGCCCGACGGCCGGGTGATCGGTTATGCGGCGTTCGTCGCCCCGGCCATGCTGGCGTCGTCGTCGATGAGCGGGGCGCTGTCGGAGACGACCTTCAACTTCTTCGGCAAGATGAAATTCATGAAGCTGTACGACGGGATGCTGGCCACCCCGCTACGGCCGATCGAGATCGCGCTGGGCGAGCTGGCCTGGGCGATGATCCGCGGCAACATCTACGCCGCGGCGTTCCTGGTGGTCATGGTGGCGATGGGCCTGACCACGCCGGGCCTGGCGGTGGCCGCGTTCGGGGCGGCTGTGCTGGTCGGCTTCGCGTTCGGCGGCACGGGGATGGCGCTGTCCACGTTCATGCGCAGCTGGCAGGACTTCGACCTGGTGGCGTCGGTCCAGTTCGCGCTGTTCCTGTTCTCCGGCACGTTCGTCCCGGCGCAGGCCTATCCGGCGGTGCTGCGCTGGGTTGTCGAGGTGACCCCGCTGTACCGCTCGGTCGACCTGATCCGCGCCATCACCACCGGCGAGGTCGGCTGGCTGCAGGCGCTCGACGTGCTCTATCTGCTGGCCCTGTTCGCGCTCGGCCTGGCCGTGGCGGGCCGCCGGATGGGCAAGCTGCTCTGCCGGTAGCCGGGCCGGAAGCTGAAAGGTGGCTGAGATCAGGTGATTAGACGGGCATAACACCGGGCAACACCCCAGCTGAGGTCGTCTTTCGTGCGCGGTGTGTCTCCGGGGCACGAGGGCGGAAGCCGACCGAACGGACACTGCCGCAGCGCCCGGAGGGACCCGTCATGAAGCTTCACAAAGACAACGACACGAAGAGCGAGGCCGAAGACAGAGCCCGCCACGACGTCGCGACGACCAAGACGGGGGAGGACAGGGACAACGACCTGTCGGCTCCGAGCCCCGACGAGGGCCCCGACAACCCGGCGAAGCTCAAGGGCAAGGGCATCTTCGCGGCGCTCAAGCGCACCTTCAAGCAGTTCTCCGAGGACAACGTCACGGACTGGGCCGCGGCGCTGACCTACTACGGCGTCCTGTCCATCTTCCCCGGCGTGCTGGTGCTGGTGTCGATCCTGGGCATGCTCAGCGACAACGGCCAGAAGACGGTGCAGGACACCGTCAGCGAGATCGCGCCGACCCAGATCAAGGACCTCCTGGACCAGGTGCTGAACCAGGTCTCCGACCCGGGCACGGCCGGCTTCGCCGCGATCCTCGGTATCGCGACGGCGTTCTGGTCGGCGTCCGGCTACATCGGTGCGTTCATGCGCGCCTCGAACGCGATCTACGACGTCCCCGAGGGCCGCCCGATCTGGAAGACCCTGCCGATCCGCCTCGGCGTCACCGCGATCGTCGGCCTGATGCTGATCCTGTCGGCCGTCATCGTGGTCTTCACCGGCGACCTGGCCCAGGCGGTCGGCGACACCATCGGCCTGGGTTCGGCCGCCGTGACCACCTGGAACATCGCCAAGTGGCCCGTCCTGATCATCCTGGTCAGCCTGATGTTCGCGATCCTCTACTGGGCGTCCCCGAACGCGAAGACCGGCGGCTTCCGCTGGGTCAGCCCCGGCGGCATCTTCGCCGTCGTGATCTGGCTGATCGCCTCCGGAGCCTTCGCCCTGTACCTGGCGAACTTCGCCAACTACAACAAGACGTACGGCACCCTGGGCGGCGTGATCGCCTTCCTGGTCTGGCTGTGGATCTCGAACATCGCCATCATGCTGGGCGCCGAACTGGACGCCGAACTCGAACGAGGCCGGGCGATCGCCGCAGGCCACCCGGCCGACGACGAACCCTTCCTCCAGCTCCGCGACGACCGCAAGCTCAAGAAGGGCAGCGAAAAGGGTCTGAGCACCAACTGACCTTCGCCCTTACGCCGAACCGACGGCCGCGACCCCGATCCCGGGTGCGCGGCCGTCGGCCTGTCCGGGATGCAGTCAGTCGCTGGATGTCGTAGCTGGTCGGATGATGCCAGCCGTCCTCACTCCGAGGCCGGTCGGCCCGGCGCTTCGTAGCCGAGCACCGGACGTGCCGGATCCCTACCTCCTCCCACCGGCGCTCGTCTCACACGCCGTGGGTCACTGTGGTTCCAGGTCTTGGTAGTGATTGGCCCTTATAGCGGCCAATTTCTGAGATCCAGGGGGCGCTGGTGGGGACGGGTCGTGAGAGGGCTGGTGCGCAGACCCCGCCTTTGCACTGGTCCGTCGGACCCGCACGTGCTTGCCGCGATTCCTTGCGTGCCAAACGGGCCAGCCGCGAATCGTCCGCGTTGGGCTCGCGTCCCGCGCATCCTCCGTGTCCAGCGTCTGGGCCGCGCTTTCATGCATCGCGTCGTGCCTCGAGCCCCGTGCCTGGGTCCCGCGTCCTGCCCGCGCCTGGGTTCCGCCTCCTGCCGCGCCACGGGTCCGCGCCCTGCCTGTACTTCGGGTCCCGCGTCTTCGGTCCGGCGGCCTCGGGTCCCGCGCCTCGGGTCCCGAGCTTGGGGTTCCGCGTCTCGGATCTCGCGTCTGCATAGGCGCCTCGGGTCCCGCGCCTCGGGTCCCGCGCCTCGGGTCCCGCGCCTCGGGTCCCGCGCCTCGGGTCTCACGCCCGGCCGGCCCGCATGCCAGGGTCTCGTCCTTGCCCACCCAAGACCCCCTCATCCCGCGGCGTCGAGGCAGCGTTCTGTGCGTCGACGGGCACGCTCCGGATGGCTTACTGTCCAGGGCGGTGGATGCAGTTACTTTTGAATCAGGCGACAAAAGTTTGTGGTGATCATCGAGAAGGTATGGACGAGCCCACCGGAAGGGCCCTAGTGTGACGGTCGTGACACCGTCCCGTTTCGGCGGTGTGAACGGCCGGAGGTGCCCGTGCATGTCGTCGACGCCCCCCATTTGCGCTTGTTGCGCTTGTTGCGGGACGAGGGTCCGATCTCTCGGGCCGAGCTCGGTGATCGGCTCGATCTGACCCGTCCCCGACTGCTCGCCGAGGTGGAGCGGCTCGTCGCCGCGGGCTACATCGCGGAGGCCGGGATGGCCGCTTCGCGGGGTGGCCGGCGTTCCACTCTGGTCGAGTTGCAGCCGCGACTTCGGTTCGCCGCTGTTGATCTCGGCGCCAGCTCCATCGATGTCGAGGTCACCAACGGGCGGCTCGAGCCCGTCGCGGCGTACCGCGAGAGCGCTGACATCCGGTCCGGGCCGAAGGTCATCCTGCACCGGGTCAACGAGCTGCTCGCCAAGGCCCGCACCGACGGCGCTTTCGATCGGCTCGATGCCGTCGGCATCGGGGTGCCCGGGCCGGTGAGTTTCCGGGACGGGGTGCCGGTGTCGCCGCCGATCATGCCCGGCTGGGACCGCTACCCGGTCCGTGAGCTGCTCGCCCGCGAGCACGGGTGCCCGGCCGTCGTGGACAACGACGTCAACATCATGGCCATCGGGGAGCGGCACGGCGGGGTCGCCCACTCTGTGGACGACTTCCTCTTCGTCAAGATCGGTACGGGCATAGGCTGCGGCATCCACCTCGGCGGCGGTGTCTACCGGGGTGTCGACGGCTGCGCGGGCGACATCGGCCACATCCAGGTCGACGCGCACGGGCCGATGTGTTCCTGCGGCAACGCCGGTTGCCTCGAAGCGTTGTTCAGCGGTGCCGCCCTGGCCCGCGATGCCGGTGCGGCGGCCCGCAGCGGTGAGTCCCCGGCGCTGGCCGAGCGGCTCTCAATGAACGGTGAGATCGGCGCCCGGGATGTGGCCGACGGTGCCGCGGAGGGCGACGTCACCTGTATCCGGCTGATCCGCGACGGTGGTCGCCGGGTCGGTGCGACGCTGGCCACGCTGGTGAGCTTCGCGAACCCGTCGATGATCGTCATCGGGGGCGGGCTCGCCCAGCTCGGCCACATCCTGCTCGCCGAGATCCGCAGCGTGGTCTACCGGCGCTCGCTGCCGCTGGCCACCGGCAATCTTCCGGTGGTGCTCAGCGAGCTCGGCGCCCGCGCGGGCGTCAGCGGCGCGGCCGTCCTGGCCAGCGACACGGCCTTCGAGCAGGCGTCATGACCGCCTCCGAACCGGCCCGCGACGACCGGCCCACCGCAGTTCCGGCGCCAGAGACACCGGCCACCGGAAGTCCGGCCAACGCAAGCAACGCCACCGAAAGCGCCGAGACCCGAAACACGGCCGCCGGAAGCACGCCCGCCGGAAACACGGCGACCGAAAGGCCAGCGACCGGAAGCCCGGCCGCCCCGGGAAGCCCGGCCGGCACCGGGCAGCGCGACGGCATCGGCGAGGTCGTCCTCCGCCTGGACGGCGTGGTCAAGACCTTCCCCGGCGTCCGCGCCCTCGACGGCGTCCAGCTCGAGGTCCGGGCCGGTGAGGTCCACTGCCTGCTCGGCCAGAACGGCGCCGGCAAGTCCACCCTCATCAAGGTGCTCGCCGGGGTGCACCACGCCGACGAGGGCAGCATCACCTGGCTGGGGGAGCCGTTCGCCCCGGCCAGTCCGCAGGCCGCCATGCGGGCCGGGATCGCCACCATCTACCAGGAGCTCGACCTCGTCGACGACCTTTCCGTCGCGGAGAACGCCTTCCTGGGTCACGAGGAGAGCCGCGCCGGTTTCCTGCGGCGGGGTTCCACCGCGCACCGGACGAAGCAGATTCTGGCCCGGCTCGGCCACGATCACATCTCTCCGCGCCGCCTGGTCCGGTCGCTGCCCGCGGCCGGCAAGCAGATCGTCAGCATGGCCCGTGCGCTCTCGCACGACGCCCGGCTGATCGTCATGGACGAGCCCAGCGCTGTGCTTGCTCATGACGAGGTCGAGAACCTCTTCCGGATCATCCGCGAGCTGACCGCGCAGGGCATCGCCGTCATCTACATCTCGCACCGGCTGGAGGAGATCCGCGACATCGGCGACCGGGTCACCGTGCTCAAGGACGGCCGTACCACCGCCGCCAATCTGCCCGCCCGCAGCACGCCGACGCGGGAGCTGGTCAGCCGGATGACCGGGCGGACCATCGAGTACGTCTTCCCGCCGCGCGAGGTCAAGACCGGCACCACGCCGCTGTTGCAGGTGGAGGGGCTGACCCGGGCCGGTGAGTTCGCCGACGCGTCGCTGACCGTCAAGGCGGGGGAGATCGTCGGGATCGCCGGGCTGGTCGGGTCGGGGCGTTCGGAGCTGCTCGAGACGATCTTCGGGGCGCGGCGGGCGGACAGCGGCACTGTCACGCTCAACGGTAAGCGGATCACGTCGATCGGGGGCGCGGTCCGGGCCGGCATGGGCATGGCCCCGGAGGAGCGCAAGAGCCAGGCTCTGCTGCTGGACGAGCCGATCTACCGGAACATGACGCTGGCCACCTTCAGCGGTTACGCCCGCGGTGGTTTCACCGATGTCGGCAAGGAACGCTCCGCCTCGGCGGAGACCGCCGACGCGCTGGAGTTGCGTCCGCGGGATGTGAGCCGGCCGGTGCGCACGCTCTCCGGTGGCAACCAGCAGAAGGTCGTCGTCGGCCGGTGGCTGCTCGGCGGGACCAAGCTGTTGCTGCTCGACGAGCCGACCCGGGGCGTGGACGTCGGCGCGCGGGCCGAGCTTTACCAGGTCATTGCGGATCTTGCCGCCCGTGGGGTGGGTGTGCTGCTGGTCTCCAGCGAGGTCCCCGAGGTGCTCGGTCTGGCCGACCGGGTGCTGGTCATGCGCGAGGGGCACCTCATCCACGAGGCGCCCGCGAGCGAGATCGACGAAGCCACTGTTCTTGATCTCGTCATGGCGGGATCTCTGATGGAAGGGGAGCCGGCATGACCGATCAGACGACCAAGGCGAGCCTGCCGGCGCAGAGTCCGCCGGTCGAGCCGCCACCGCCGGCCGCCGACAAGGGGCGGTCGCCGGGCAACTGGCTCAAGGGCGACGGCGCCGAGCCGCTGCGCCGCAATCTCGGCCTCGTCGGTGTCCTGGTGGTCCTGGTGATCATCGGCATCATCACCCGGCCGGAGCTGTACGGCGACGGCACCTGGGTCAAGAACAACACCTTCACGATCCTGCAGCAGGCCTCCGCGATCGGCGTGGTGACCGTCGGCATGACGTTCGTGATCATCGGTGGCGGCATCGACCTGTCGGTGGGTGCGATCATCGCGGTGGCCGGCGTCTGGTCGACGACCCTGGCGACGCAGAGCTACGGCGCCATCGGCATGATCTTCACCGCCCTGGTGGTCGGCATCGTGGTCGGGCTGATCAACGGCGTGCTGATCTCGTACGGGCGGCTGGTGCCCTTCATCGCGACCCTGGCCATGATGGTGGCGGCCCGCGGCGTGGCGGCGCAGATCTCCGGCAAGCAGACCCAGGTGTCGGCCAACACCACGATCAACGACATCGCCAGCACCCGGTTCCTCGGCATCCCGCTGCTGGTCTACATCCTGGCGCTGGTCGTGGCCGCGGGCTGGGTGCTGCTGAACCGCACCACCTTCGGCCGCCGCACGGTGGCCGTCGGTGGCAACCCGGAGGCGGCCCGGCTGGCCGGCATCAACGTCAAGTTCCACACGCTGCTGCTGTACGCGTTGTCCGGTCTCTGCTGCGGCATCGCGGCGATCATGCTGACGTCCCAGGCGACCAGTGCCCAGGCCGCCATGGCGAACCTGTACGAACTGGACGCGATCGCCGCGGCGATCATCGGTGGCACGCTGCTCAGCGGCGGCCGCGGCACCATCATCGGCGCGCTCTTCGGCGTGCTGGTGTTCTCCACCATCACCAACCTTTTTGCGATCAACAACCTCCCCACCGAGGTCCAGAACATGGTCAAGGGCGGCATCATCGTCGCGGCCGTGCTGGTCCAGCAGTTCCGTTACAAGTCATTCACTCAACTCCTGGGTCGTACCAAGAGCTGACCTACCCCACAAACCCCACGGCGACCGGTGACGGCCGCCCGGTCACCCCTGGAGAAAACATGTCGAACTTGTCCCGCCGCCGCATCCTCTTCGGTGGCGCCGCGGTCGGCGCCGGCGCCCTGCTCACCGCCTGCACCAGCAACACGCCGCAGGAGAACACCCAGGTCAACACCGGTAACGAGGACTCCAACCCGAACGCCGCCCCGGGCACCAAGGTGGTCATCGGCTTCTCCGCGCCGGCCGCCGACCACGGCTGGATCGCGGCCATCACCAACAACGCCAAGGCCCAGGCGCAGGCGTACAAGGACGTGGAGCTGCGCGCCGTCGAGGCCGGTGCGGACGCCGCGGCCCAGCGGGCGGCGCTGGCCACGCTGATCGCGCAGAAGCCGAACGTCCTGGTGATGCTGCCGCACGACGGCAAGGAGCTCAACGCCACCGGCCTGGAAGCGATGAAGGCCGGCATCCCCGTGGTCAACCTGGACCGGGCCTTCCCGGACCGGGCCGCGTACCGGCTGCAGATCAAGGGCGACAACTTCGGCATGGGCATCGCCGCCGGCACCTACATCGGCCAGCAGCTCAAGGCCAAGGGCGTCACCAACCCGATCATCGGGGAGATTCCCGGCATCGACTCGCTGGAGCTGACCCAGGAGCGGTCGAAGGGCTTCGTCGAGGCGCTGGCCACCTTCGGGTTCAAGGTCGCCAACCGGCGCCCGGCGGACTTCACCGCCGACGGCGGCCAGCGGGCCGCGACCGACCTGCTCCAGGCGCTGCCCAAGATGGACGCTGTCTGGAATCACGACGACGACCAGGGCATCGGCGTGCTGGCGGCGATCAACCAGGCCAGCCGCAAGGAGTTCTTCATGGTCGGCGGCGCCGGCTCGAAGGCGGCCATGGACGCGATCGCGGCCGACAACAGCCCGCTCAAGGCGACGGTGACCTACAGCCCGTCGATGGCCTCGTCGGCGATCTCGCTGGCCCGGTTGATCGGCCAGAACAAGGGCATGTCGGACCTGGTGGAGCTGCAGGTCCCCAAGGAGATCACCCTCGCCTCCGAGACGATCACCAAGGAGAACGCCGCCCAGTACGCCAAGCTCGGCTTCTGAGCGGTCCGTCCACTTCGGCGTAGAAGGAGATCACATGGGGCAGCTGCGGGTCGGCATGGTCGGGTACGCGTTCATGGGCGCCGCGCATTCACAGGCATGGCGCACCGTGAACCACGCCTTCGACCTGCCGCTGTCGGCACGGATGTCGGTCGTCTGCGGCCGCGACGAGGACAAGGTCGCGGCCGCGGCGGCCAAGCTCGGCTGGGAGGGGCACGCCACCGACTGGCGTGCGGTCGTCGAACGTGACGACATCGACCTGGTCGACATCTGCACGCCGGGCGACACCCACCGCGAGATCGCGCTGGCCGCGCTGGCCGCGGGCAAGCACGTGCTGTGCGAGAAACCGCTGGCCAACTCGGTGGCCGAGGCCCGCGAGATGGCCGCGGCCGCGGCCCAGGCCCAGACCCGGGGGGTACGGGCGATGTGCGCGTTCAACTATCGCCGGGTCCCGGCGGTGGCGCTGATGCGGCAGCTCGTGGCCGACGGCCGGATCGGCACCATCCGTCACGTGCGGGCGGTCTATCTGCAGGACTGGATCGTCGACCCGGAGTTCCCGCTGGTGTGGCGGCTGCGCCGGGACGTGGCCGGCTCGGGCGCGCTGGGCGACATCGGCGCCCACATCGTCGACCTGACCCAGTACGTCACCGGCCAGTCGATCACCGGGGTGAGCGCGCTGACCGAGACCTTCGTGAAGGAGCGGCCGCTGCCCACCGCGGCGGCCGGGCTGTCGGCGGAGGGCAACGGCAGTTCGGGCCGCGGTCAGGTGACCGTGGATGACGCGGCGCTGTTCCTGGCCCGGCTGGACGGGGGAGCGGTGGCCACGTACGAGGCGACCCGCTTCGCCACCGGCCGCAAGAACGGGCTGCGGGTGGAGCTGAACGGCTCGCTGGGTTCGCTGGTGTTCGACTTCGAGCGGATGAACGAGCTGCAGTTCTACGACGCCGCGCTGCCCAGTGCGGAGCAGGGCTTCAGCCGGATCCTGGTGACCGAGCCGGACCACCCGTACATGGCGGCGTGGTGGCCGGCGGGTCACCCGATCGGTTACGAGCACACCTTCACCCACGAGATGCGGGACCTGATCGAGGCGATCGCCACCGGACAGGACCCGACGCCCTCGTTCGCCGACGCGTTGCAGGTGCAGCTCGTCCTCGACGCGGTGGAGCGCTCGGCCGCCGCGTCGTCCTGGGTGGACGTGGAGGCCGTGCTGGCCGGGGTGTGAACCAGACCTCCGCCGTGCGCCGCGAGGGACGAACCGGTTGCGCCCCGGGTCGTCGGGCGGGCGACGGAACGGCTGTCCGGCATCGACCGTCCGGGTTCCCGGCCGGTGCCGGACAGCCGGGGGACATCCGCACGTGTGATCGTTCCGTGCGTGTCCAAGTGTGCATTTGATGCACAGATAACGCTCTCTTCGATGGTGTGTCAGCTTGCCGTCGGAAGGGTCCACAGGCAGGTCATGGTGGGCGGGGGGGTGGGGGCGCGCGGGGGTCCCCCCCCCATTGTGTGTTTTTTTTTGGCCGGGCGCGCCGCG
>NZ_JBSGFR010000081.1:21314-24186 GCF_053603475.1 Actinoplanes sp. NPDC004185 | reverse complement strand
GGCCGCACCGCCGCCCAGGTCAAAACCACCGACGTCACCCACTCCCAGATCGTCGAACTCATCACCTCCGGACGCAGCGGCAACCTCGGCCTGCCCCCGGAGAAGCCTTCCGACTTCGCCAGCGACGCCATCGACATCACGCCCGGAGGGGACCAGTGACCACCACCACGACCACGGCCGGCGGTGTCAAGGTGGTCAAGCCCACCGTCGGCGGCCACATCCACGACTACTGGGGCCGGGTCCGCGGCGGCGACCTGGGCAGCCTGCCCGCCGTCCTCGGACTGGTCGTCCTGTCGCTGATCTTCGGCGTCGCGCGGGAGACCTTCTTCAGCCCGCTGAACTTCGCCAACCTGTTCACCCAGGGCGCCCAGGTGGTCTTCATCGCCATGGGCCTGATCTTCGTGCTGCTGCTCGGCGAGATCGACCTGTCGGCCGGCTTCGCCAGCGGCGTCTGCGGCGCGGTCATGGCCATCCTGCTGACCAACCACGGCGTCGCCTGGTATCTCGCCATCCCGGCCGCGCTGCTCACCGGTGTGGTCATCGGCCTGGCGCTGGGCCTGCTGATCGCCAAGGTCGGCATCCCGTCCTTCGTGGTCACGCTGGCCGCGTTCCTGGGCTTCCAGGGCCTGCTGCTGGTGCTGCTGGGTGGCGGCATCAACATCTCGATCCGCGACCCGTTCGTCATCTCGCTCAACAACGACAACATCCCGGTGCTGTGGAGCTGGATCCTGGCCATCGGCGTGGTCGCCGGCTACGCGCTGGTGCAGTTCAGCCGAATCCGTAGCCGCGCCGCCCGCGGCCTGGTCACCGACCCGATCGGCATCGTGCTGCTGCGCATCGGCGGCCTGGCGGTGCTGGTGCTGACCACCACGGCGGTGCTGTCGCAGGAACGGGCGGTCAACCCGGCGATCAACTCGCTCAAGGGCGTACCGATCGTGGTCCCGATCATCGGGGCCTTCCTGATCTTCTGGACCTTCGTGCTGGGCCGCACCACTTACGGCCGGCACGTCTACGCCGTCGGCGGCAACACCGAGGCGGCCCGGCGGGCCGGCATCCCGGTCGACCGGATCCGCATCTCGGTCTTCGCGATCGCGTCCACCATGGCGGCGATCGGCGGCATCATGGCGGTCAGCCGGGCCAGTTCGGTCGACCCGAACACCGGCGGCAGCAACATCCTGCTCTACTCGGTGGGCGCGGCCGTCATCGGCGGCACCAGCCTCTTCGGCGGCAAGGGAAAGATCATCAACGCGGTCATCGGTGGTGCGGTGATCGCGGTGATCGACAACGGGATGGGCCTGATGGGCTTCTCGTCCGGCCAGAAGTACATCTTCACCGGCCTCATCCTGCTGGTCGCCGCCAGCGTCGACGCCCTGGCCCGGCGCAGGGCGGCAGCTACCGGAACCCGGTGAGCGAAACTTCGGGCACGGGGACGGCGCGCTGATGCGGGCCGGCCCCAGCCCGGAGGAGGTACGCCGGCACAACCTCGGTTCCCTGCTGCGCTACGTCCACCTGCACGGCGCGACGTCGCGGGCCGAGCTCACCAGCCGGCTCGGCCTCAACCGCAGCACCATCGGCGCGCTGACCGCCGAGCTGACCACGGCGGGACTGGTCAGCGAGGCGGTGCCCCGCGAGACCGGCCGGGCCGGACGACCGTCGCTCGTGGTCCGGCCCGAGTCGGCGCGGATCCACGCGTACGCGCTGAGCATCGAGGTCGACCGGCTCCGCGCGGCCCGGGTCGGCCTCGGCGGGCGGGTCATGGACCGCCGCGAGTGCGAGCGCCCACCCGGCATGCCGGTCCTCGACGCGGTCAAGCCGCTCGCCGCGTTCGTGCACGAGATGCGCCAGGAGGTGGCCGACGGCGCCCGGCACGTCGGCACCGGCGTGGCGGTCGCGGGCCGGATCCGGCGCGAGGACGGCGCGGTGCGCCTCTCCCCGACCGCCGGCTGGGCCGAGCCGGTCCGGGCCGCGCTCGGCGACGAACTGGGCGACGAACGCCGGCTGACCGTCGGCAACCACGCCGACGTCTCGGCCCTGGTCGAGCACAGCCGCGGCGCCGCCGTCGGCTGCGACAACGTCATCTACCTGCACGGCGACGCCGGCATCAGCGCCGGCATCATCGCCGGCGGGGCCCAGGTCACCGGGTACGGCGGCCACGGCGGCGACGTCGGCCACATGGTGGTCAACCCGTACGGCCGCGCATGCGGTTGCGGGTCCCGGGGCTGCTGGGAGACCGAGATCGGCGAGCAGGCGCTGCTCCGGCGGGCCGGCCGCGAGGGCGAGACCGGCGGCGCGGCGGTGCTGAGCGTGGTCCGGGCGGCGATGCACGGCGACAGCCGGGCCCAGTTCGCGGTCCGCGAGGTGGGCGACTGGATCGGCTTCGGCGTGGGCAACCTGGCCAACATCTTCAACCCCGAAGCGGTGATCTTCGGCGGCACCCTGCGCGACGTCTACCTGGGCGCCGCGGCGCAGATCCGCAGCCGCCTGAACGAGGTGGCCCTGCCGGCGTGCCGCGAACACATCCGGCTGCGCACCCCGGGGCTGGGCAACGACGCGGCCCTGATCGGCGCGGCCGAGCTCGCCTTCCAGCATCTGCTGGACGACCCGCTGCTGAATTGATGCTGAGTCGGCCGGGCGGACACGCGAGCCGATCCGGGCCCGGACGCCCTGCGGCGGCCACCTGCACTGGCCGGTTTCGGCCGCCGCACGCGAACGGCACACCCGGCGTCCCGTTCGCCGCAGCGCCAGCGCCGGCCTGGCACCTCCCACCGCCGAGCCCGCGCAAACCCTGCTGCCCGTTCGTTCAGCGACCGGCCCAGCACCAGCCAGCCCCATCCACCGCCCAGCCCAGCACACCCGGCATCCCGTTCAGCCC
>NZ_JBSGFR010000081.1:0-21215 GCF_053603475.1 Actinoplanes sp. NPDC004185 | reverse complement strand
ACACCGCCAGCGACCCGCCCGGCATCAGCCGGCATCCCGTTCAGCCACACCGCCAGCGACCCGCCCGGCATCAGCCGGCATCCCGTTCAGCGGCACCGCCAGCGACCCGCCCGGCATCAGCCGGCATCCCGTTCAGCCACACCGCCAGCGACCCGCCCGGCATCAGCCGGCATCCCGTTCAGCCACACCGCCAGCGACCCGCCCGGCATCAGCCGGCATCCCGTTCAGCGGCAGCGCCAGCGGCCGGCACGGTGGCCGGGGCGACGGTGGCGGTCCGATCGAGTGCAGCGTGAGCGGCCGTCCAGTTCGTCCGAGCGCCCAGGATCGGTGCCGGCGGCCGTGTCGTCGCCGGCGGGCGGGTCCACGTCCACGTCATCCTCGGCGTCGACGTCACCGTCCGCGGTGACGTCCGTCAGCGGTGGGGCCGACGGGATGTCCCGCTGCACCTGCGCGGGCCGGCGGGCCCGGCCGGCGACCGGCGGTGCCGGTGGAGCCGCGACCGGCGGCACCGTCACCGTGGTGACCGCCGTCGGCGTCGCCCCGGTGGTGCTGCCCCGCTCCGGGACCGGAGCCGGGCGGTCACCCATCGATGCGCGGCGGGGCACGAGCGCCTGGGTCGCGGCGGGTTCCGGAGCTGCCGCGCGGTCCGGCGGCGTGGGCTGCCCGGTGCAGCCCGTCAGGGCGAGGACCGCCGCCCCGGCCACGACCAGTACCCGCTTCATCGTCATGACCAGGACGCTATGCACGTTTTGTCGGATATCTCGGCATGTCCGGCTCGGCCCGCGCGAGTCTGCACGTTCGGACAGATCCGGTGCTCCGAGGAGCTGATCCGGCCTGGGGACGAAGCGGCAGGATTCCGCGGTCGCGGCGAGAAGGCGGGGCGCGGCGGGAAACCCGGGTGCGGCGGCGCCGCGGCGCTGGGACCATCGCCGGATGCCGGATCTTGCCGCGGTCCGCGCCGCCTGCCGCCGTATCGGCGACGTGGTCGGCACGGACCCCCGCTACGCCCACACCAGCCATCTCCGGGTGCTCGTCGCCGGTGACCCGGTCTTCGACGTGCACTACCGCGGTCCGGCCGTGGCCGACGTCTTCTCGGTGACCAAGACCGTCGTCGCGACGGTGGCCGGGATCGCCGCCCGCCGCGGGCTGCTGCCGGCCCTGGACGAGCCGCTGCATGCCGTGCTGCCCGCGCTGCGGGACACGCCGGCGCACGGGCAGAGCTGGCGGCAGCTGCTGACGATGACCCGCGGCGCCGCCGTGGACGGACCGTGGGACATCGACGCGGTCACCGCCCTGCCGGGCGGGCAGGTCGCCCGGATCGCCTCCGCCCCGCGCGTCGATCCGCCGGGGCAGGTCTTCCGGTACGACAACGGCGCCGCCCACCTGCTGTCGGCCGGACTGGCCCGGGTGCTCGGCCGCCCGGTCGGCGAGTACGCCGCCACCGAGCTGTTCGCGCCGCTGGGCATCATCGACGCGTCCTGGCCGGCCGACCCGGACGGTGTCAGTTACGGCTTCGCGCATCTGCGCCTGTCGGCCGAGTCCCTGGGCCGGCTCGGGGAGCTCTGGCGGGCCGGTGGTCAGCCGCTGGTCGATCCGGGTTTCGGCGCCGCGATGACCACCGCCCAGACGCCGGGCGGGCCACCCGAGGAGCTGCCGTACGGGTTCGGGATCTGGGCCGGCGACGGCCTGTCGCTGGCCGGCGGCTGGGCCGGGCAGCACGTCCTGGTCCTGTCGGACGCCGTGGTCGTCACGACCGGCGATCCTCGCTTCGACGCCGGCCCGCCGGCTCGGGACGAGCTGCCCCCGGACTGGCGACCTGCCCTGGAACTGGTGCGCCAGCACCTGCTGCCGGTGCTCATTTCGTGTGACGCCGGGGCGGTTCCGCCCAGGACGGGGACGCCGGGCTCCTAACTTCGGGCCATGAGATTGCCCGGTTCCCTGCTGTCGTCCCTGGCCGCGGCCTCGGCCCTGATGCTGCTCGCCGCGGGCGCGGCCGACGCCGCACCCGTTGCTCCCATCGCCGGGTCACCGCCGGGCGGGTTGCCGGGCGTGGCGGTGCCGGCGCTCGACTGGAGTGACTGCGGCGGCGGCTTCCAGTGCAGCCCGGCCCAGGTGCCGGTCGACCACCACCGTCCGGACGGGCCGCAGCTCACTCTTCAATTGCGGCGCTGGCCGGCTGCCGTCCCGGCCACCCGGATCGGCACGTTGTTCCTCTACGCCGGCGGTCCGGGCAGCTCCGGGTGGGACTGGGTGGAGTCGTTCGCGACCTCGTCGGCGCCGGAGATCCGCGACCGGTTCGACATCGTCGGCTTCGATCC
The DNA here is from genome assembly GCF_053603475.1 of Actinoplanes sp. NPDC004185. Lineage (NCBI taxonomy): Bacteria > Bacillati > Actinomycetota > Actinomycetes > Micromonosporales > Micromonosporaceae > Actinoplanes > Actinoplanes sp. NPDC004185. The sequence continues at coordinate 18,897 of NZ_JBSGFR010000081.1, read as the reverse complement.
CCGCGGCGTGCACCGCAGCCAGCCGGTCACGTGCCTCGACGGGCCGGCGTACCGGGCGCAGTGGGCGCAGGCGAAGAGCCGGCCCGCTCCGGACTCCTTCGGTACGGCTGTGCGGCTCGCCCGGGAGTGGAACGCCGCGTGCCAGGCGCATTCCGGCGGGCTGCTGCCGTACATCGGCACCGAGTCGCAGGCCCGCGATCTGGACCTGTTGCGGGCGGCGGTCGGCGACGAGAAGCTCACGTTCTTCGGCGGCTCGTACGCGTCGTACGTCGGCACGGTCTACGCCGACATGTTCCCGCACCGCACCCGCGCCCTGGTGCTGGACTCCGGCTACGACCCGCGCAAGTACGCCGAGGACCCGTACGAGTACGACTACGGCCAGTACCGCTCCACCGAGGAGGCGATGTACCGCTTCCTCGGCTGGTGCGCGGCGAACCCGGCCCAGTGCCCGTTCGCGGCGGGCGTCCCGGCCCCGACGGCCACCGGACTGGCGGCGAAGGTCCACGCCGTGCTCGACTCGCTCGACGCGGACCCGGTGCGCGACGCCACCGGAGCGGTCAGCGTCAACGGCGCGACGATGCTGTCCGAGCTGACGTACCGGCTGAACAGCGGTACCCGCTACTGGGCCACGCTGGGGACCAACCTGCAGCTGGCGGAGTCCCGCACCGGCCCGCTGCTGTACGCCATCAGCCAGTCCGACACGGCCTTCAACGCGGTGAACGTCGCCGTCGAGTGCGCCGACCGGGTGTACCCGCGAAGCCTGCCCCAGTTGCGGACCCGGCTGGCCCGGGCCGCGGCGGACTTCCCGCTCACCGCGCCGGGCATGGCGTACGGCCCGCCCGCGTACGACCAGACGCATGCACCCGCCTGCCTGCAGTGGCCCGCCGCCCGGCACAGCCGCTACACCGGCTCGTACCGTGCGCCTGGGTCGGCACCGATCCTGGTGGTCGGCAACACCGGTGATCCGGACACCCCGTACGCGGATTCGGTCGCCCTCGCGCACCTCCTGGCCAACGGCCACCTGCTCACCTGGGACGGCGAGGGTCACACCGCCCGCCGCAAGAGCGCCTGCGCCGAGGCCCACATGTACGAGTACCTGCTGCGGCTGGTCGTCCCGCCGGCCGGGACAGTCTGCCGGGACGCCCCGATGCCCGCCTGACGGGCACCGACCACCGCCGTCCGCCGGCGGCGGTGGTCAGCTCTCGTCGAGGATCTCGCGGACGCCGGCGAACATCCGGAAGATCTCGATGCGCCCGTCGAGGAAGCCCCTCCGGTAGTCAGGCCCGGTCTCCGGGTCCTTGGCCCTGGCGGCATCCCGGTGCCCGGCCAGCGCGTCGACACGGCCGGCGTCGTAGGCCAGCAGCGCGTCGTCCATGAGTTCCTCCGCGTCGTCCCGGGCGCGGCGCTCCCCACCGGCCCGCGCGACAATGTCGCACGCTGCGGCGATGCGCAGAACCGGCCGTCCGGCCCATGCTCCGCGCACCGCGCGTACCCCCAACCGGTAGCGGGTATTGCGATCCCCATTGATCTACAGTTGATATGCCCGTTATACGGAGAATGGGTTGAACCGCCGCCTCCCGGGAAACCTTCGGATCGGTGACGGCGGGCGGCCTCGGGGGTTCGCGAAGGGGATCACGATGGAGCTGGAGCGGGTCGGCACCTGGATATTGGACGAGCTTCCCCGCCTCAACCGGGCGATCCTGGCCGACGAGGCACCGCCGGGCGTGCTGATCGACGCACTAGGCCGCGACGTGCTGCCCGGGTTGCCCTGCCCGGAACGGCTGGACCGGCTCGAGGCCCAGCGTCTGCTCGTGCATCTCGGATTCGTGGGCGCCTCGGTGGCGCGGCACTTCCAGGAACGTACGCCGGGCGGCAAGGAGGAACCGCAGCGCGCATTCGACGGGCTGAGCGCCGGCGACGCGGCGGTCCCCTTCCCCGCGTACTTCACGGCGCTGGCCGACCACACGGGGACCGGCCACTACCACCGCGACAGCTATGCGTCACTGGTGCGCTGGAACGTCGGGACGGTCCAGGTCTGCCTGGGTGACGAGGTGCTGGCGACTCTGCCCGGCGTGTTCGACGACGGCCGGATCCGCAGCTACACCGGCACCCCGGCCGAGGAACGCTTCTTCGCCCTGGTCAAGCGCAGCGAGGCGCTCGAGCTCGCGATCAACAACCTGCTGGAGCCGTTGGCCGGCGCGGATTGCCGGCTCGACTCGGAGGACGCCGTTCTGCGATTGCGGACCTCGGCCACCCTGCTGGAGGCCATGCGGCACCTCTTCCTCACGTTCGCGGCGCTGCCCGCCGATCAGAGCATGCCGGCCGAGCACTTCATGGACGTGTTCCGCCAGTTCGCCGTGCACTGGTTGCCGGACGACATCCCGCCCAGCGGGGCCCTCGACCCCGAGGCCCTCAAGCGGGACTTCCTGCTGGGCATCGCGCTGCCCGACTACGCCCGGCACGTGCGCCGGCTCTTCCCGGCGCTGCTGGCCGAGGAACGCACCGCGCTCGAGGCGTTGATGGTCCAGCCGACGCTGCCGCAGCGGCTGCTGACGGCGCTGGAGGTGGACGCGGACGCGCTGGCGACGGCCGACCCCGGCGACCTGGGCCGGCTGGTCAGCCGCGCGCCGGCCCTGGCCGACTGGTACGCGCTGCTCCACGCGCACGCCCGAGCGGCCGGAGCGCACCTGATGCTGAGCAAGAAGTTCCTGTTCAAGCCGCAGACCCAGCGTGATCTGGCGGGCCGGGGCGACCAGCGGCTGGTGTCCAACCGGTCCGGCACCACCGGCATGACCGAGACGTTCCTGGAACGGCTGACCCGGGCCCGCCGCGAGCACGTGCTGTCCCCGCTCCGGCGGGTGCTGACCGGCGAAACCACCGCAAACACCACCACCGGCGCGGTACGGTCACCCTCTGGGACGGCAGCGGTCGCCGTGACCGTGGCGGCCTGAGGGTGCCGGGGTGACCGGGTCATCCGCCAGTACGTGGGGGTGGGCGGTGCAGGCTCGAGCCAGCCGGAAGCTCATGACGGTGGGCCACGAACAACTGATGGCCCTCATCGACCACACCTCGGCCGTCATCTACATGCGGGACGCCGACGGCCGTTACCTGCTGGTCAACCGGGAGTACGAGCGGCTGTTCAAGCTGCGCCGGGAGGACATCGTCGGGCTGACCGACCACGACCTGTTCCCGCAGGACATCGCCGACGACTTCCGCGCCAACGATCTGCGGGCGTTCGCGCGGGGCTACCCGGTGCAGATGGAGGAGCAGGCGCCCGGCGACGACGGCCTGCGGACCTACGTCACGGTCAAGTTCCCCCTCACCGACGCGGCCGGCCACTCGTACGCGGTCTGCGGCATCTCCACCGACATCACCGAGCGCAAGAACGCCGAGGAGGAGGTACGCCGGCTCAACGACGAGCTGGAGCTGCGCGTCCGGGAACGCACGGCGGAGCTGGAGGCCTCGACGCGCGAGCTGGACGCGTTCGCGTACTCGGTGTCGCACGACCTGCGCGCGCCGCTGCGGTCGGTGGAGGGGTTCAGCCAGATCCTGATCGAGGACCACAGCGAGTCCCTGGAGGCCGAGGCCCGCCAGTACCTGGGCCGGATCCAGGCCAACGTGGCCCGGATGGCGCAGATGATCGACGACCTGCTCAACCTCTCCCGGGCCACCCGGGTCGAGCTGCGCCGCGAGCACACCGACATCACGGCACTGGCCGGTGAGGTGGTGGCCGAGCTGCGCGGTCGTGAGCCGGAGCGCAGCGTCGACGTCGTCGTCCCGGACGGCCTCGTCGCCCAGGGCGACCCGCACCTGATCCGGCTGATCCTGCAGAACCTGATCGGCAACGCGTGGAAGTTCACCGTGCACAGGCCGGACGCGGCCATCCGGCTGGCCCAGGAGCAGCACGACGGCGTCGACGTCTTCTCGGTGCGGGACAACGGCGCCGGCTTCGACATGCGCTTCGCCCACAAGCTCTTCGACCCGTTCCAGCGGCTGCACTCGGCCACCGACTTCGAGGGCACCGGGATCGGGCTGGCCATCGTGCACCGCATCGTCACCCGCCACGGCGGTCAGATCCGCGCCGAGTCCGCCCCGGGCGCGGGGGCCACTTTCCGGTTCAGCCTCACCCCGGCGCCCGCGGACTGGGGGCTGTGATGAGCGACGGCCCGATCCTGCTGGTCGAGGACAACCCCGACGACGTGCTGTTCACCATCCGCGCGTTCGCCAAGAACCACATCCGCAACGAGATCGTCGTGGCCAGTGACGGCGAGCAGGCCCTGCGGCTGCTGCTGCCCGACGACGGCCAGCCGCTGCGCCCGGCGCTGATCCTGCTCGACATCAAGCTGCCCAAGGTCGACGGCCTGGAGGTGCTGCGGGCGATCCGCGACGACGACCGGACCCGATCCCTGCCGGTGGTCGTGCTCACCACATCGAACGAGGAACGCGACATCGTGGAGAGCTACCGCCTCGGCGCCAACAGCTTCGTCCGCAAGCCGGTCGTGTTCGAGGAGTTCGTCGACGCGGCCAACGTGCTGGGCGTCTACTGGCTGCTGGTCAACCAGCCCGCGCCGCCGGCCCGGAACGGCTGACGGCCATGGACGACATCCACGTCCTCGTCATCGACGACAGCCCGGACGACGCCCTGCTGATCGTCCGGCAGCTCAAGAAGGCCGGGCTGGCGGTCACCCACGCGCGCGCCGACAGCGCGGCCGGCGTCGCCGCCGCCCTGGACGAGCAGGTTCCCGACGTCGTCATCTCCGACTACAACATGCCCGGCTTCCGGGCCGAGGACGCACTGGAACAGATCCGCGCCTGCGACGCGGACATCCCGTTCATCCTGGTGTCCGGCCAGATGGGCGAGGAGATGGCCGCGGCGCTGATGCGTGCCGGGGTACGCGACTTCGTGCTCAAGGACCGGCTCTCCCGGCTCGGCCCCGCCGTGCAGCGGGAACTGCGGGAGGCCGGCGACCGGCGGCAGCGACGCCGGGCCGAGGCGGCACTGCGCGACAGCGAGGAACGGTTCCGCCTGCTGGCCGAGCACGCGCAGGACATCATCTTCCGCTACCGCGGCGTCCCGGAGCCGGCGATGGAGTACCTCAGCCCGGCCGTGGAGTCGGTCACCGGGTACACGCCCGAGCAGTTCTACGCCGACCCGGGACTGATCTTCCGGATCATCGAGCCGGAGGACCGGCCGGTCATCGAGCAGTCCTGGCGCTCGCCGCATCCGGGCACCCTGACCGTGCGCTGGCACCGGTCCTCGGGCGAGGTCGTGTGGACCGAGCAGCGGGCCGTCGCCATCCTCGACGATGAGGGCCGGCCGGTGGCGGTGGAGGGCATCCTGCGCGACATCACCGACCGGGTCACCGCCGAGCAAGGACGCGCGGAACTCGAACGGCAGCTGCGCCAGGCGGAACGTCTCGACTCGCTGGGCCAGCTGGCCGGCGGCATCGCCCACGACTTCAACAACCTGCTGGCCGTGATCGCCGGGTACGCCGACATGCTCAACGAGGAACTGGCGGCGGAACACCCCGGCCGGGCCGACCTGGACGGCATCAAACAGGCCGCCGTACGCGGCAGCGGGCTCACCCGCCAGCTGCTGATCTTCAGCCGGCTGGAGCCGTCGCAGCCGGAGGTCCTGGACGTCAACGCCGTCGTCACCGACATGCAGCGGCTGCTGAGCCGCACCCTGGGTGAGGACATCGAGGTCAGCACGAGCCTGGCCCGGGGACTGCCGGCGGTCACCATGGACCGCAGCAAACTCGAACAGGTCCTGATGAACGCGCTGGTGAACTCGCGCGCGGCGATGCCGGCGGGCGGCAAGCTGAGCATCGTCACGGGGGTCGCGTACGGCGCCGAGGTGCCCACGGTCAACCTGACCATCACCGACACCGGCTGCGGCATGACGCCGGAGGTGGCGGCCCGCGCGTTCGAGCCGTTCTACACCACCAAGGGCCGCGGTCAGGGCACCGGCCTCGGCCTGTCCACGGCGTACGGGACGGTGACCGAGGCGGGTGGCACGATCAGCCTCGAGTCCCGGCCGGGCGTCGGCACCACGTTGCGCGTCTGCCTGCCGGCCAGTTCCACGCCCGCGCCGGAGAGCACCAGCGTCGCCGGCACCCGGGCCGCCGGCAGCGGCGAGTGGATCCTGGTGGTCGAGGACGAGGACGCCGTCCGCGACATCGTCTGCCGGACCCTGGTCAAGGCGGGCTACCAGGTGCACGCGGCCGGCGACCCGCAGCAGGCGCTGAAGATGTGCGTCAACGAGTCCTTCGTGGTCGACGCGCTGCTGACCGACATCATCATGCCGGGCATGTCCGGCACCCGGCTGGCCGCCGAGCTCCGCCAGACCCGCCCGGACCTGCCGGTGCTGTTCATGTCGGGCTACACCAACGGCCCCACCCCGGGCGGGCACGAACTGCCCGAGGACGCGCCGCTGATCCGCAAGCCGTTCGAGACGGAGACCCTGCTGCGCGAGCTGCACCAGCTGCTCTCGCGGGCTACTCCATCAAAGTGATTTGATGTAATCTGCTGATCGTGGGATCGAAGAGTCAGGATCCTCCGGCGTTCGTGCGGCTGGCCGCCCATCCGCTGCGCTGGCGGCTGCTGGCCGCCCTGGCCGGCAGCGACCACCGGGTCCGCGAGCTCGTCGACCTGGTCGGCGAGCCGCAGAACCTGGTCTCCTACCACCTGCGGCTGCTGCGCGACGGCGGCCTGGTCACCGCCTCCCGCAGCAGCTTCGACGGCCGCGACAGCTACTACCACCTCGACCTCGACCGCTGCGCGGCCGCGCTCTCCGGCGCCGCCGCCGCTCTGCACCCGGCGCTGCGGCAGCAGTCCGCGCCCGAGCTGCCCACCGGCGGCGGCGTGCTCTTCGTCTGCACGGGCAACAGCGCCCGCTCACCGATCGCCGAGGCCCTGCTGCGGCACCGCACCGGTGGCCGGATCGAGGTGGCCAGCGCCGGCATCCGGCCCCGGGCCGAGCTGCACCCCGATGCCGTACGGGTGCTGCGCCGCGACTTCGGCATCGACCTCGGCGACCGCCGCCCCCGGCACTTCGACACGTTGACCGGCCACCGGTTCGACTACGTGATCAGCGTGTGCGACAAGGCCCGCGAGGCCTGCCCGGACTTCCCCGGCCACCCCCGGCGGATGCACTGGAGCATCCCCGACCCCGCCACCTCCGGCGACCCCCGGCACGCCTTCGCGCACACCGCGGCCGCCCTCGACACCCGTATCAGGCACCTGCTGCCTGTGCTGACCGCCACCCGGACCGAAGGAGCTCAGCCGTGACCGCACCCGAGCAGTACGCCAGCGTCCGCTACCTCGTCGACGACGTCCAGCGGGCCGTCGACTTCTACACCACCCAGCTGGGCTTCACCGTGAAGACCAGCGCGGCGCCCGCCTTCGCCGACGTCGTCCGCGGGCCGCTGCGGCTGCTGCTGTCCGGCCCGGCCAGCTCGGGCGCCCGCGCCACCCCCGAGGACGCGGCCGCCGCCGGACGCAACCGCATCCACCTGGTCGTCGAGGACCTGGACGCCGAGATCAGCCGGCTGCGCGGCACCGGGGTGCCGTTCCGCAGCGACCTGGTCAGCGGCCCGGGCGGCCGGCAGATCCTGCTCACCGACCCGGCCGGCAACCTCGTCGAGCTGTTCCAGCCGGCGCAGCGCTGACGGCGTCCCCGGATCAGCTCGGCTCGGCCTGCGGGCGGCGGCCGCGGCGGCGGGCGCGCAGCAGTTCCACGGCGACCGGGACCACCGAGACCACGACGATGCCGATCAGGATGAACTCGATGTTGTCGCGGACGAACGCGATCTGGCCCAGGAAGTAGCCCAGCGTCGTCACGCCGCAGCCCCACAGCGTCCCGCCGATGACGTTGAAGGTCAGGAACGTGCGGTACCGCATGTGGCTCGCACCGGCCACCACCGGCGTGAAGGTGCGCACGATCGGCACGAAGCGGGCCAGCACGATCGAGCGGGCCCCGTACCGCCGGAAGAAGTCCCGGGCCCGGGCCAGGTTCTCCTGCTTGAACAGCCGGGAGTCGGGCCGCCGGAACAGCGCCGGCCCGAACCGGCGGCCGAAGGCGTAGCCGGTCTGGTCGCCCGCCACCGCGGCCAGCGACACCAGCGCGCACATCAGCCACAACGGCAGGTGCAGGTAGGTGCCGCCGGCGATGAGCAGGCCGGCGGTGAACAGCAGCGAGTCGCCCGGCAGGAAGAAGCCGATCAGCAGGCCCGATTCGGCGAAGACGACCCCCAGGATGCCGATCAGGCCGAAGGTGGAGATGAGCCACTCCGGGTCGAGCACCATCGGCACATCTCCAGTCGTCCGGTCCGGGGTGCGTGACCCGGGCGCTTCGCAAGCTACCCGCTCGCGTCCGGCGTACACACGATGTGACGCACCGGCCAGGTGACGACCATCCGGGCGCCGCGGCCGGCCGGCTCGTAGTGGGCCTCGCCGCCGTGGGCCTGCGCGAGCTGGGCGACGATCCACAGACCCAGGCCGATGCTGCCGGGGCTCTCGCTGCCGAAGCGGGTGAAGAGCCGGGGCTGCGCCGCTTCGGGTACGCCCGGACCGTGGTCGCGGACCGCCAGCGTCGCGGTGCCGCCGCTCTCGGTCACCCGGACCACCACCGGTGGCCGGCCGTGGCGCAGGCCGTTGCCGACCAGGTTGACCACGATCTGCTCGAACCGGTCCCGGTCCATGGCCAGCACCAGCGCGGGGTCGACGTCGACCACGACGTCGTCGCGGCCCAGGTGCGCGACGGCCGCGGACACCACCTCGCGGACCGGCCAGGGCCGGAGGTCGAGGTTGAGCCGGCCCTGCGAGTCGATCCGGTCGAGGTCGAGCAGCCCGGCGGTGAGGTGGGTGATCCGGGCGACCTGCCGCAGTGCCCTCTCGATCAGGTCGCCGGCACTGTCGCCGGGTTCGTCGCGCAGTTCCTCCAGGACCATCTGCACAGTGGTCAGCGGCGAGCGCACGTCGTGGGCGAGCGCGGCCACCAGCGCCGCCCGCCAGCGTTCGATCTGGGCGATCCGGGCCCGGTCCTCGCGCAGATGACGGGCCTGGGCCTCGATCAGGAAGGCGATGCCCAGGGCGACGGGCAGCAGTACCGCCGCCGAGCCGAGGATGGCCGGCGGCTGGCCGGTGAGGATCAGCGGGGCCACGTACGCCACCAGCGCCGGCCCGACGAGCGCGAGCAGCAGCCGGCGCGGGTAATGCAGCGCCGCCCACGCGAAGATGAGCACCAGGAACGGGCCGGTACCGGCGGCCATGCCCCCGAACGCCCACGTCGAGAAGCCGAGGACGGCGAAGGCGGGCAGGGCGAGCAGCGCGGGCGCCCCCGGCCGCCAGCGGTGCCAGGGCAGCGGCGTGATCACCGCGGCCAGGGCCAGGTCCGCCGCCGCGATGATCAGCAGATCGCCGGCCCGGCGGGTGTCGTTGGCGATGCCGACCAGCGCGAGCAGCCCGGAGAGCGCGAACAGCGCCGCGACCTGCAGGGCGGCGGCGCGCGGCCCGCTACCGAGCAGGCGAGCTTTCGGGCGTGAGGCGATACGGACATTCTAGGACAGGTACGGCCCTGTCGGCACCGTCACACTCATCTCCGCGGCCTTCAGGCCGACCAGTCTCGTATGCGCGCAAAGGTGAGACTTTTCGGGCCCGTGCTGGGCGCCCTGGTCGGCTGTGGTCTGGGTTTCCTGGTGTTGCAGCAGGTCACCACCGGTGCGTTCGACGCGCTGGAGGCGCGGCAGGTGGCCCAGGACGCCGACCGGATCCGGATCGGCCTGGACGGTCAGGCCCGGCTGCTCACCGCGTTCGGGGCGACCAACGGCGTCTGGGACGACAGCTACCAGGATCTCCAGGACGCGGACCGGGCCGGTTTCGCCGAGGACTTCCCGCCGGACGCGACGCACGCGGTGAGCGACCTCGACGGCCTGCTGGGTGTCTCACCCACCGGTGAGCTGATCGCGGGCGGATATCTCAGCGACGCGGCCGTCTTCGCGGCCCCGGCTCCGCAGCTGACCGAACCCGCCCTGCTGAGGCGGCTCTACGACCCGGCCGGCAAGCCGGGTGCCGCCCGCTGCGGTGTCGTCTCCGCCGATGCGATGTACCTCTACTGCGGGGTGGCGGCATACCCGAGCAGCGGCGAGGGCACCCCGTCCGGTGGTCTCGTCCTGCTCCAGCGGCTCTCCCCCGAACGGCTCCGGACGCTCAGCGCCGACATCGACCTGACCACCGAGGTCGTAGCCCGGCGCCGCGACGACGGCGTGGCCCAGCCGACGGTGACCAGCCTGCTCGGCCCCGTCGAGGTACGCACGAGCGTGCTGAACGCCGGCAGCATCGCCCTCACCGCGAGCATCACCACCGTGGACGGGCAGACCGTAATCCTGGAGTCCGTCCGCGACCGCCCCATCCACGCCGCCGCGACCAGCACCGCCGGTAAGCTGTTCGTCCTCATCGCCGCGGCCACGCTGCTGCTCGTCGTGCTGATGACCGTCTCGACCCGGCGGGCGGTCCGCCGACGGGTACGCCCGTTGCGCCGCACGACCGAGCAGATCGTCGCGTCCGGCGACCACGACCTGCGGATCGGCGCGACCGGCGACGACGACATCGCCGCGCTGGGCCGGGCCATCGACGCCATGCTGGACACGATCAGCAGCCGTGACCGGTTGCTGCTGTCCGAACAGGAGCAGCGGCAGCGGGAACTGCAGGAGACCCACGAGCGGCAGACCGCCGCCGAACGGGAGACCCGGGAGCAGGCCCGGCAGCTGGTCACCGAGACCTCCTCCCTGGTCGCGCAGCAACTGGCGGACGTCTCCGTCCGGGCCGGCTCGGTCGGGGCGGCGGCGGGCCAGATCGACGACCGGGTACGCGACGCCCGGTCGGCCGCGAGTCACCTGCTGAGCAACAACAGCGAAGCCAGCCGGGCCGTCGGAACGCTGCACGAGAGCCTGCAGAAGGTGGACGAGGTCGCGCGGTTCATCGGCGGCATCGCACGCCAGACCAACCTGCTCGCCCTGAACGCCACCATCGAGGCGGCCCGGGCCGGGGTCGCCGGCCGCGGCTTCGCCGTGGTGGCCAACGAGGTCAAGACGCTGGCCGCCACCACCGCCGAATCCACCGAGACGATCACCGCGACGCTCGGCGAGCTCAACGACCACGTCACCGCCGTGGTCGAGATCATGACGACGATGAGCGCCACCATCACCGACATCGACCACACCACCGCCGACGCCGAGCTGATGACCACCGAGCAGGCCGCCACCGTGGCCGGCCTCACCACCGAGGTGGGCGCCGCGATCGACCGCCTCGAGGGACTCGTCGCCCGCCGCTGACCGTCCGGTACGCACCTCCATCGTGGCCCGCCTCCGCACGTCCGGGGGCGGGCCACGGCCGTTCCGGTCCCACGGACCAAAACCCTAGTTGACATATAGGATTTGAGGACTAAGGATCGGAGCATGACCAGCCCGGGGATCCGCCTCGCCGGCACCGCACTCGCAGTGTCGCGAGGTTGCTGCCGCGACTGGACGTCCTCCCGCGGCCGCTGCCGCCGGAGCTGACCACCGCCGGTCGACCGGCCGCACCGCCCTCACCCCGGCGTGAACCGCCGGGTCCACTCCGCACGATCCCCGTCGACGACCCACCCGGGCGCCATCCGCCCGCGTGTGGCGCGAAGGAGTCGCCATGTCCTCATCCGTCCTCGACCGCACCGGCATCGCCGCCGGGCCGGTCCGCACCGACCAGCCGGACGACGCACCGGCGGCACCGGCCCGCCGGCGCCGCCTCGCCCACCGGCTCACGCCCGCCCGCAAGGCCACCGGCCTGCTCACCGTGCTGATTCTGTGGCAGGTCGGTGCGGGCGCCGGGTGGCTCGGCACCACGACCCCGTCACCGGCCGACGTCATCAGCGCCGCCCGCGAGCTGATCGCCAGTGGCGAACTGGCCCACCACCTCGGCGTCTCGCTCGCCCGGGTCGCCAAAGGACTGACCATCGGCCTCAGCGCCGGCCTGCTGCTGGGGCTCGCCGCCGGACTGCTGCGGCTGGCCGAGGATCTCGTCGACGGGCCTCTGCAGTCGCTGCGGATGCTGCCGCACCTGGCGCTCGTACCGATCTTCATCATCTGGTTCGGCATCGGTGAGACGTCGAAGATCGCGCTGATCGCCATCGGGCCGATCTTCCCGCTCTACCTCAACGTGCTGCACGGCATCCGCGGCGTCGACGAGCGCCTGGTCGAGTCCGCCCGGTCCTGCGGGGTGGGCCGGCTGGGCCTGATCCTGCCCGGCGCGCTCCCGCAGATCCTGGTCGGACTGCGCCAGGCCCTCGGGCTGGGCTGGCTCAGCCTGGTGGTCGCCGAGCAGACCGCCACCACGGCCGGGGTCGGGTTCCTCATGAACGACGCCCGCGAGTTCCTGCGGACCGATGTGATCTTCGTGGTTCTGGTCATCTACGCCCTGCTGGGGCTGGCCACCGACCTGTTCGTCCGCCTCATCGAGCACCGCGCGCTGGCCTGGCGCCGCGGCTTCGCGGGAGAGTGAGCATGACCGCCACCACCACTGCCACCCTCGACACCGGGACCGCCGCCGTCCGCGTCCGCGGGGCGCGCCGGGCCTTCGACGGCCGGGTCGTGCTCGCCGGCGCCGACCTCGACATCGCCCCCGGCGAGTTCGTCGCCCTGCTCGGGGCCAGCGGCTCCGGCAAGAGCACCCTGCTGCGGGCCGTGGCCGGGCTCGACCGCGGGGCCACCGGGCAGTTCCGGGTGCCCGACCGGCGCGCCATCGTCTTCCAGGAGCACCGGCTCATGCCGTGGAGCAGGGTGTGGCGCAACGTCACCCTCGGCGTCCGCGGGTCCGATCGGCGCGGCCGCGCGCTGCACGCGCTCACCGAGGTCGGGCTGGCCGCGCGGGCCGACGCCTGGCCGCGGACCCTGTCCGGCGGCGAGTCCCAGCGGGTCGCCCTGGCCCGGGCCCTGGTGCGTACCCCCGACCTGCTGTTGCTCGACGAACCGTTCGGGGCCCTCGACGCGCTCACCCGGATCAAGGCCCAGGCCCTGGTGGCCAAGCTGTGGACCGAGCACCGGCCGGCCGTCCTGCTCGTCACCCACGACGTCGAGGAGGCGCTGCTGCTCGCCGACCGGGCGCTGGTCCTGCGCGACGGGCGCATCGCCGAGGAGTTCCTCGTCGACGTGCCCCGCCCGCGGACCCTCGACAACCCGCGGCTGCTCACCCTGCGCCGCGCCCTGCTGCGTGCCCTCGGGGTCAACGCCGACCTGCCGACCGACGAATCCGTACCCGAGGAGAAGCCATGACCACGACCGCCCTCGACCTGACCGCCGACGTCGTGATCGTCGGCGGCGGCCCCGCCGGCACCTGGGCGGCGCTGACCGCCGCCGCGGCCGGGGCCGACGTCCTGCTGCTCGACAAGGGCTACTGCGGGACCTCCGGCCCGACCGCGTCCGGCGGCACCGGCGTCTGGTACGTCCAGCCCGAACCCGCCGCCCGCGAGAAGGCGATGGCCAGCCGTGAAGCACTCGGCGGCCATCTGCAGGACCGCCGCTGGATGGCCCGCGTCCTGGACCAGACCTTCGAGAACATGAACCGCCTGGAGGCCGAGGCACGCTATCCGTTCCCCGTGGTCGACGGCGTCGCGCACAAACGCGGGCTGCAGGGGCCGGAGTACATGCGCCGGATGCGGTCCTGGATCAAGCGGGCCGGAGTGCGGATCCTGGACCACAGCCCGGTCACCGAGCTGCTGGTCGACCCCACGGGCACGGTCGCCGGGGTACGCGGCCACCGCCGCCAGCACCACACCGATTACCGGGTCCGCGCCTCCGCGGTGGTGCTGGCCACCGGCGGCTGCGCCTTTCTGTCCAAGGCGCTGGGCTGCGACGTCGCCACCGGGGACGGTGCCCTCTACGCCGCCGAGGCCGGAGCGGCGATGTCCGGCATGGAGTTCTCCAACTCGTACGCCATCGCCCCGGCCTTCACCTCGGTGACCAAGACGGCCTACTACGGCTTCGCCACGTTCTTCCACGGCGACGGCACCCCGCTGGCCGGGGCCGGCAGCCAGGGCGGGCGCTCGGTGATCGCCCGGGAGCTGCTGCGCACCGGCACGGTGCTGTGCCAGATCGACCACGCGACGCCGGAGCAGCAGGCCCTCATGCGCTCGGGCCAGCCGAACTTCTTCCTCACCTTCGACCGGCTCGGCATCGACCCGTTCACCGACAAGTTTCCCGTCACCCTGTTGCTGGAGGGCACCGTCCGCGGCACCGGCGGCATCCAGATCGTCGACGACGACTGCGCCACCAGCGTTCCCGGCCTGTACGCCGCCGGCGACGCCGCCACCCGCGAGCTGATCTGCGGTGGCTTCACCGGCGGCGGCAGCCACAACTCGGCGTGGGCGATGTCCTCGGGCACCTGGGCCGGCGGCGGCGCGGCCCGTTTCGCCGCGGCGCTGGGCGGCTCGGCGGTCAAGCGGCGCCTCACCGGGGCCGGCGGCGTCGCGGTCCGGCCCACCGCCGGGCAGCGGTTCGACGGCGACCCGTGGGCCGAGGCGCAGGACGTGCTGCGCCGGCAGGTGCACCCGTACGACAAGAACTACCTGCGGCACGGCGACCGGTTGCGGCCCGCACTGACCGAACTGGACGAGCTGTGGCAGCGACTGCGGGCGGGTGCGAGCGCCGACCCGGCCGGCACACCCCGGCTCCGGCAAGCCGCGGCGATGGTCGCCCACGCCCGGTGGATGTACACCAGCGCGCTGGCCCGGACCGAGAGCCGCGGCATGGCCCGGCGCCAGGAGTTCCCGGACCTCGATCCGGCCCAGCACCGCCGGCTCACCGTCGGCGGCCTGGACGAGGTCTGGGTCCGTCCCGAGTCGCTGCTCGCCCCGCGCCCGGAACTGGCGGTGGCGTCATGATCGAGGTCGTCTCGGCCGGCCGGTGCGTCACCTGCGACGTGTGCATCGCGGTGTGCCCGACCGACGTCTTCGACCGCGGCGCCGACGGCGTACCGGTCATCGCCCGGCAGAGCGACTGCCAGACGTGCTTCATGTGCGAGGCGCACTGCCCGGCCGACGCCCTGTTCGTCGCCCCGCTCACCCACCCCGCGCCACCGGACTCACCGCTGCGCGACGAGGACCACGTCACGGAGACCGGCCTGCTCGGCAGCTATCGCAAGGAGCTCGGCTGGGGCCGCGGCCGCAAGCCCGGCGCCCGGACCGCCGTCGGCCCCGAACTGGGCCGCGCCCGGATCACCCCCGTACCCGCTCCCGTACCCGCTCAAGGAGAATGACCGATGCGTACGAGAACCCTGCTAGCCGTCGCCACCGCAGCGCTGCTGGCGCTGGCCGGCTGCGGTGGCGAGCCGTCCGAGGCGGCCGGCCCCGGCGACACCTTCACCCTGCGCATCGGCGCGATCGGCAACGGCAACAAGCTGTCCGGCCCGGTCGGCTACCTCAACAGCAAGAACGGCCTGGTTCCGGCGCTGTCGTCGCTCGGCGTCACCGGGGTCAAGGTAGTGACGTTCCCGAACGGTCCCGACCTCAATCAGGCCCTGGCCGCCGGCGAGCTCGACCTGGCCACGTACGGCGACACCCCGGCCCTGGTGGCCCGGGGGGCCGAGCAGCCCACCCGGCTGATCGCCCAGTCCCAGATCAACCTGGACGCCGGCATCCTGGCCAAGAAGTCCGGCGGCCCGACCTCGCTCGCCGGGCTGGCCGGCAAGAAGGTGGCGGTGCAGACCGGCTCGTACATCCACCGCTACCTGCTCGGCGCGCTCGGTGACGCGGGCGTCAAGCCGGCCGAGATCATCCACATCTACAGCGCGGACGTCGAGGCGGCGCTGGAACGCGGGGACGTGGACGCCGCGGCCGTACCGATCGCCAACGTGGAGGCGTTGAAGGCCAAGGGCTACCCGCTGATCACGCTGGCGTCCAAGGACCACCGGCAGTACCTGGGCACCAGCTCCACAGTGGTCACCGCGAAGTTCCTCAAGGAGAGGCCGGGCATCGTGTCCGCGTGGCAGCAGGCCCAGCGCGACGCCACCACCAAGGCCAAGGCGGACTGGCCGGGCTTCCTGGCCTACACGGTGAGCATCAACGGCTTCCCGCCGAAAATCGTGGAGGCCTCCACCCACGCCGACCAGTGGCCGGCGGAACCCTTCACCCCCGAAGGGCTGGCGCTGCTCAAGGGGACCAAGCAGTTCCTGGTGGAGCAGAAGTTCATCCGGACCGACTTCAACCTCGACGACTGGATCGTGACCCAGCCCTGAGCCGGCCTTCCAGCGCCGCTCACAGGTCGCGGCGCTGGAAGGCCAGGGCGGACAGGCCGAGGACGACCGCCACCCACAGGGCTGCCCAGGTCAGATAGGTGGTGGTGAGCGGGGCCACGCTCAGGAACGGCGAGTCCTCGAAGGCCGGGAACTGCGACAGGGCCGGGTGCTGGAACGCGTGCATCGCCCCGCGCCACAGGCCGTCGGTCGGCAGCAGCATCCGCGACACCGTGCCGACGCCGGCCATGCCCTTGTTGCCGAAGGCCTCGCCGACCATGCCCACCACGCCGGCGATCCAGGTGGCGCCGAAGAGACCGACCGTCACGATGCCCGACGCCATCGGGGAGATGACGGTGGACAGCAGCAGGCCCAGGGTCAGCAGCACGGTGGTCTGCGCGGCCAGCAGCGCCAGCCCGGTGGCCGGTTGCGGTGGCCAGTAGCCCACCGTGAGCCGGACGATGAGGAGCTGCCCGAGGCCGGCCACGACCACGAAGCCGCTGCCGAAGGCGACCAGGCCCAGCCACTTGCCGAGCAGGACGGCCGAGCGGCGTACCGGCCGGGTCATGACGGCCAGCGCGATCCCGGACTCGATCTCCCCGGCCAGGGTGGGCCCGGCCAGGAACGCGGTACCGAGCGCGGCGATCAGGCTCAGGCCGAACATCACGAGGTTGAGCACCGTGGAGGCGGCGATCCGGGCCTCCCCGGTGGTGAGCGTGCCGAACTCCGAGTCCAGCCGGTAGAAACCCCAGGCGCTCAGCGACAGCAGCACGATCGTCATCACGACGAGCGAGCGCAGCACCCGCCGGCGCAGGGCTTCCTGGAGGGTGAGGACGGCCAGGGTCAGGACGGTACGGGCGATCATCGGTGGTCCTCCCCGGTGCCGGCGCGCAGGATGCCGAGCAGTCGTTCCTCCAGGCTGATCCGGGCCGGTTCGACGGCGTGCACGCGGACGCCGAGGTGGACCAGATCCGCCACCAGGTCGGGCACCATCGTGACGCTCTGGTCGTCCGGCAGCGTGACCGTGTACGAGTCGCCGCTGCGGGTCAGGTGCCCGGCGGCGGCCAGGCGAGCCTCGGCCCGGGCGCTGACGTCGTCCAGCCGCAACCGGAGCTCGCGCTGACCGAGCAGCTCGGCGAGCGTGCCGGAGGCCGCCACCCGGCCCTTGTCGAGGATGACGACCCGGTCGCAGACCCGCTCCACCTCGCCGATGAGATGCGAGTTGAGCAGCACGGCCACCCGGCGTTCCTTGAGGGAGAGCAGCAGGTCCCGCACGTCGGCCCGGCCGATCGGGTCCAGCGCGCTGGTCGGCTCGTCGAGCAGGACCAGCTCGGGGCGGGCCACGAGCGCGACGGCCAGCCCGAGACGCTGCTGCATGCCCTTGGAGAAGCCACCGACCCGGTCCCCGGCGCGGTCGGCCAGACCGACCAGCCCGAGGCTCTCGCGTTGTTCCGCCACCGGCACCGCGGCCCCGGCGAGTCGCACGTGCAGGGCGAGGACCTCGGCGGCGCTGAGCCAGGGCTGGTAGCGGAAGAGCTCCGGCAGGTAGCCGACGCGGGCGCGGGCCTGCGGGTCCGTACCCGGGCGGCCCAGCAGCAGCACCTCCCCCGCGTCCGGCCGGACCAGGCCCAGCAGGATCTTGATGACGCTGGTCTTGCCGGCGCCGTTGGGTCCCAGCAGGCCGAGCACCTCACCGCGGCCCACGGTGAAGGACACGTCGTCGACCGCGGTCTGCTTGCGGTAGCGCTTGCGCAGGCCGGAGCACCACACCGCCGGTGTGGGCGGCAGGTCGGCGAGCACCCGCTCGGCGGTGACCGCGGGCTCGGTGGTCACCGCTGTCCCAGCCCGCGGGCCACCGAGACGACCTCGTCGGCGCTCAGCGAGCCGGCCACCGCGGTGACGACGCCGTCCTTGACCCAGACCACGGCCGTGATCAGCCCGTCCCGGGAGGCCAGCACCGTGGCCGGCGTGCCCCCGACGTCGGTGGCCGAGCTGGTCAGGTACTGCGAGTTCACCGGCAGCGGCAACGTCGTCGCGTCGCCGGTGTAGCCGCGCAGCTGCGCCTTGACGTTCTCGGGCAGGCCGGGCAGCGACAGCAGGTAGTCCACTGCCGTCCGGAACGGGATCCCCGCGGAGTAGGCGGTGGGTGCGACGACCCGGGCCACGACCAGCGCCGGTACGCCCCGCGCCTCCGACCAGACCTCGGCGACCCCCGGTCCGGCGCTCAACCGGAACTGGCTGCCGTCGAGCCCCGCGGGCGGCGGTGGCAGGGTCCGGCCCGCCGCGGCGGCGGTCCGGGCGGCCTTGTCGGCGGAGAAGGTGAACACCGCGTTGACCCGGCCGCCGACCTGGTACGCCGGTTGTCCCGTCACCCCGCGGGGCAGCTCGCGCACCCGCGGGACGGCGAGCCCCGAGGCCTTCTCCGCGGCGTCGGCGTCGGCGACCGGACGGACCTTCACCTCCTGGGTGATCTCGACCTTGCCGTACGCGTCCAGGTCGGGCAGGGCGACCAGGTCGGCCTGGGTGAGCGTGACCGGGGCGACCCGCTCGGTCCGGAAGATCTGCAGCCAGTCGGCGGCGGCCGCGGCGCTGGCCCCGCCGAGCAGGGCGACGGCGGCGAACGCGGCGACCACCGGC
>NZ_JBSGFR010000080.1:0-24928 GCF_053603475.1 Actinoplanes sp. NPDC004185 | reverse complement strand
AGAAGAACCCCCAACCCCAAAGGGCCGAGGCATTACTCATGGCACTGGCTTATCTAGCACCCTGTTGAGTTCTCAAAGAACAACCACACACCGAACCGCGTTCCTATCGGGACCCGTTTCGGGGCAACCGCTCAAACTTACCCGGTCGGCTTCGCCAGCGCAAGACCTGAGTCTTGGAAGATCCGAAGACCCTCGTGGCACCGCCCGAATGGTTCCCGCGCTGACGCTCACCCCAGAAGGTGTGAATGTCGTCGGGTGGCCTTGCAGACCGGCCGATGATCGCTTAACGATCCATCCGCCCGGCTCCTGCCGGCTGTTGTATTCTACCCGGTCGGTCTCGCTGGCGCAACTCCGGTTTCCCGGTCTGGCCTGCATCGCCCGGTGCTGTCGGTAAGCATAGCGCCTTCCTTCAGCTGCCTCCAAGTTACCGCCGGCTCGGTCACTTTCGTGCCGTTCCGTCCGGGTTCCCCTCGGGCAGAGAGAAAGTTACGCGACGCCCCACCCGAAACGCAAATCGACGGGAGTGCCCATCCCGCCATCAGGTGCGACACCGTGCCAGAGTGGCAGTCATGGCCCATCCCCCGGTGCTCGCCGCCGACGCGCTGTTCAATCTGTTGGCGCCGCTGACACAGGTGATCATCGGCGTTCTGGTGCTGGCCGCGGTCGTCGTGTCGGTGCACCGCCTGGTCCAGCGTGGACCGACCCGGATGGGCGGGGCGATGCTGCTCATCGGCGGTGCGCTGGTCTGCGTCGCGGTCTTGAGTTACCTGGTGCAAACCTTCTGAAGAGCCGGGACGAGGGCTGCCGTGAGCCGGCGCCTGCGGCGCCGTGGACTCCGTGCCCGGGAAGATGGGCCGTCGTCGACTGTTGACGAGGATCCCGGGAGGCGGAGCCGGAACAACGAAGTGACGGTCTGGTGGTCCTCCGCCGGCAGCGGACCAAGTCGACCACTGCCATCGGCGGAGCAGCTCCGCCCTTCGCCCGCAGATAGAAGCGGAACCAGTCGCCCGGATCATGCGACGATCCGCAGCGACATACCCAATATGGGCACCAGCCCCGACAGGTCTCGCGCAGGGAGTGACGGTCCAACTTCCCCGTAGCGAGAGGGCTGACAGCCCCACCTACGGAGTGCCGACGAGGTCTAACGCTCCTCCCGGGAAGTGAAGCACCTCAGCCTCACAGGAAGTGGCGGTCCGGCAGCCTCACACCAAGCGGCGGCCCGCCCGCCTCGCAGGGAGCGGCGGCCTAGCAGCCCTCTGAGACGTGGCGCCCCGCCAGACCCGCGGAACGCGGCGGCCAGGTAGCCCGCGCAACATGCCAACCCGCTAACCGGCGACCTGCTGCTTGGACCACCGCTGCTGGCCAGACCCGGCGGAACATGCCAGCCCGACAAATCTACGGGACGTAACGCCGCCAAATTCGTCGCGCAACCAGACAGCCAAATCCCTCGCACAGCGTGATAGCCCAAGCTCCGCGCAAGGTGTCGGCCAAACCCTCGCGCGTCGGGACAGCTCAAGGCTCCGCGCAACGCGACAGCCAAACCCTCGCACATCGGGACAGCCAGAGCTCCGCGCAACGCCATAGCCAAACCCTCGCGCATCGGGACAGCCAGAGCTCCGCACAAGGTGTCGGCCCCGCAGCCCGCACAACGAGACAGCCCTAAGTCCCGCAAACCGTCACGGCCAGGCAGTCCACAGGACGTGGCGGCAAGGCAGCCCGGCAACCCCCCATCCCGCAGCCCGGCAACCCGGCAACCCGGCGACTCGGCGACTCGGCGACTCGGCGACTCGGCGACTCGGCAGAACGTGCCAGCCCGACAACTTCGCGGAATCTGACAGCCCTGAACCTCGCCGCAGCGTGCCAGCCAGTTCTCCACGCAGCGTGACGACCTCACGGCCCGCACAACGTGACAGCCCGCAGCCTTGCCGACGTGACGGGACGAGTCCCGCACAACGTAAGGGAGACGAACAGCCCCAGACGAAGATAGGAGGCGGAGTCCCCCAGACGTCCGCGAGGAGGAGCCGACATCGGCCGGATCAATTCTGAAGCGCCGACTTCCAACCCGCGCAACACCAGCTGCGCGGAAGCACCCGGACCACCACTCGGGATTCACGGCAACAACCTGGCCACCTCTGCAAGCCGACATCCAGTCGCCGTACAGAGACCCGATACGGCACAGCGCAAGGGCTCAGACTTCCCGCAGACAGCCAATCCGAACAGGCAATATGCTCGCGGGTCAGCACGGTGGAAGCACTGGACGCAGCTGCGCCGCTGCCGAACTCCCACCCCACACGAGACTCACCCACGTGACACCGAATCCCGAGTGCCGAGACTCATCGTCGCCGCAGGCGACGGGTCACAGCCGGCGGTTGGCCAGGCTCGGTAGCTCGGTCCGGATCTCGTCCAGGCGCTCCAGGTCGAGGTCCGCCGTCACGATGCCCACCGTGTCCGGCGCCTGGGCCAGCACAGTCCCCAGGGGTCGATGATCATGCTGCGGCCGAAGCACGTGCGGCCTGGGTCGTGGTCGCCGATCTGGCCTGCCGCCACCACGTAGCACTGGTTCTCGATCGCCCGGGCGCGCAGCAGCACCTCCCAGTGGTCCCGTCCCGTGTGCATCATGAACGCGGCCGGCACGATGATCATCTTGGCTTCGCCCTGCACCGCCAGCCGCCTGTACAGCTCCGGGAACCGCAGGTCGTAGCAGATCGACAGGCCTGTGCGGACGCCGTCGATGTCGGTCACCACGGTTTCCTCGCCCGGCGCCACCGAGCGGGACTCCTGGTAGGACACCCGGCCGGGGATCTCCACGTCGTACAGGTGAATCTTGCGGTAGGTCGCGGCGAGCTCGCCCGTCCGGTCGAAGATCAGCGAGGTGTTGTAGGTGCGGTCCGGGTCCGGGCCGGCCTCGTGGAACGAGCCCGCGTGCACCCAGATCCCCAGCTCGCGGGCTGCGCCGGCGAAGAACGCCGCGAATTCGCCGTCGATCGGCTCGGGCTTGGGCAGGCCGGCGGACCGGCCGAGATAGTCGACGTATTCGGGCAGGACCGCCAGGTCCGCGCCGGCCGCGGCCGCGCGGCCCAGCAGCTCGCGGGCCGCGGCCAGGTTGGCCGCCCGGTCGTCGCGGGCATTGAGCTGGCAGACGGCGACACGCATGACTGCAAGGGTACGGCGCAGAGCCCCGTCCCGCGTGCCACGAACGTCAGCGGCCGGGCGGCACCAGCAGCACCTCGGCGCCCACGGGCGCATACCCGGCGGCGAGGAAAGCCCGCAGACTCGACGCGTTGCCGGGCGCGATCTGAGCCCAGACCGGCCGGCCCTCGGGCACGACGTGGCGCGCCGCTGCCGCCAAGGCTCTGCCCACTCCCCCGTTGCGGGCGCCGGGCTCGACCTCGACCGCAGCCTCCCACCGCCCGCCCAGTCCCCGGCCGAGCACCAGCACCCCCGGCCCGCACGTCCAGACCCGTACGTCAGTGCGGTAACGGCGGGCGCGCACCACCCGGGGGTGGTTGCTGTCCTCGATCAGGGAGAGCTCGACTGAGGGCGGTCCGGCAGCGGGCCGGGACAGCAGGACCGCGTCGATGTTGCCGGCCGCGAGCCGCAGACGTTCCTCGAGCGCGCCGAGGAACGTCGCGGAGAGCGGCATGGACAGGTCGTCGCCGGTGCCGAGGTACGAGTCGAGCCAGAACCGGTCGATGTCGGCCGCCACGACGACGTGACCCGGAAACGACGCCACCGCCGCCCGCTGGGGCGACGGTGGCGGTACCAGCTCGAGCCAGGGATCGGCCGGGAGTCGTTCGTGATGCTCGATCCCGGCCAGGATCTCCGGCAGTCCGCGCTGAGCGGTCAGGCCGACTTCTCCTCGCGCTCCCGGCGGGCGCGCCGGCCCACGAACTCGCGGGGGACGATCGTCGGGATGACGTTCTCCACCACGACCTCGCGGGTGATGAGCACCCGGGCCGCGTCGGGGTTGCTCGGGACCTCGTACATGACCGTCTGGAGGACTTCCTCCATGATCGCGCGAAGGCCGCGAGCGCCGGTGCCCCGCAGCATCGCCTGGTCGGCGATGGCCTCGAGAGCGCCGGTGTCGAACTCCAGCTCCACGCCGTCCAGCTCGAAGAGACGCTGGTACTGCTTCACGTACGCGTTGCGGGGCTCGGTGAGGATCTTGATCAGGGCCTCACGGTCGAGGTTGCGGACCGTGGTGATGACCGGGAGGCGGCCGATGAACTCGGGGATCAGCCCGAACTTCAGCATGTCCTCCGGCATCACCTTGCTGAAGATGTCGTCGGTGTTGCGCTCGGAGACCGACCGCAGGTGCGCACCGAAGCCGACGCCGCCCTGACCGACCCGCGACTCGATGATCCGGTCCAGGCCGGCGAACGCGCCACCCACGATGAACAGCACGTTGGTGGTGTCGATCTGGATGAACTCCTGGTGCGGGTGCTTACGGCCGCCCTGCGGCGGGACGTTCGCGACCGTACCCTCGAGAATCTTCAGCAGGGCCTGCTGCACACCCTCGCCGGAGACGTCCCGGGTGATCGACGGGTTCTCGCTCTTACGGGCGATCTTGTCGACCTCGTCGATGTAGATGATGCCCTGCTCGGCGCGCTTGACGTCGTAGTCCGCGGCCTGGATGAGCTTGAGCAGGATGTTTTCCACATCCTCACCCACGTAGCCCGCCTCGGTCAGCGCCGTGGCGTCCGCGATGGCGAACGGCACGTTGAGCATCCGGGCCAGCGTCTGCGCCAGGTGGGTCTTACCGCAGCCGGTGGGGCCGATGAGCATGATGTTGGACTTGGCCACCTCGACGTCGCTGCCACCCCCGGGCGCGCCGGCCGACTCGGCCTGAATCCTCTTGTAGTGGTTGTAGACAGCTACCGAGAGGGCCCTCTTGGCCTGCTCCTGCCCCACCACGTAGGTGTCGAGGAACTGGCAGATCTCCATCGGCTTGGGAAGCTCTTCCCACTTCACCTCGCCGGTTTCGGCCAGCTCTTCCTCAATGATCTCGTTGCAGAGGTCGATGCACTCGTCGCAGATGTAGACACCAGGGCCCGCGATGAGCTTCTTGACCTGCTTCTGGGACTTCCCACAGAAGGAGCACTTCAGTAGGTCGCCACCGTCGCCGATCCGTGCCACCTACGTTCTCCCTGCGCTCATCGGCCGGCTGCTGCCGGCCCCTGGCCTGAGGATGAATTTCCTCGTTGCCGAACCACGTCCTACAGAGTTCATCGTCTGCCGGCCCGCGTTACTGAGGTTGCTGGCTTGACGTTACCCGCTGTGGGGCCGTTCTCCGACCCCCCAAAACGGGCGTGTCAGGGGTCAGTCAGTCTAGCGTGAGCCGACCGACCCCCGACACCGCGTGCTCCCGGCACGGATCGCGCCGTGCCTCACCTGCCCAGGGGCAGGCTCAGCTGCCGGCCCCGACGCCCTGCAGGCTCTTCTTGCGGGTGGCCAGGACGGTGTCGACCAGGCCGTACTCCTTGGCCTCGGCCGCCGTCATGATCTTGTCGCGGTCGACGTCCTTGCGAACCTGCTCGGGGGTGCGGCCGGAGTGGCGGGAGATCATCTCCTCCATCTGGCTGCGCATCCGCAGGATCTCGCGGGCCTGGATCTCGATGTCCGAGCCCTGGCCGTAGCCGCCCTCGGTGGCCGGCTGGTGGATGATGATCCGCGAGTGCGGGAGCGCCATCCGCTTGCCGGGGGTGCCGCCGGCCAGCAGCACCGCGGCCGCGCTGGCCGCCTGGCCCAGGCAGACCGTGCTGATGTCCGGGCGGACGTACTGCATGGTGTCGTAGATCGCCGTCATGGCGGTGAACGAGCCACCGGGCGAGTTGATGTACATCAGGATGTCGCGGTCCGGGTCGGCGCTCTCCAGCGTCAGCAGCTGGGCCATCACGTCGTTGGCCGACGCGTCGTCCACCTGCACGCCGAGGAAGATGATCCGGTCCTCGAACATCTTGTTGTACGGGTTCGACTCCTTCACGCCGTACGACGTGCGCTCGACGAACGAGGGCAGGACGTAGCGGTTGTGCACCGGAGCGAACCCGGGAGACATCGTCAGGTCAGTCATTCTCAGCTCCTCAGTTCAGCGTTCCGGCGCCCTCGGGAACCTGAGTGGCCCCGGTGATCACCTTGTCGATGAAGCCGTAGTTCTTCGCCTCCTCGGCCGTGAACCAGCGGTCCCGGTCGGAGTCGGCCTCGATCTGCGCCTGGTCCTGGCCGGTGTGGAAAGACACCCGCTCCTGGAACATGCGCTTGGTGTAGAGCATCTGCTCGGCCTGGATGGCGATGTCGGCGGCGGTGCCGCCCATGCCGCCCGACGGCTGGTGCATCATGATCCGCGCGTGCGGGAGCGCGTAGCGCTTGCCCTTTGTGCCGGCGCAGAGCAGCAACTGACCCATCGACGCGGCCATGCCCATGGCCACGGTGGAGACGTCGTTGTCGATGAACTGCATCGTGTCGTAGATCGCCATGCCGGAGTACACCGAACCACCCGGCGAGTTGATCCAGAGATTGATGTCGCGGTCCGGGTCCTCCGCGGAGAGCAGGAGCAACTGCGCGCAGATGCGATTGGCAACCTGGTCGGTCACTTCGCTGCCGAGGAAGATGATCCGCTCCCGCAGCAGGCGGTTGTAGACCGAGTCGTCGAGGTTGCCACTGATGGAGTCACCACCACGCAGGGTGGGGCTCGCAGGGATGTGCAGATCGGTCATGGCAGCCCTTCACAGCTGACTGTGTCGGCCGAGCTATCCGGCCGGCAGGTTGTCCGTCGTACGACCAACCTAACCGGTCGCATGCGCATCAGCTTCCCGCTCGGGCAGGTGTTCGCTGACAGCGCATCAGCTCCCGCCGTACCCGGAAAAAGAGCGGCCGCCGCGCGCCGGAAGCGACGCGCGGCGGCCGATCCATGGCACCAGCTCAGTGGTTGTGCCCGGCGTGCTCGTCCTCGGAGGCCTCGCGGAGGTCGTCGAGGGAGAGCGTGTTGCCGGCGGTGTCGTTCATCGTGACCCGCTCCATGACGCTGGCCAGGGCCTTGCCGCGGCGCACGTCGCCGAAGACGGCCGCGGCCGCCCCCGACTGGACGAGCTGGTCGTAGTACTGCTGCGGCTGCATCTGGGCGCGCTGGGCACGGTGCACGATCTCGTGCCCGAACTCGTCGTCGGAGACCTGGATGTCCTCGGCGTCCGCGATGGTGTCGAGCAGCAGCTGGATCCGGACGCCCTCGGTGGCCGCCTCGGTCAGCTCGGTGTCGATCTGCTCCTCGGTCTTCTCCTCGGAGGTCAGGTAGTCCTCCAGGGTGGCGCCGATGCGCTCGAGCTGGTCGGTCATGGCCTGCTTGCGACCCTCGACCTCGTCCTTGACGATGCCCTCGGGCGCGGGGATCTCGGCGGCCTCGACGAGCTGCTTGAGCGCCTCGTCACGGGCGGCGTAGATCTGCTCGACCTTCTTGACCTTGCCGAGCCGCTCCCGCAGGTCGTTCTTCAGCTCGTCCAGGGTGTCGAACTCGCTGGCCAGCTGGGCGAACTCGTCGTCGATCTCGGGCAGCTGCTTGTCCTTGACCGAGTTGACCTTGACCGACACCTCGGCGTCACGGCCGGCGAAGTCGCCGCCGACGAGCTGGGTGGTGAAGGTCGCGTCGGCGCCGGCGACCAGGCCGACCAGGACCTCGTCGAGGCCCGGGAGGAGTTGCTTGCTGCCGACCTCGTGCGAGATGTTCGTCGCGGAGCCGCCGGGCACCTCCTCGCCGTCGACCGTCGCGCGCAGGTCGAGCTGGACGTAGTCGCCCTCCTCGGCCGGGCGGTCCACGGTCTTGAGGGTGGCGAAACGCTCCCGCAGGCCGTTGATCTGCTCGTCGATCTCGGTGTCACCGATCTCCACGGCCGGAACCGTGACCGAGATGCCGGACAGGTCGGGAATCGAGATCTCCGGCCGGACGTCGACCTCGGCGGTGAACTTCAGCGGCTCGTTGTCAGCGAACTCGGTGATCTCCACCTCGGGCCGGCCCAGCGTCTTGACGTCGTGCTCGCGCACCGCGGCCAGGATCTGCTGCGGGATGGCCTCCTGGACGGCCTCGTTGAGGACCGTGCCCCGGCCGACGCGCTGGTCGATGACCGCGGCGGGGATCTTGCCCCGGCGGAAGCCGGGGATCTGGACCTGAGAACCGATTTCGCGGTACGCCTTCAGCAGGCTGGGCTTCAGCTCGTCGAACGGCACCTCGATGGCGAGCCGCACCCGAGTCGGACTCAGAGTCTCGACGGTGCTCTTCACAGGCGTACTCCTTGATGGATCTCTTCGATGTTGGTGAAGTCGGGGTGGCGGGATTTGAACCCACGGCCCCTCGCTCCCAAAGCGAGTGCGCTACCAAGCTGCGCCACACCCCGTGGCGACGGCAAGTGTATGCGGTCCGCCGCGTGTCGTGTGCCGCGGCGTCACCCGGGTGCGCCACGCGGGGGATATCGGGTTCGCATGCCGCGACGGCATTCAGTAGTGTGGGGCACGCGCGGCACCATGGTGCGGCGCATGCGGGCGTAGCTCAATGGTAGAGCCTCAGTCTTCCAAACTGATTACGCGAGTTCGATTCTCGTCGCCCGCTCCATCGGCAAAGGCCCAGGTCAGAGGCGGTTTCCTCGACCTGGGCCTTGGTCATTCCCGGCCTTCGACGGTCGTGCCGGCCGGCGGATTCCGCTCGGCATCCCTGGCGGAGGCTGCGATCATCCGGCGATGGAGATCCGGTCCGTCGACGGCGAGCTGTACGAGATCATCTCGATGTACAGCCTCCCCGACGACGCCTGGCACTACGAGGTGACCGGACTGACCGGCCCGCCCGCCACCCGGCCCCACCTGGCCATCGACATCCCCGACGCGACTCCCGACGGGGCCTTCACGCCCGAGCCGGCTGAGCACGTCGTCGTCCATGCCGGCGGCGGCGTCCTGCCCTGGCTCGTCCTGGAGAAGCTGATCGACCAGCTCGACGCCAGCGATGACCTGGTCGACGAGGAGCGCGACCTGTCGGCCGAGGCCACAGCCCTCCCGTTGACCCTCCACACCTGGTCATACGGGAGCAGACGGTTCGTGGTCAACCAGTTCCACTACGGCGACGTCGACTCGTGGTGTTACGAGTTGTACGAGGTTGACCAGGACAGCACCGAGAACAACTTCCTCGACGTCCGCATCCCCGACGCCTCGCCGGAGGACGGACCGTTCGTCCCGATGCCGGCCGACCACGTGACGATGACCATGCACGGCCGCTGGGCGCTTCCCTGGCCGGTCTTCCGGCGCTTCCTCGATGCGATCCGGGCCGCCGGAGACATCGTGGCGCCGGACCGGAGCTGATGATCGCCGAGCGCTGGTAGCGACCGGGACGCTGCGGCGGCTCGGTGCCGCCTCGCTGGCGACCGGAAATCCGGTGAACTGGGTCTGACGGGCCTTTGGACCCGGCGTGACCCGACGTGTGGCCCTCACGCCGGTGCTGTTGCCCGCGGTGTGCTGGGGTCATGTTCACCACCGTCGAAATGCTGGCCGACCAGCCGTTCCTGGCCGGGCTCACCGAGCATCAGCTCAGCCTGCTCGCCCCGCTGACCAGCCGGTCGATGTTCCACGCCGGGAACCGGATCTTCGGCCAGGGCACGCCCGCCGAGCAGTTCTGGCTCATCACCGACGGCCGGGTGTATCTCGACGCCGAGGTGCCCGGTTACGACAACTTCGTGCTGGAGACGCTCAAGCCCGGAGCCGTGCTCGGGTGGTCGTGGTTGTTCCCGCCGTACCGGTGGCATTTCGGTGCTGTCGCGACCAGCACCGCGCACACGCTGACCTTCAACGGACCCCTGGTCCGGGCCCTCTGCCAGCGGGACCCGGCGCTGGGCCTCGAGCTCACCGGCCGCTTCCTGCTGGTCATGGGTGAGCG
The DNA here is from genome assembly GCF_053603475.1 of Actinoplanes sp. NPDC004185. Classification (NCBI taxonomy): domain Bacteria; kingdom Bacillati; phylum Actinomycetota; class Actinomycetes; order Micromonosporales; family Micromonosporaceae; genus Actinoplanes; species Actinoplanes sp. NPDC004185. The sequence goes on along the minus strand of NZ_JBSGFR010000080.1, from coordinate 15,024 downwards.
TCTCCAGTCGGCCCGGAGCCGGCTGCAGGACTGCCGGCGGGCGGCCGGTCACCGGAACGACGTGTGACGGCGAGCAAATTCAGGATCATCGCGTACGCGGCCGCGCCGACCAGCAGGGCGATGGTGGCGGACCGGCCCCAGTCCCCCACCGGTACGGGCGGGACCTCCCACACGTCGGACGACAGCCCGGCCAGCGCGATCGCCGCGCCCGCCGCCACGAACGGGACCGACCACAGCAGCCACGGCCAGGCGTCGAACTCGTCGTCCTGGGCCAGCCCGGTCAGGGTGGCCACGCACCAGACGAGCAGGGACAGGACCAGGAGCGGCCATCGGCGTTTCCGGATGCGCCGGCTGCGGTCGATCAGGATGCCGAGTCCGACGCCGGCCACGGCGTACAGGGGGAAGGCCGCCAGCTCGCCGAGCAGGACCCGCATCAGGATCGGATCGTCGACCGCCGGGAAGGCGGCGGTCCGGATGCTCTCCAGCGCCGCCGCCAGCGGGAAGGCGGCGGCGACCGTCACGCCGGCCAGCACGAGACCGAGCGCGACCGCGATCGCCAGCGCGACCGCGTGCCGGTGCCGGCGGCTCAGCGCGATCCCGGCGATCAGGGCCAGCAGCTGACCGCAGAGCACGCCGGAGGTGTACCGGAAGATGCGCCGGGTCTGCACCCACTCCAGCTGCTGACCGTCTCCCTGCGGGTCGAAGTTGACCCAGAACTCGTAGAAGCCGGAGTTGAACGACATCGCCGCCCAGGCCAGGACGGCGGCCACCGGCACGCACCAGACCGCGGGGTGGCTCACCACGCGACGCAGCGTGGTGGCATCGATCGCTGTCGGCATTCCTGGAGACTGACAAGAGCAGTCAAGCCGAGGAGCGGGCGTTGGGATACACCCTGGAAGCGGTCATCGGAGATCCCGGCGTGCTGCGTCCGATGGTCGACCGATGGCCGGTCGCCGTCGTGGTGCCGCTGCATGCCGGGCTCTCGCTGATCCCCATGACCGACGACTTGTTCGACGCGGCCGGCGGCGGGCCCCCGAGCGAGACGCTCGGTTTCTGGAAGTTGCCGGCCGGCTTCGAGCACGGGCTGGCCGCCCGATCGGCGGCCGGACCGGTCGCCTATGTCGAAGCCGAGTTCTTCGGCGGTGTGGGAACCCAGCGTGCGGCTCTGTGGAGGGGTGGCCGGCTCGCGTTGGGCCCGCTGTCCGTCGGCGAGGACGAGCACTTCGCACCGGCCGGTAGCCCGATCTCGCAGGTCCTGGCCCGTCTCGGGGTCAGCCCCGGTGAGCACCACGACGAGTTCGACGCGGCCGGGCTGGGGCGGCACCGGGACACCGGGGACTGGATCGGCTGACGGTGCCGGCCCGGCGCGCGGGCCGGCATCGTCCGGTGGCTACAGCTAGCGGCCGCTCAGCGCCGTACCTGTCTCCAGGACCGACTTGAGGTCGCTGAGCACCCAGGCCCAGCCGCCGCCACCCGCCTCGTCGAGCGGGGAACCCGCGACCATCGTCGCGGTGGCCGGGGCACCGGCCATCTCGTGGGTGACCGTCAGGCGGCAGACGCCGGGCTGGGACTTCAGCTCCTCGATGAGGTACGTCAGCGTCGTGTACGGCTCCGCCGCGGTCGCCGGGTCCATCAGCATCCGCCAGGTCTGCACCAGCAGCCGCGGCGGGTCGCTCTCCACGACCTCGCCGTCGACGATGCGGTCCGGGATCGGGAAGCCGTTCTGCTTGCCGAACTCCCGCATCTCGTCCGTGGCATCCGAGTGGTACGCGCCGCCGGGCTTGAGGTCGAAGTGGGCCGGGGCGGCGTAGCCGTACTTCACGGTCCACTCGGGGTCGGTGATCGCGGTCCAGATCTTCTCCGGCGTGGCTTTGATCCACACGCGGTAGACCTGGGTCGGCAGGGCGGTCGTCTCGGTGGTCATGTCTCGTCCTCCAGCGCGTTCTTGAGATCGACGAGCGCCGTCACGTGACGCTCGGTGTACTTGTCGATCCAGCGGTCGTGGATCAGCCGGATCGGCACGGGATTGAGGAAGTGCAACTTCTCCCGGCCCGCGCGGCGGACCACGACCAGCCCTGCCTCCTCGAGCACCTTGAGGTGCTTGGCCACGCCGAAGCGGGTCATCTCCACCTCGGACTCGAGCTCGGTGAGCGTGCGGCCCTCGCGGGTGAAGAGCAGGTCGAGCAGGAAGCGACGGGTCGGGTCGGCGAGTGCCTTGAACACCCTGTCGTCGTCATCCGTCATGACGCCAAGTTATGTGACCATTGGGTCACATGTCAAGGTGCAGAAAACTCCGCCCGGCGTCAGGCCGGACGGAGTCGGTAATGCTCAGCGGCGGCGGACCAGCCGGCGCAGCTGGATGATCCGGACCGAGGCCACCGCCATGGCGACGAACGCGCCGCACACCCCGGCGATCAGCATGGCCAGCGCCAGCGGGATCTGACCGTCGAGCCAGAGGAAGCTCAGCCGCACGTTGCCGGTGTTCTGCGCCACGAAGATGATCAGCAGGATCAGGCCGACGGCGCCGGCCCAGACCCCGAACCAGACCGCACTGGTACGCGTCCGCGGCACCCGTGGCGACTCTCGGCGCGGGGGCGCTTCACCAGCACCTTCGAGACCCGCGAGTGTCCCGGCCAGCTCCGGCGGGAGCGGCGGCGGCGCGTCCTCGGCGGGGGTGAGCGGACGGTTCTCGGATGGGAAGACCATAACTCTCAGTCTTGCCCATCACTGCGCTCCGTCAACCCCGTTCACCGGTCTTGTCAGATTTAAGCCGAAGCTAATAGACCTATGTCGAAAAGGGACGTTACCGTCTGCGCCGGACCGCCCCTCCCCACTCCACCCCCAACGATTCGGATCACCATGCGCAGACCCGTCCTCATCGTCGGCGGCATGGCCGTCGTCACCGTCGTCGCCGGAATCGCCGTCGCGGCCAGTGCCAGCGCCGGCACCACGACGTACGAGGCCGAAGCCTCCGTGAACACCTTCGCCGGCGGTGCCCACACTGTCGACTGCCGGCGCTGCTCCGGCGGCAGCCGGGTCACCGGCATCGGCGGCCCGGGCGTCCTCACCATCACCGGAGTGGTGGCCGAGAAGGACGGACCCGCCCGCCTGGCTGTCACGTACACCGCGGAGCGCAGCCGGACCGCGCAGATCAGCGTGAACGGCGCCGTGCCCACTGCCATCGTCTTCCCCGGTACCCGCGGCACATCCCGGCCGGCCACCCTGCGGCTCACCGCGACGCTGCGCGCCGGCGACAACGACCTGGCCTTCGCCAACTCGGTCGGCGCCGCGCCGGACATCGACAAGGTGGTCATCACGACCGACGGCACCCCGCCGACCTCGGCCCCGACCGCCACGGCCTCCGCCGTGCCCGGTGCCACCGCCACTGTGACGCCCGGCGAAACTGCGCCGCCCACCCTGCCGACGTCGCCGCCGGCCTCCGGCACACCCGCGCCGAGCAGCCCGGACCCCACCGGTACGGCGCCCAGCGGCACCACGCCGCCCACTGCTTCCACGCCGCGGCCGACGGCAACCCCCACCACGCCGGCCAGCCCGTCGGCGCCCGTGACGACCACCGCGGCGCCCAAGCCGACCACCGAGCCGACCGACAACGCGGCACTGGAGGCCGAGGTCGTCCGGATCGTCAACACCGAACGGGCGAAGGCCGGCTGCGCGGCGCTGACCGCCGACGACCGGCTCACCGCGGCGGCCCGCGGGCACTCGGCGGACATGGCGGCCCGCGGCTACTTCAGCCACACCACGCCGGAGGGCGTCGAGTTCTCCACCCGCATCACCACCGCGGGCTACCGCTGGTCCGGCGCCGGCGAGAACATCGCCAAGGGTCAGCGCACCCCGGCCGACGTGATGACGAGCTGGATGAACAGCGCCGGGCACAAGGCGAACATCCTCAACTGCGGGTTCAAGAACATCGGCGTCGGCGTGGCAGCCGACGCCGGTGGCTCGCTGGTGTGGACCCAGGACTTCGCCAGCCCGCTGTAGCAGTCAGCGGCCCGGCGCCGTCCGGTCAGCCCACGTACCGGCGGGCGGACGAGCGGCGCTGGGCCGCGTCGAGCGGCGCGAGCCGGGCCTCGACGGCCGCCGGACGCGGACGCCGCTGTGTGACCAGCCACGGCAGGCCACGGGCGGCGTCCCAGGCGGCGAGGGCCGAGGTGCGGTCCCGGGGCACCGTCCGGGCCAGGAACATCGTCCGGCGCAGCGCCGCCGGCAACGGGCGCCGCAACCAGGTGAACCACAGCGTGTTGCGGATCCCGACCCGGCGGCGCAGCCGGGCGTCCCGCAGCTTCGACGCCTGATGGTGCACGACCAGATCCTCGCGGTAGCAGAGCTCCCAGCCACCGCTGAGCAGGTCCGTGGCGAGCAGCTCCTCCTCGCCGCCGAGCCACAACCGGCTGCTGAAACCGCCGTGGGCCAGGAACGCGTCCCGGCGGACCACGGACGCACCGGCCAGGAAGCTGCCGATCGCCGGGCCGGGCAGCCAGTCCGGGCCCGGCACCGGGGACTCACGCAGTTCGGCGACGATCGGATCGTCGACGCCCGCGGGCTCCACGACGATCCGGGCACAGAGCACGGCGATCTTCGGGTACGCGTCGAGCAGATCCGCGGCCCGGGACAGTGAGCCCGGCTCCCACCACGTGTCGTCGTCACAGAACGCCACGTACGGGGTGTCGAGCTCGCGTACGCCGATGTTGCGACCGACAGCGCCGAGATTCTCACTCAGAGCAACCACGCGCACCGAGGGGAAGCGTGCGCGGACCGCCGCGGCCGTGCCGTCGGTCGAACCGTTGTCGACCAGCACGACCGGTGGGCGTTCCGGCAGCTCCACCAGGCGACTCAGGGCCGCCAGGGCCTCCTCGCGCCGCTGCCACGTGATGACCACGACGCCCGTTCGTTCATCGACCATGGTCGCGCGCTTACCCGCACAGAGGTCATCAAGACGTCATCTGCGCCACATCGGGTGACCGGCCGGCTCAGCGGAACAGGTCGACGGTCCAGTTGAACGCGGTCATGACCCACTCCGTCTGGCGCAGGTGGGCGACGCCCACGCCGACCAGGAAGACGCCGGCGACGATGTGCGAGCCGCGGGCGGTGCGGCGCACCCGGCCCAGCTGCCGTTCCAGCACCAGCCGGCCGACCAGCCGGGACAGGGCGAACAGACCGGCGGCGACCAGCAGCGACACGATGAAGACGACGACCGGCGTGGTCAGGTCACCGTCGGACGAGATCGCCCAGATGCCCCAGCAGACGAACGCGAACAGCATGCCCGCGAAGCTCCACTCGCCGCCGCGGCGCAGCTGACCCAGATGCCAGCCGAGCGGACGGCGCTCCTGCGGCGCCTCGTCACCCGGCCAGCCCGTGCCGGTCGGCTCGTGCTCGGCCGCGAACTGCTGGGTGCGCGGATGCGGATTCACCGCGGCGCGGCCGCTGGAGAACGGCGAGGGCGGCGGCGCGGGCGGTGCCGGCTGGGTGGTCTGGACCGGCCGGGTCGGCTGGGCCGGCTGAGCCGGCGGCCCGGAGGCCGGACGCGACGGCACCGGAGCCGTCGGCGGGTTGGCCCAGGGATCCTGCGGTGGCATGTCGAGCGTCCGCTCGGACCACTGCGGTTGCTCAGGCATCGTTCCCCTCCCCGGTACGGCCGGTTGCCGCCCTGCTTCGAGAGTAACGAGCCAACAAATAGGTCGCCGTCGCGCGCGCCGTCCGTTACACAATCAGCATGGACGACTCCGGGATCACCATCAGGACGGGCGACGCCGACGACTGGCCGGCCGTCTCCGAACTGCTGAGCTTCGCCTTCCACGAGCAGGTCACCCCGGAGGCACGCGACGTCGAGGGATCGGTCGTCGAGCCCGAACGGACGCTGGTCGCCGAGGACGGCGGCACCATCGTCGGGCACGCGGGCGCGTACACCCGGGAATTGACCGTGCCCGGCGCGATCCTGCCGGCCGCGCACGTCACGCTGGTCGGCGTCGCGCCGACCCACAAACGCCGCGGGCTGCTCACCCGGATGATGCACCGCCAGCTGCGGGAGATCGCGGCCGCGGGCCGCGAGCCGATCGCGGTCCTCTGGGCCAGCGAGACCAAGATCTACCCGCGTTTCGGGTACGGACCGGCGGCGCAGCGCCTGCAGATGCAGATCATGATGCGGGAGCTACGGCCGCCGACAGGGCTGGCATCCGGCTCGGCGGACCGGCTGCGCCTGGTCGACCCGAAAGACGCGATCCCGGACCTGGCCAAGGTCTACGAACGGGTACGCCCGGAGCGCACCGGCTGGTCCAGCCGCGACGACCGCTGGTGGCGTTTCGTGCTGTCCGACATCGAGTCCCAGCGCGAGGGCGCGACCAGCCTGCGCGGCGTGGTGCACGAGACCCCGCACGGCCCGACGGGATACGCGCTGTGGCGCACCAAGGGCCGCTGGGAACGGCACGGCCCGAACAGCGACGTCCAGGTGCGGGAGGTGGTGGCCGACGATCCGGCCGCGTACGCCGCCCTGTGGCACTTCCTGCTCACCATCGACCTCGCCCGCTCGGTGACGGTCAGCTTCGCCGCCGTGGACGAGCCGCTGCAGTACCTGGTCGACGAGCCCCGCCGGCTCGGCACCACCCTGGCCGACGGCCTCTGGATCCGCATCACCGACCTGCCGAAGGCCCTGGCCGCCCGGACGTACGCGGCCCCGGTCGACGTCGTGCTGGACGTCACGGACCCGCTGCTGGAACAGAACACCGGGCGCTGGCGGCTCACCGCAGGCCCGGACGGTCGCGCCACCTGTACGCCGACGACCGACCCGGCCGATCTGGCGTGCACGGTGCTGGAGCTGGGCTCGGCCTACCTGGGGGCTACGTCACTGGCTGCCCTGGGGGCCGCGGGGACGGTCCGGGAGCTGACACCGGGAAGCCTGCGGAGGGCCTCCATCGCGTTCGGCTGGCATCGGATGCCCAATCCGGTCGAGGTGTTCTGAATGGGGCGGGCGGCGGTAGGTTCGGCGTCATGGGCGAAGAACCCGAACGTCGACGCCGTCGCTTGCGTCCCTCCTCGTCGGCCGCGACCCCGCCCGCCACGCCGGCCGACCCGTCCGCCGGGGCGGCGCGGGCGGCCGTGACGGGTGCGTCTGCCGGGTCGGCAGGCGTCGCCCAGTTTGGTGCCGCCCGACCGGGTGCCGCTCAGCCGGGCGCCGATGCTGGCCAGCCGGGTGCCGGCCAGCCGGGTGCTGATGCAGGCCAGCCGGGCGCCGGCCAGTCCGGTGCCGCCCAGCCAGGCGCCGCTCAGTCTGTCGCCGGTCAGTCTGCCGCCGGCCGGCCTGCATCGGCGCCCAGGCCCGTGGTCGCCCGCCCCGCAGTCGCCCAGTCTTCCGCCGCCCGGTCTGCCGCCGCTCAGTCTTCCGCCGCCGGGTCTTTCGCTGTGCAGGCCGGAGTCGCCCGGTCCGCCGCCGGCCAGCCATTGGCTGACCGGTCAGTCGCCGGCCGGCCGGTGGCTGGCCGGTCCGTCCCCGGGCAGCCGGTGGCTGAGACCTCCGCGGTGGCCGACCCGGAAGCGCCGGGGGATGTCGCCGAGGCGGGTCCTCGGCCGGGAGCCCGGCCGAGCCGGACCGGGCTGCCGCCCGGGCGTCCCCCGCGGCCGGTCGCCCGGCCGACGTCCGGTGCGGGCGCCGGCGGGGACGACCAGTCCGAGCGGGGATTGCGTGGCCTGGTCGGCTCCGGTTCGTCGCAGGTCAGCGTCGGCGCGGCGCTGCGGGCCCGGGACGCCGCCCGGCCCACGGCCGAGCAGGAGGCCCAGGCCGAGGCGGAGCTGGTCATCGTGCGGCGCAACTGGATGCCGCGCGAGGACCTGCCCCGCAACCGCTAGCCCGCCGACAGCGACGCCCGGGCCGAGCCGAGCCCGGCATCGTGCGGCGCGGCCGTCAGCTTGCCGGGAGGGGCGGGAGTTCGCGGGTGCGCTCGTACTCGGCGAGCTGGGCGATGCGGCGGGCGTGCCGCTCGTTGCCCGAGAACGGGGTGGTCAGGAACGCCTCGGCCATGGCCGTGGCCTCGTCGAGGGTGTGCTCGCGGCCGCCGATGCTCAGCACGTTCGAGTCGTTGTGCTGACGGGCGAGCTGGGCGATCTCGACCTTCCAGGCCAGCGCCGAGCGGACGCCGGCGATCTTGTTCGCCGCGATCTGCTCGCCGTTGCCGGAGCCGCCGATGACGATGCCCAGGCTGCCCTCGTCGGCGACCACCTTGGCCCCGGTGGCCAGGCAGAACGCCGGGTAGTCGTCCTCGGGGTCGTAGACGTGCGGTCCGACGTCGACGACGTCGTAGCCCTGCTTGCCGAGGTGATTGACCAGGTGCATCTTCAGCTCGTAGCCGGCGTGATCGGAACCCAGGTAGACGCGCATGACCGCAGTCTGTCAAACCCCGATCAGAACGTCAGCGCGGCCCGCAGGCTCACGGCGATCTGGTCCGCCGCGGCCCGCGCCGCGTCGAAGAGGGCCAGCTTGCGGACGAAGCCGTGGTTGACGCCCGCATACCGGACGTGGACCACCGGCACTCCCGCGCTGAGCAGGGCGTCCGCGTAGTCGGCGCCCTCGTCGCGCAGGACGTCGTACTCCGCGGTGAGCAGCAGGGTCGGCGGCATGCCGGCCAGATCGGCCACCGCCAGCGGCGCCACGTCCGGGCTGAAGCGCTGCGCCGGCTCCGGCACGAACGCCTCCCATGCCAGCCGCATCGACGCCCGGTCGAGGCCGTGCCCGCCGACCTCGTCGTACGACTCCGAGGCCGTCATCGGGTCGATCGCCGGGTAGATCAGCACCTGGTAGTCGAGCGGGGTGGCGGCGTCGCGCTGACGGCGGGCGGCGACCGTGGCGAGCTGACCGCCGGAGCTGTCCCCGCCGATCGCCAGCCGGGACGGGTCGACACCGAGACCCGCGCCTTCTTTGCGGACCCAGCCCAGCACCGTCTCGACGTCCTCCAGCGCCGCCGGGAAGACATGCTCCGGGGCCAGCCGGTAGTCCACCGACAGGACCGCGCAGCCCGAACGGTCCGCGATGCGCCGGCAGAGCCGGTCCACCGTCTCGACGCTGCCGTAGCACCAGCCGCCGCCGTGCACGTAGACGAAGACGGGCGCGTTGGTGCGGGCTGCGTACAGCCGGCAGGGCACGCCGTCAGCCTCCACGTCGACCACGACGGGCAGCGGGATGGCCGGGCCGCACTCGGCCTCGTTGGACTCCTCCATCGCCCGGCGGGCGAAGAGCAGCTGCTCGTACGGGTCAGCGGCGAGCACCTCGGCACTCGGCCGCCGCCGGATCGCCAGCGACGCTTCTACCTGCGGATGGAGGGCCATTTGTCCTTTTTCGGGTGGCGGGCGGGGCGGTCGGACGGATCAGTCGAGCTGGGCCAGGACCAGGCCGCCGCGGGCCTTCGGGGTGAACCAGGTGCTCTTGCGGGGCAGCTTCTGCCGGGCCAGGTTGACCGCCACGAAGTCCTCGACGGTGACCGGGGCGACCAGCACGGCCAGCTCGGCCCGGCCGGCGTCGACCTCACCGCGCAGCCACTCGGCCGGGTAGTCGCCGCCGATGTAGGAGACCCGCTTGTCGCCCGGGTCCAGCCCGAGCACGTCACCGAGCAGGATGCGCTCCACCAGGGCGTGGTCCAGGTTTTCCACCGGGGACGAGCCCGGTGCCGGGGGCAGGACGACCGAGTAGGAGCGGCCGGCCGCGTACAGCTCGATCGTGCCCTTGGTGGGCACCGTCGCGGGGCGCGGCAGCTCCTCGACCCGGGCCCCGGCCGCGGTCAGGCGGGCGACGAAGCCGGCGTCCGGGAGCTCGGCGATCAGCCGGTTGTAGGGCTGGATCGCGACCGAGGCCGGGGTGGTGACGACGGCCAGGAAGCGCGGCAGGCCGCCGGTCTGCGCGGCCAGGCTGCGGTGGTTGCCGTCCGCGACGACCAGCTCGCCACCGCCGGCCAGCGCGGTCAGCTCGTCCTGCAGCGGACCGGCGGGAACCACCCAGATGGCGTGCGTGCGGCCGCTCTGGTCGGTGTCGGTCGCGGCCGGTGCACCGGCCGCGTCGCTCGCCGCGGCCAGCGCGGCGTGCAGCTCCTCGCCCTTGCCGGTCTGCAGCAGCAGGACCGGGGAGAGCAGGGTCTGCAGGGCGTCGGCCAGGGCGACCCGCTCGCGCACCTTGGCGATGAAGACGTCCTCGTTGCGGATGACCAGGCCGGGCTCGTCGGCGCTGGTGGAGATCTGGTCGGTGTCGACCAGCGCCCACAGACCGTACGCCGTGGGCTCGCCGGCCGCGGTGATCCGGTAGAGGACCACGACCTGCTCAGCGGGCGTGTAATTGCCCTCGGCCTTGTCCCGCGTGAGCCGCTGGGCGGCGTCGCCGAGGCAGTCGAGGAACGACTTGCCCAGGGACTCGGGTGCCCGGTGGGGCATCTCGATGGCCAGCGCGCTGTGCGGGTTCGCGGCGATGATCCCGGTGATCTCGGCATCGTCGGCGAACTCGTCGTAGTTCTGCGCGCCGGTGCCGCCAGTGGTGATCCAGGCCCGGCTGATCGGGTGCACGACCGTCATGCCGCGAACCTACCGACCGGCTGTGACAGCCGTGCGGACACCCCGGTGTGTTCCCACGCTCACTTCGAGCGGCGGGCCTTGCCGTACGCGGGCACGGACGGCATGTTGCCGCGCATCTTGGCCTGCTTGGCCTTGCGGACCGCGGCGACGGGCGGGCCCGACTCGGCCACCGGGAACGCGGTGACCGTGACGGGCGGCGCCACCATCGCGGCGACATCCGCCGGCAGATTGGGGCAGAAGCTGTCCCACACGCCACGATGCACAGCGATCGTGGAAGTGGCAACGCTGTCGGACTCGGCCATCAGAGCCTCCGGTCGGATGTTGTTCTCACTCCATCCAACGACCGGCCGGAGGCTCAGTGGCGAAGACGGCCGAAATCTAGTCGAAGATGGGGTCCTGGTCGCGGCTGCGCTTGAGCTCGTAGAAGCCGGGCGTGCCCGCGACGAGCAGGACGCCGTCCCAGAGCTTGCCGGCCGCGTCGCCCTTCGGGGCCGGTGTGACCACCGGGCCGAAGAAGGCGACCTTCTCCCCCTCGACCGGGCCCGGCGCGTGGATGACCGGCGTGCCGACGTCCGTGCCGACCGGCTTCATGCCGGCGTTGTGGCTGGCCGTCAGCGCGTCGTCCCAGGCGTCGCTGCCGGCCGCGTCGGCCAGCGCCGGGTCGAGGCCCACCTCGGTCAGCGCCTCGGTGTAGAGCTTCTCGTCCAGCTCGTACTTCTGCAGGTGGATACGGGTCCCGAGGGCCGTGTACAGGTCGCGCAGGACCTGCGGGCCGGCCGCCTCGGCGGCGGCGATGCAGACCCGGACCGGACCCCATCCCTTGGTCATGAGGTCCTGGTACTGCTCGGGCAGGTCACGGCCCGCGTTGAGCACCGAGAGACTCATGACGTTGAACGTGATGTCGACCGGCCGGACCTTCTCCACCTCGAGCAGCCAGCGCGAGGTCATCCAGGCCCAGGGGCAGATCGGGTCGAACCACATGTCGACCGCGGAGCGTTCAGTCATACCTCTGATCCTGCCCCTTTCCGCCCGCACCCGGCGGTGACATGCGCCACCGGTCAAGCGCATAGGGTGACGTGGAAAGCTCTAGGTCGGGGCGACGAAGCCTGGACCAGCATGGAGGAGAGTGAACGTGGCCGGAGTTCGTAACCTGACCCAGGTCGAGGCCGCCGAGCGGGCCCGCCTGCTCGAGGTGACCGGGTACGACATCGCCTTGGATCTGACCGACGGCCAGGGCGGGCCCGGGACCGGCACGTTCCGGTCGATCACCGAGGTCACGTTCCGCTGCGCCGAGCCCGGCGCCGAGACGTTCATCGAGGTGGCGGCGGCGAGTGTCCGGTCCGCGGTGCTCAACGGCACCGCGGTGGACCTGTCCGGCTGGTCGGCCGAGCGGGGCCTGGCCCTGACCGGCCTGGCGGCGGACAACACCCTGGTCGTCGACGCCGACTTCGCGTACTCGGCGAGCGGGCAGGGTCTGCAGCGCAGCGAGGACCCGGTCGACCAGGAGATCTACCTGTACAGCCAGTTCGAGACGGCCGACGCCCAGCGGGTCTACGCCGCCTTCGACCAGCCCGACCTGAAGAGCATCTTCACCTGGCACGCCACGGTCCCGGGGCACTGGAAAGTCGTGTCCAACATGCCCGTGGACTCCACGGCCGAGGCCGCCGGCGGCGCCAAGACGGTGCATTTCAGCACGTCGCCGCGGATGAGCACGTACATCACCGCGCTCTGCGCCGGGCCGTACCACGAGGTGCGCGACAGTCACGACGGCATCGAGCTGGGCATCTTCTGCCGGGCCTCGATGGCGCAGTACCTGGACCCGGACGACCTGTTCCTGATCACCAAGCAGGGCTTCGACTTCTTCCACGAGCAGTTCGGCGTGCGGTACCCGCTGCCCAAGTACGACCAGCTCTGGGTGCCCGATTTCAACGCCGGCGCGATGGAGAACTTCGGCTGCGTCACGCACGCCGAAGCCCACTACATCTTTCGCTCGCAGGTCACCGACTACGAGTATGAGCAGCGCGCCAACACGATCCTGCACGAGCTGGCCCACATGTGGTTCGGCGACCTGGTCACCATGCGCTGGTGGAACGACCTGTGGCTGAACGAGTCGTTCGCCGAGTGGGCCAGCCACTGGTGCAACACCTCGGCGACCCGCTTCACCGACGCGTGGTCGACGTTCCTGTCGGTCCGCAAGGCCTGGGGCTACCGCCAGGACCAGCTCTCCTCGACCCACCCGGTCTACTGCGAGATGCCGGACCTGGAGGCCGTCGAGGTCAACTTCGACGGCATCACGTACGCCAAGGGCGCCAGCGTCATCAAGCAGCTCGTCGCGTACGTCGGGCTGGACGCGTTCCTGGCCGGGCTGCGGGCGTACTTCCAGCGGCACGCCTGGGGCAACGCCACCTTCGACGACCTGCTCACCGAGCTGGAGACGGCGTCCGGCCGCGAGCTGCGCAAGTTCGCCGCCCAGTGGCTGGAGACCGCGCAGGTCAACACGCTGCGCCCGGTGCTGACCATCGGCGGCGACGGCGCGTACTCCAAGGTCGTGGTCAAGCAGGAGGCGCCCGCCGCCTATCCCACGCTGCGCACCCACCGCATCGGCGTCGGCCTCTACGACGTGCAGGGCGACCGGCTGGTGCGCCGCGACCTGCTGGAGATCGACGTGAGCGGCGAGGAGACCGAGATCCCCGCGCTGGCCGGGGTGCCCGCCGCGGACGTGCTGCTGCTCAACGACGACGACCTGACGTACGCGAAGCTGCGCCTGGACGAGCGCTCGATGGCCACCGTCGTGCAGCACATCGACGGTTTCGAGTCGTCCCTGCCGCGGGCGCTGTGCTGGGCCGCGGCCTGGGACATGCTGCGCGACGCCGAGCTGGCCGCCCGCGACTACCTGGCCCTGGTCGGCACCGGCCTGCCCAAGGAACGCGACATCAACCTGACCACCGCGACCCTGCGGCAGGCGGCCACCACGCTGACCATGTACGCGGACCCGGCGTGGGCGCCGACCGGCTGGGCGCTGCTCGCCGACACAGCCCGGGCAGCCCTGGCGGCTGCCGAGCCCGGCAGCGGCTTCCAGCTCGCCTGGGCGCGCGCCTTCATCAACGCCGGCCGGGGCGAGGACGACGTCGCGGTGCTCCGTGGCTGGCTGTCCGGCACCGGCGTGCCGGAGGGGCTGACCATCGACACCGAGCTGCGCTGGTCGTTGCTGGAGGCGCTGGCGGCCCGGGGCGTGGCGACCGAGCAGGAGATCGCCGAGGAACTGGCCGCGGACCGGACAGCCAGCGGTGAGCGGGAGGCGGCGCTGGCCCGGGCCCTGCTGCCGACGCCCGAGAACAAGGCGCGGGTGTGGGGGCAGCTGACCGGAGACGAGAAGCTGCCGAACTGGCTCAGCCGTTCGCTGCTGCAGGGTTTCCAGACGTCCTCGCAGGTGGAGCTGACCGCGCCGTACGCGCCGAAGTTCTTCGAGGTGGTCGACGACGTGTGGGCGCGTTCCGACAGCGAGCCGGCGCAGGAGTTCGCGATGCTGGCGTACCCGGCGTACCAGGTCAGTGAGGAGACGGTCGCGCTGACCGACGCCTGGCTGGCCGCGGACGGGCACTCCCCCTCGCTGCGCCGGCTGGTCGCCGAAGGCCGTGACGGTGTGCTGCGGGCGCTGAAGGCCCGGGCGAAGGACGCCGCCGCCGGTTGATGAGTTTGCGCGGGTCGTGCGGGACTGAATCCGCACGACCCGCGAAACTTACGGCGACCGAAACCCGGCGGAAACAACTCAGCGTGAGTACGCTGGCACTCCACGGTGCTGGAGGTGGTCGGTGGCGATCGGTACGAACTCACTGCCGAGGTGGACCGCCCCGGACGGCCGCTGGACGGAACCGGACCTGCATCTGTTCCCGCAGGACGGCCACCGCTACGAGATCGTCGACGGCAGCTTGCACGTCACCCCGCCGCTGGACGGCCCGCACGAGGCCGTGGTCCGGGCCGTGCTGACCACGTTGCGCGGCGCCGCCCCGGACGGCTGGTGGATCTGCGCCCGGCTCGGCATCGAGGCCGGCGCGAGCAATCTGATCCCGGACGTGACCGTGCTGAAGCCGCAGTCCTCCGGTGCGATCTGGGCCGACCCGGCCGACGTCGCGTGCGTGATCGAGGTCGAGACCGACACCAGCCGCCGCTACGACCGGCTGCTCAAGCCCACCCTCTACGCCGACGCGGGCATCGCCGCCTACTGGCGGATCGAGCCCGACCCGGCCCCGGTGCTGCACACCTACGCCCTGGGACCCGAGGGCTACCTGCCGCGGCAGACAGTTCGGGGCGACGACCTGGTGCAGGTCGACGCCCCGTTCCCGGTCCGGGTCGCCCCGTCCGCTTGGCTCTAGAGCGAATCTGACGGATCATGGGCGGGCTCGGTCTGGGTTGGCGCGGAGCCAGATCATGATCGAGGCGATGGTCACGGTGGCGTGGTAGCGG
>NZ_JBSGFR010000079.1:0-25018 GCF_053603475.1 Actinoplanes sp. NPDC004185 | reverse complement strand
GGCCCGGCGGGGGTGGCCGCCGGGCCCGGCCCCCGCCCCTGTCGCGGGCCTTCCGCCCCTGTTCCGCGCCCGGCCGGACGACGACACTCAGGGGGACGCACCGACGGAGGTGTCCACGATGACCGGAAGACATCCGGCGACAGCGGCCCAGCGCACCGAACTCCTGCACCGGATGCTGCTGCTGCGCCGCGGCGACCAGGACCCCGCCCACCGCGGCGAGGAGGCGATCACGGTGGGCCTGCGGTCCGCCCTCGGCCCGGGCGACACCGTGGCCGACGGCCCGGTCCTGGCCGTCGAGCTCGCGCACGACGACGTCCGGCAGCACCGGCCGGCGGTGACGGTGTGCTTCGTCGGCGACGAGGCGGCGCCGGGCCTGACCAGCAGCCTGGGCCAGGCGATCGACGACCGGCTGCCGGTGCTCTTCTGTTGTGCCGGCCGGCACGGGACCCACCCGGACGACCCCGGCGGCCTGCCGCCCGGCACGGTGGACGGCGCGGACATCGAGGCGGTCACCCGGGCGGCCCTGACGGCGGTGCATCCGGTACGGGCCGGAGCAGGCCCGCGGCTGCTGCACTTCCGCACGTACGTCCTGGCGGACAGTCCAGCGCACGACCCCATCCAGATCCTGGCCGACCGGATGCGCACCGACCACCAGCTCGACGACAACGCCCTCGCCGCCATCGAGAAACACGCGGCACTGATCGGCCTCGCGCTCGGCTGACCTCGCTCCCGGCGGATCAGCTGGGGGTGAGCAGACAGAACTCGCTGCCCTCCGGGTCGACGGTTGGGGGCCGGGGTGACCAAGATCGGCTTGAGGAGCATTTATGCCGTTCTTGGTCACCCCCGCCCCCAACCTTGCATGGTTTCCCGTTCCGGCCTTGTTCTTGGTTGCTCGCTGGTGGTTGCATGTCTTCGTGGGTGATCCCCTTGCGGTTTCGGGTCTGGCTGCCGCGTTGTGGTCTTGCTTGGGGAGTTTGTTGGGCAGGCCGGGCTTTGTGGTGGGTCTTGCGTACGCACCTCGCCGGTTGCGGTCGGGGATTGAGCCGTCCATCGGGCTCGGTGCTGGTGGCGGGGGACGCCTTGGGTCGGCTGGTGGGCCGCTTGCATGCTTGACGCGGTCGCTTTGGTGGCGCCGGTGGGGGTGGGCTGCCTGTTCGCGGGCTTCGGCCGCCGGTGGTTCGGTGCCGGCCTGGTGGGCGCGTTCGAGCACCATTTCGGTGATGGTGCTGAGGTATTCCTCGAGTCCGCGTCGGTACTCGGTCTGCGGCGGGGTGCCGTGGCGTCCGGCGTCGACGGCCAGGGCGGCTGAGGGGCAGCCTGTTTCCGGGTGATCGCGGTGGGCGGCTGTCACGTAGACGTCGACCATGTCGTGCGGGGCCGCCTGGGCGGAGCGGGGATGTGCTCTGCGGATCGCGGCGAGGGCGGCGAGTGAGTCGATGAAGCCCTGCCGGTAGACCTCGAGGGCGAGGTCTTTCTTCGAGGCGAAGTGGTTGAGGTCTGCGTCTCGTGACCCCGGCTCGGATAGCTGACACCTTGAGGAGAACGCCCATGTCTGACGGCACCACCGGCCGTGCGCCGGCGTACAGCATCACCGAGGTCGTCGAGGTTCTCGACCCGGCGGGCGCCCAGCGCTACGCCGAGTTGACCCCGATCGCGGTCGGTAAATTCGGTGGCCGCTTCGTCGTCCTTGGGGCCTCGCGACGGTCGCCGAGGGCGAGGCCGGGGTTGCCGTCGCGGTCGTCGCATGGCCCGACATGGAGACCCTGCACGCCTGGTACGACTCCCCCGAGTACGCCCCGGCCGGCAAGATCGCCGCAACCGCCATGCGCCGCCGGCTGATCTTTCTGCCCGGTGTCGCTCCGGCGGCCTGATTCGTGGTTCTCGTGGTTCGTGCAGGCCCTTCTCGGCCCGCATCACGTCGAATCCGGCCGTCGGCCAGGGGTGGGTGGATCGGGGTTTATACGGTCAGTCGATGACTACTTCGACTGGGGCGGGTTGGCGGCCGTATCTGCGGGCTCTGGCTGATGCCGGGTTTGATGTCGCGGCTGTCGGTGCGTGGGTCGCTGCTGCCGAGTTGCCTCCGGCGCGGCGGCGGCTTGCTCGAGGGGCTTTGGCGGCGGTGACCGTTGCTGTGGGGGTGCCGGCGATGCGGGCCGGGCGCTCTGCGGCCGCCGATTCGGAGCCGGCGAACCCGGGGGCAGCTTCTGGGCTTCCGTTTGTGGACGTCGGCATCACCCTTCCCGAGGAAGAGCCGTCAGATGCGGACACGCGTCGACGAGTTGTTGTGGCCGGCGCTGTCGGGGTCGCCGTGCTCACTACCGCCGTGGCTGGTTCCGTTGGTGCTGCTGTGGCGGGCCGCCGGTTGGAGCGACGGTGGCTGGCCCGGCTCGTCCGGCGTGGGCATCCGCATCCGCACCGGGCTCTGGGACTGCGGATGGCCGGGTTGTATGCGGTGATCGTGGTGCCGAGCCGGCTGATCGCGGTGCGGCAGAGCGCGAAGGTCGGACGCCGGGGCGCCGAGCCGGCCACCACTGTCTCCGCATGACCGGCTGGCGCTTCCGCTCAGCCTTGGGCGTTCGCCGGTTGGGCGGCTGTGGGTTCGGGGGCGCTGTTCGCCACGTCGGGGACGCCGGAGAGCAGGGCCAGCCGGAGTCTGGTTTCGGCGTCGGTGTCGGGGGCTGCTGTCAGGATCACGATCTTCAGTTCGGCGTCGCCGTCGGTCATGACGTCGCAGTCGACCTCGATCGGGCCGACCGTCGGGTGCTCGACGATTTTGTGGTCCTCGCGATGGGTGCCGACCGCGCCGGCGGCCCACAGAGCGGCGAAACGCTCGTTGCCTTCGGTGAGTGACCGGATCAGGCTGGTCAGCCGGGGGTTGTTCGGGAATCGGCCGGTCGCGCGGCGCAGGTCGGACACGACGGCTGCGTCGACCGCGTCGGGGGCGTCCGAGATCACCGGCCATTGCGACAAGCAGGGCCGGTCGCCGTTGACCGGGAACGTGTCGCGGGCGAAGTTGCGGCGCTCCCGCGGGGCCGCCGACGGGTCGCCGAGCAGTGCCGCCCAGCCCCGGTTCCACCAGATCAGCTGCCAGTCGGCGGCGAAGACCCCGACGGCCGCGTCGCCGAGGCGGTTCAGGACGCGCTGGACGCCCGGCGGGATGTGATCGGAGATCTCGCCGTCGGCCGGCGGGACGAGCCCGGCCAGCCGGTACAGGTGGTCGCGTTCCGCGTTCGTGAGGTGCAGGGCCCGGGCCAGCGCGGCGACCACCTGCGCCGACGGGGTGGTGAACCGTCCCTGTTCCAGGCGTACGACGTAGTCGACCGAGATCCCGGCGAGTTCGGCGAGTTCCTCCCGGCGCAGCCCGCTCGCGCGGCGGGAACGGCCACTCGGCAGGCCCACCGCGGACGGCGTGAGCCGGTCCCGCCAGGCGCGCACAGTGGCGCCGAACTCCGTGCCGTGAGTGGTCATGGACCGATTGTGCCTCGCCGCCCGGGGCCGGGGGTGGTAGCCGTTTTCCTACCGTCAGGCCTTCCCTGGCGCAGGTCGCGGCCCGGGCGAACCATGGGCGCATGACCATCACCTTCATCACCGGGGCCAACAAGGGCCTCGGCTACGAGACCGCCCGCCGCCTCATCGCCCACGGCCACACCGTGCTGCTCGGCGCCCGCGACGAGAAGGCCGGGACGGCGGCAGCCGCCGAACTCGGTGCCCGCTTCGTCCAGATCGACGTCACGGACGACGAGTCGGTGGCGTCGGCCGCCGCCGACGTCGAGAAGCACGAAGGCACTGTCGATGTGCTGATCAACAACGCCGGCGTGGGGGGTCCGCTCGGTGACCCGAGCGGCCTGACAGGCGCCGACATCCTGAAGGTGCTCGACGTCAACGTCGCCGGTGTGGTGCGGACCACCACGGCTTTCCTGCCCCTGCTGCGACGCTCGGCCGACCCGGTCATCGTCAACGTGAGCAGCTCGATGGGCTCGCTGGCGGCCACGCATGATCCTTCGCGCGACGAGTCCAAGGCGATCGCGCCCGCGTACACGGCCTCCAAGGCGGCGCTGACCATGCTCACGACCCAGTACGCCAAATCGCTGACCGGCATCCGCATCAACGCGGCCGACCCGGGTTACACGGCGACCGATCTCAACGGCAACAGCGGCCCGCAGACCGTGACCGAGGGCACCGACGCCGTCGTGGGTCTCGCCACCGAGGGACCGGGCCACGGTTCCGGACGTTTCGTCGACCGTGCCGGTGAGATCACCTGGTCCTGAACCGCCGGATCACCGGAGGGCGGTCTCAGTCGGTGAGCAGCAGGGTGTGGACCGAGGTGATGAGGCCGTCGGCGACCAGCGCGATGTCGACGCCCCGGACCACGGGCGCCGCGCCTTCGGGGCCGAGGCTCCACGCGAGGTAGCCGAGGTCCTGGACGACGCGTACCGGGCCGTCGGCCACGAAGACGAAGCCCGGCGCGTCGTCCAGGATCTTCTGCGCCTTCGCGTCGAGCGCGTCGTGGCCCTCGATCGTCTCCTCGGGGTCCGCGAAGCGCACGCCGGGGGCGTACGTGCGGGCGATCGCGGCCCGGCGGCGGTCGCCGTCCCGCTCGTTGAAGACCTCCAGCAGGTTGGCCCGCATGAGCTGCTCGATCGTCGCCACCGTGCACTTCCCTCCGGCCGGCGCACCCGGCTCGGGCGCGTACTCGTGCCGACGATATATGACGCGTCATGTAATCGGTAGGGTGGCTGCGGTAGGTTCGTGCGGTGGTGGACGAGGCGGCGGGAGCCGGCAGCCTGGATCCGGTCGAGCTGAGGGCCTGGCGCGGGCTCATCGAGACCACGCCCCTGCTCAGACGGCGCCTCGACCAGCTGCTGATGGCCGACTCCGGGCTCACCGGCAGCGACTATCCCGTGCTGGTGACCCTGCACGAGCGAGGTGACCGGCCGTGCCGTTCCACCGAGCTGGCCGACCTGATCGGCTGGGAGCAGTCCCGGCTGTCGCACCACCTCGCCCGGATGGAACGCCGTGGCCTGATCCGCCGCGGCCGTCACCACGCCGACAACCGCGTGGCTGAGGTCCACCTGACCGACCAGGGCCGAGCTGTCTTCCTGACCGCGGCCAAGGGGCACTCGCGGGCCGTCCGGGAGCACTTCGCCGACGTGCTCACCGTGCCGCAGCTGGAGGCGCTGGCCGAGATCATGGAGACGCTGCGGCGTCACCTGGCGCCTCCGGCTGCGGCGGACTGACCACGGACCGGGGTTCGCTGCCGGGCCGGACCAGCCCTGACTCGTACGCGAAGACCACGGCCTGCACGCGGTCCCGCAGGCCGAGCTTGGCCAGGATCCGGCCGATGTGCGTTTTGACGGTCGCCTCGGCCACCTGCAGCCGGCCGCCGATCTCGAGGTTCGACAGTCCCTGGGCCACGAGCAGCAGCACCTCGCGTTCCCGCTCCGTCATCTCCGGCACGCCGGCCGCGGCCGCGTCCTTCGCGACGAGCCGGCCGGCGAAGCGGTCCAGCAGCCGCCGGGTCACCCGGGGCGCCACGACGGCGTCTCCGCCGGCCACCACCCGGATCGCGCTCAGCAGGTCCTCGGGCGGCACGCTCTTGAGCAGGAATCCGCTCGCCCCGGCCTGGAGCGCGGCGAACGCGTCCTCGTCGGTGTCGAACGTGGTCAGCACCAGCACCCGGGGAAGCGGACCGGCGGCGCAGATCCGCCGGGTCGCCGTCACCCCGTCGAGCACGGGCATCCGCAGATCCATCACGACGACGTCGGCCGGGGTCGTGCGCAGCAGCCGGAGCGCCTCGGCGCCGTCGCTCGCCTCACCGACCACGGTCATGTCGCTCTGGTAGTCCAGCACCATCCGGAATCCGGCCCGGACCAGGTGCTGGTCGTCGACGAGCACGACCCGGATCACGCGGCCACCGCCCGCGCCGCGGCGCCGGTGAGAGGGATGGCGGCGTGCACCCGCCAGCCGCCGTCCGGTGCCGGCCCGGCTGCGAAGGTCCCGCCGTACAGGGCAACCCGCTCCCGCATGCCGACCAGACCGTGCCCGCCGGAGCTGGCGGCTTCCGGGTCGGATCCGGAGTCCGTCACCTCGATGTCGATGACGCCCGGCCGGTAGCTGACGGTCACCGTGGCGGCCGGCGCCGGACCGGCGTGCTTCAACGTGTTGGTCAGCGATTCCTGCACGATCCGGTAGACCGCCAGGGCCACGCCGCCGGGCACCTCGGGCGGCGTGCCGTGCACGGTCAGTTCGGCGGTCAGGCCGGAGTCACGGGCCCGCTGCACCACGGCTTCGAGCTGGTCCAGGGCGACCGGCGTGCGGTCGGGCGGAGCGTCGCCGGCGCTCCGGAGCAGCTCGACGAGCTGCCGGATCTCTTCCAGGGCGTCGCTGCCGGTCGTGCCGATCGTCCGCAGGGCCTCGCGCGCCCGTTGCTGATCATGGTCGAACGCGTAAGCGGCCCCGTTGGCCTGCAGGATGATCACCGACAGCGAGTGCGCGACGATGTCGTGCAGCTCCCGGGCGATCCGCGCCCGCTCCTCGGCGACGGCGATCTGCGCCACGTGCCGGCGTTCCCGCTCCGCGCTCTGCCGGCGTTCGGAGGTGTTCAGATTCAGCTGGCCGGAGTACCGCACGCTGAGGGCCACCGCCCACACCACGGCCCCGTAGCCCAGCAGCAGCCCGGAGCCGCGCGCGAGCTCCTCGAGCGAGAACGTCGACCACCCGGCGCGGGAGTTGTTCTGCAGGGGCAGCAGCAGCGACGCGAACAGCCAGCCGCCGAGCCCGCCCAGCACCGCCCGGAGCAGGGTCGAGGCGTGGACGACGACCGCGTACATCGCGGTGGCGACCGTGATCAGCAGCATGCCGTCGTGCAGCTTGGTGCCGTTGACCTCGATCGTCGCGGCCACCGCCGTGAGCATCGCCACGAGGACGAGGACGGTGATCGGGCGGTGGCGCCGCCCCATCAGCACCAGCCCGGCCAGCACGCCGAAGAGGAAGCCACCCCACCGGTACTGGTGCCACCACCACGTGGACAGGGCGGCCACCGAGCAGGACACGACCAGGTCGGTGAGCAGACCCCGGCTGTGGGCCAGGCCGGCCGGTAACCTGCTGCTCAGCGTGAGGGTCTCATTCACTGCGCAACTCCTGAACCTTCAGCAGACGGAACAGCAGCGGCAGACCGGCAGCTGTGACCGCCACGACCATAGCCGCCACCGTGGCCGTCAGGGCGGCGATCGCCGGCCAGTCCAGCTCGACCGGCGCCCGCGTGGCCGCGAGCAGGACAGCCGACAAGCTGCTGCCGATGAGGACGGCCAGAAGCAGTCCGACCGACGCCGGGACGGCCACCTGGTAGAGCAGTGACGCCGACAGCGTCCGCCGCTGGGTGCCGAAGGCGGCGAGGACGGCCAGCAGCCTGCGCCGCTCGCGCAGCTGCTCGGTGACGCCGACGAGCATGCTCGCGCCGATGAACAGCAGGAACAGGACCGCGCAGCCCTGGGCCACCTGCCGGGCCCCGGCGAACTGGTTGCCGATCCGATCGTCGCCGAACAGTTGCAGCGGTGCGGCCGGGGCGAGCCGGGTCATGGTGTTGCGGACCCGCTCGATGGCATCCGGGCGGGCCGGGTCCAGCCCCAGCAGGTAGGCGTCGGTGAAGATGCCGCGCAGGTCGGGACGGAGTTTCAGCGCCGCCGGGGTGGCCAGGTACGACACCGGGGCGGCCTCGCTGGAGTAGAGCGTCACGGCGGGCAGACCGGCGGGCACCTGCCAGTGCGAGAGGGGCGCTGCGTCGTCCGTGCCGAAGACGGGGGTCGTGGCTCCTGCCGGCAGGGTGGGGCTCTCCCAGCCCGGGTGCACGGCCTGGAAGCTGTCGCCGTCAGCGCAGGACGGTAGCGGCGCGTACTGCCGGAGCACCTCGCAGTCGCCGACCCGGACGGTCACGCCGGGCTGATCGGGATCCGTCCGCAGGTAGCCGTAGCCGGACGTGCGTACCGCCTCGACTCCGGGGGTGCCGGCCAGAGCCGCCTGCCAGCCGGTGCCGTCGGCGCCGTTGGTGTAGACGACGGCCTGGAGGCGGCCGGCCGGCGGCTGGGTCCCGCTGCTCGCGGCTATCGACGTGCTGAGCAGGCCCTGGATGGCGATGATGCCGGCGACCGACACCGCGATGCCCGACACGAACCGTACGGCGGTGTCGCTGTCCAGCTGCAGGCGCCGGATGCCGAGCTGCCACGCGACGCTGCCACCGCCGAGGTGCCCCACCACCGCCTGCACGAGCCAGGGCAGCAGCACGACCACGCCGGTCAGCAGCAGGATCGCGCCCGCGGCGAGCTGGACCCGGGTGCCCGCCGCGACGTCGCCGGGCAACCCGCCGAGCAGCGGGTAGAGCAGTGCCACGCCGACGCCCGGCGGGATCAGCCGCCACCAGAGCCGCCGGCGGCGGACGCCGCTCTGCCGCACCACGCCGAGCGGCTCGATGACGACACGCCGCAGCGCGGACAGGGTCACCAGGACAGCGCCGGCCGGCACCAGCAGCAGGATGGCGGCGAGCAGCGCCGGCACCGGGCGCAGATCCGACGGGTACGGGCTGAAGTCGGCCGGCAGCAACGCCCCGACGCCCCGGCGCAGACCGAGGAACACAAGACCGCCGACGGCGAGGCCCAGCACCGCCCCGATCAGCGCGTCGCCGGTCGCGATGCGGCGCGTCATCCTGCTGTCGGCGCCGACGAGCCGGATCGCGGCGAGCTGCCGCTCCCGGCTCTCGCTGCCGAAACGTACGGCCGTCGTCACGAACACCAGGACCGGCAGCAGCAGGATGGCGGCCCCGATGACGGCCAGCACCACGATCGTCGGGTCCGTCGTGGGCGGCCCACCGCCACCGAACGCCGCGATGCGCGCCGCCCCGTCTTCCCTGGTCAGCGTGCCGGATCCCACGTAGAAGTACACCTCGTCGGGCCCGGAGAGTCCCTGCGGCGCGATCGTGCCGGCCACGTGCGCGGACCAGCGTTCGGCCAGCAGCTCACCACCGGGACCGGCGATGAGGGCGGCCAGCGCCGGCGACACGTACAGCTCCCCCGCCGCCGGCATCCGGGCCACGCCGGGCGGTGCCGGCGCACGGTCACCCTCCGGACGGACGATCCTGCCTCGTACGGGCTCGTCGCGGAACCGCGTCTCCGTGGTCAGCGCCAGCAGCGTGCCCGGCCCGGCCTGCTCGACGCTCGCACCCAGCGCACGATCGGCCCGGCGCTGCTCCCGTGCCGCAACCGCCGTCGGCGCGGCGGCCAGCACCAGCAGCATCCCCACGCCGAGGCCCACCCCGGCCGCGATCAGGGCGAGCCGCAACCAGCCCGAGCGGCCGCCCGAGACGCTCAGCCGCACACCAAGGGCAAGTTCACGCAGCCAGGCGGCGCTCATCGGACACCCGCAGCGACGACAGCCGCGCCGTCGCGGAAGGTGACTTCGCGGTCGGCGTACGAGGCGATCTGCGCCTCGTGGGTGACCAGCACGACCGCGCTCCCCCGCTCCTTCGCGGCGGCGACCAGCAACCGCATGACCTGCTCGCCGTTGCGGGAGTCGAGCGCGCCGGTCGGCTCATCGGCGAAGATCACCTGCGGGTCGGTGACCAGCGCGCGGGCCACCGCGACCCGCTGGCCCTGCCCGCCGGACGCCTGCCCGGGACGTTTGCCGGCCACCTCGACGACCTCGAGACGCACGAGCAGCTCGGCAGCGCGCCGCTCGGCCCGGGCGCGCCGGACACCGGCGAGCCGCAGCGGCAACGCGACGTTCTCCAGGCAGGTGAGCTCGGGCACCAGCTGGCCGAACTGGAAGACGAAACCGAACGCGCCCCGCCGCAGGGCGCTGCGCTCCCGGTCGCTCAGGGCGGTCAGATCGCGGCCCTCGAAGCTGACCCGGCCGGAATCCGGGGCGAGAATGCCGGAGAGACAGTGCAGCAGCGTGGACTTGCCGGAGCCGGACGGGCCGGTCAGGGCGAGGACCTCCCCCGGGCGGACCTGGAGCGACGCGCCGTGCAAGGCCCGGGTGAGGCCGAACGATTTGCTCACGTCGTCGGCGACGAGCAGGGGTGACGAGGGCACGGGGAGCTCCTGGTGGCTCGTGGACCGGGGACGTCCATGACGCTAGGAGCAGGGCGGGGGGACGCGCGTCCGACTTGATGATGGACTTCGCGTACGACTTGAGTCGTACGTCGGCGCCCGACTACTACCGAAGTCGGACGGCACCTGGCCGAACCGCCGCGAGCGCGCGCCGCGGAGAGCTCAAAACCGGCCAAGCACCCGTCTGAACATCGCGAGATAGCTCTCATGAGCCAATGTCAGCCCTCCGAGGGCGTCGGCCGTGAACCACTCGATGGCATCGTGCTCCTCCGGCGCCGTGTTGACCGGGGACCCTGACCACGCTTCGATCAGCCAGATCTGCATGTCGGCCGTGTCGACGTCGACCTCGTGCAGGGGCGGGCCCGGCGGCGCCGCGATGTCGATGCCCAGTTCCTCCCGGAGCTCTCGGGCCAGTGCCGCGCCCGGCAGTTCTCCGGGCTCCACGTGGCCGCCGGGCAGGTCCCAGACATCCGGATACCAGCGGCGGTCGGGAGATCGGTGACACAGCAGAATTCGGTCGCCGTCCCGCAGCAACGCCGCGACAACGCGAGCCTTGGGCGATTCTTCCCCGGAGATCGGCACGGGCGCATTCTGCCACCGCTTGATGTGGTGCTCGACCGCCCAGTTGGCGACCTGGGAGAGCGGGCCGAGCAACGCTCGTCCGGGCGTCGTCAACGCGTACTCGACGGAGGGCGGGACGGTCGGGTAGACCGTGCGACTCACCAGACCGTCGGACTCCAGCGCCCGCAACGTCCGGGTCAGCATCCGCTGACTGACGCCCTCGATCCGCTGGTGCAGCTCGTTGAAGCGGTGCGGTCGCTCACCGAGGAGCACCAGGGTCAACAACGACCACTTGTCGCCGAGGCGGTGAAAGAGCCCGGTGACCGGGCACGCCGCGTACTCCGCGGCCGGCACCTGCGCGGCCAGGGGCGTCTCCACCAGCAAAGGAACAGCAGTGTCCCCACCGGACATTCAAGTGCCTTCTTTCGTACGGATGACGGAGCCGTGACAGTGACACCTGTCCACCATGACAGAGGAGGCGTACGTGTCCACAGCACAGATTTCCAGCATGCTCATCGCCGGCGTGGGACCGGGGCTCGGTCTTGCCGTCGCCCGGCGGTTCGGCCGTGCGGGACATCCGGTCGCCCTGCTGTCGCGCCACCCGGACCGGCACCAGTCCTATCTGGCCTCGCTGCGTCGGGACGGCATCACCGCTGTCGCCATCGCAGCCGACCTCACCCGGCCTGAGCAGCTGCGCGCTGCCGTCACCGACACGACCGAGCAGCTCGGTCCGATCGGCGCCGTGTACTACGGGCCGGGCGCCGCCGACCCGACCGCACGACCGGCGCCGATCCTGCAGGCCGGGCCGGATGAGGTGTCCGCGGCAGTGCACACCTTCGTCCGTCCCGCGGTCGACCTCACCGCGATGGTGCTGCCCGGCATGCTCGAACGTCGCAGCGGCACCCTGCTGTACGTCGCCGGCCTGGGCGCGGTCGTTCCGCTGCCGGGCATGGGCGCACTCGCCGTCGCGTCGGCGGCGTTGCGCACGTACGCGTTGACCGTGAACGCCGCTCTGGCCGGCAGCGGTGTCTACGCCGGGGCCCTGGTCATCGGCGGGCTCGTCGAAGGCGGCGACATCCACCGGCTCGCCGTGGCCGCGGTCGGCCCGGCCGCGGCCGCCGGCCTGCCCACCCTCGACCCGGACACGATCGCCGGCACCGCCTGGGAGCTGTCGGCACGTCAGGACGATCCGGAGGCGACCTTCAATGCCCTCGGTGCCGGAGCTGTGCACGTCTAGGTGGTCAGGCCGAACCGATCGACGATCTCCGGCAGCCACTCCGGCTCGCCGAACCGCAGGCCGTAGCGCTCCGCGAGATCGCCGCCCTGCTCGGCCGCGGCGGGTCCGGCGGCGATCAGCTCGGCCACCTCGCGGAAGAAGTGCTCGAAGCCGGCCGGGGTGATGATCTCGATCATCCGGGCCGGGACGGGGCCGGCGTTCCACATCGCGTGCAGTTCGCCGCGGGGTTTGGTGATGTAGCCGCCGGGGCCGAGCACCACCTCGCGGTCGCCTGAGCGGAAGCCGATCTCGCCCTCGGTGACGATCGAGTACTCGTCCTCGCGGGTGTGCAGGTGGGGTGCCACCAGCGCGCCCACCGGGAACGGGTGCTCGACGATCGCCAGGGCGCCGTTGGTGTCCTCGCCCCAGAGCTTGAAGTGCACGCCGATGTCGCCCAGGTCGCCTTTGCGCCCGCCGCCCGGTTGCACCACGGTCAGGGGCTTTTCTGTTGTCATTCGACGTGCTTACCGCATCCTTCTTGGTCCCGGCCAACGTATTCGGCGGTTCTCTCGCGGTGGACGGTTGGGGGCCGGGGTGACCAAGATCGGCTTGAAAGGCAGCTATGCCGTTCTTGGTCACCCCGGCCCCCAACCTTGCATGGCTTTTCGTTCCGGCCTTGTTCTTGGTTGCTCGCTGGTGGTTGCATGTCTTCGTGGGTGATCCCCTTGCGGTTTCGGGTCTGGCTGCCGCGTTGTGGTCTTGCTGGGGGATTTTGTCGGGCAGGCCGGGCTTTGTGGTGGGTCTTGCGTACGCACCTCGCCGGTTGCGGTCAGCGACGTGTGGAGATGTCATGCAATGAGTCATGACGGCGGACACGCTTACCGAGCGGCGCATGGTGGAGCTCGCGGTTGCTCTGGAAGCCACGGCGGTTGACGACGATGACCGGCCTGTGTGAAGGGTGCGCGGGCAGGCCGGCGATCGGGTGCTGCCCCTCCTGGTGCTCCGGGCGCGGGGGCGCTGGTGTTGACTCGGGAGAATGGATCGCCGACTCAGCAGCATTGCGCATGCGCATCATCCGATCGCGGCCCCGATCCTCGGGGTCAACGTCAACCGGCTGCTGCGCCGGGCCGGCCGGCAGCCGGCGGCCCGGATCCTCGATCTCGGCTGCGGTGCGGGCGCCTGGGCCCTGCAGGCTCTGGCCCACTACCCGGACGGTCACGCGGACGGCGTCGACATCGACCGGTACGCCTTGGAGAACGCCGCGAACGCCGCAGCCGAGCGTGGCCTCGCCGACCGCCTGACGCTGCACGAGCGCGACGCCCGGACCTACGTGCCCGACGGCGACTACGACCTGGTGCTGTGCGTCGGGTCGACCCACGCCTTCGGGGGCTTTGCCGAGACGCTCGAGCTGGCCGGGCGGCACGTGCATCCCGACGGCGTGCTGCTGGTCGGCGAGGGCTTCTGGGAGGTGCCGCCGTCGCCCGGGGCGCCGGACGCGCTCGGTGTGAAGGCCGAGGAATACACCGACCTGGCCGGCCTGGTCGACACGGCCGAGCAGGCCGGTTGGGCTCCCGTGTACGCCCACATCAGCGACACCGCCGAGTGGGACGACTACGAGTGGTCGTGGACCGGCTCGCTCACCGAGTGGGCGCTCGACAACCCCGGCCACCCCGACGCGGCGCCCGCTCTCGCCCTGGCCCGGGAGCACCGTGAGCAGTGGCTGCGCGGCTACCGCAAGGTGCTCGGCTTCGCCACCCTGGTGCTGCGCCGCCACCAGCAGTCGTGACCGGAAGTCGGGGCTAGAAGTCGAGCAGCTCGACGCGCACCTGCGCGGTGCCGCCCTCGTCGAGGCCCTCGGCCTGGCGGACGGACCGCTTGACCGGCAGCACGTACGCGTCGCGTTTGCTGTCCGGGAAGATCGACGTGGTCCAGACGCTGCCGCCGATCGTGACCCGGACCCGCACCGACCCGAAGCCGCGCGCCTGCCCGGCGGACAGCTCGCGGATCTCCTCGGACGCCTCGGCGGGCAGGCTGACGAAGGTCCAGCTGTCGAGCCGGCGGGCATCCCAGATCCACAGCTCGGCCGCGAAGTCGACTCTCACGTCCCGGAGCATCGCACGAGGGTCCGACAGGACTGCCGAGGTTGCCTTTCCGCACGTCTTCGCCGAGCATCGACGGCATGCCCAAGATATCGAGAGTTATGAATGTTACTGGTCGCCGGCTCCTGCTCGCCGTGGTGGTGCTGGCCTCGCTGCTCGTCGCCAGTCCGGCGGCCGCGGGCCCGGCCCGGTGGACCGGCGCCTGGGCGACCAGCCCGCAGCGTGAGAGCGGCCCGGCATTCGCCGAGCAGACCCTGCGCATGCTGGTGCATCCGACCCTCGGCGGCGCGGCGGTCCGGATCCGGCTGAGCAACGACTACGGCGACGAGGACGTCACCTTCGGCGCGGTGAGCGTGGCCCGCGCGGTCGCCTCCGGCGCGCCGGACCTGGTCAGCGGCACCAGCCGGCCGCTCACCTTCCGGGGCCGCGGCTCGGTCACGGTACGGACCGGCACGCACGTCCTCAGCGATCCGGTGCCCCTCGGCGTCGCGTACGGCCAGGACCTCGCGGTCGACCTCTACGTGACCGCCGGCGGCGACGCGGCCGGGATCACCGGGCACGACGCCGCCCAGGGCACCCAGTTCGTGGCGGCCGGTAACCAGGCCGGTGGACCGGGCGCGTCGTTCACCGGCACCGTGAACTCGTGGTTCTGGCTGAACGGGGTCGACGTCCGGGCGGCCCGCGCGGTGCCCGGCAGCATCGTGGCGCTCGGCGACTCGATCACCGACGGCGCCTACACGACGTGGAACGGCAACGACCGCTGGACCGACGTCCTCGCCGCCCGGCTGCAGGCCCTCCCGCCCCGCCGGCAGTTCGGGGTGCTCAACGAGGGAATCGGCGGCAACCAGATCCTGACCGACCGCACGGACTGCTGCGGCGCGGGCACGAGCGTCTCGGCACTGAAGCGGGAACGGCAGGACGTCCGGCTGCAGACGCGCGCCCGCTACCTGATTCTCGCCGAGGGCATCAACGACATCGGCTACCAAGCGGATGCCGCGAGCCTGATCGCCGGGATGACCACCATCGCCGGCCGGGCCCACCGGGCCGGGATCAAGGTCATCGGGGCCACGATCACCCCGTACGGGTGCGGGTCCGGCTGCTTCGGTCCCGAGCAGGAGGCTACCCGGCAGGAGGTCAACGCGTGGGTCCGGACGAGCGCCGTGTTCGACGGGGTGGCCGACTTCGACGCCGCGATCCGCGATCCGCAGGACCCGAGCCGGGTGCTGCCGGGGTACCAGGCCGACCCCCTGCACCCGAACGTCGCCGGGCAGCGGGCCATGGCCGAGGCGATCGACCTGGGCCTGTTCCGCTGATCCGGTACGGGATCAGCGGATCCTGGCGCCGTACACGTGGTCGACCGTCATGGTCATCAGGACCCGGCGGTCGGCCACCATGACGGACCGGTACTCGGCCCAGTCCGGATGCTCGCCGGCCGCGCGGCGGTAGTAGTCCACCAGGGCCTCCACCTCCGGGCCGGCCGGGTCCGAGCCCGGGCCGACGAGGGTGGCCGTGCCCTCGGCGGTCGCCCAGGCCCAGCCGTCCGCGCGGGTGACCTCGAGCGTGGCGCGCGGGTCGCGGCGCAGGTTCGCGGTCTTGGCCCGGCCCTCGGTCATCGACACGTGGATCAGGCCCGTCCCCGGATCGTAGAAGGGTGTCACCGGGGACAACTGGGGGCGGCCGTCCGCCTTGATCGTCGCGAGGACGCCGAGCCGGCACTCGGCGAGCAGCGCGCGCGGGTCGAACGGCGCGGCTCCGGAGGGAGAAGTCATGACCCCATCTTCAACCCTTCCACCGTACGACGGGGCGTGCCGGCCTCGCCTGAGGCTGCGTTAAGGTCGGCCCATGACGTACGACGTCGCCCGCGTCCGGGCCACCTATCCCGCTCTGGCCGAAGGCTTCGCCCACCTGGACGGGGCGGCCGGCACCCAGGCCGCCGGGCCGGTCGTCGACGCCGTCGCCGGCACCCTGCGCCGGGCGGTGTCCAAACGGAGCGTGGCCTTCGAGCCGGGCCGCCGGGCCGGGGAGATCGTCGCCGCCGCCCGCGCGGCGGTCGCCGACCTGGTCGGCGGCGACCCGGGCGGGGTGGTCTTCGGGCCCAGCGCGACCGCATTGACGTACGTGGTGGCGCGCACCCTGGCGACGTCATGGCAGGCCGGTGACGAGGTGGTCGTGTCGCGGCTCGACCATGACGCGAATGTGCGGCCGTGGGTCCAGGCCGCCGAGGCTGCCGGGGCGACCGTGCGCTGGGCGGAGTTCGACGCCGACAGCGGGGAACTGCCCGCGAAGCAGTACGCCGACCTGGTCGGCCCGCGTACCCGGGTGGTGGCGGTGACCGCGGCCAGCAACGTGACCGGCGCGATGCCCCGGGTCCGGGAGATCGCCGACCTGACTCACGCGGCCGGTGCGCTGGTCTACGTCGACGGGGTGCACGCCACCGCGCACGTGCCGACCGATGTGCGGGAGCTCGCCGCCGACTTCTACGTGACCAGCGCGTACAAGTGGTCCGGTCCGCACCTCGCGGCGGTGATCGCGGATCCGGCGCGGTGGGAACGGCTGCGGCCGGCCAAGCTGATCCCGTCGTCCGACGCGGTGCCGGAGCGCTTCGAGTTCGGCACGCCGAGCTTCGAGCTGCTCGCCGGGGTCACGGCCGCGGTCGAGCACCTGGCGGCGCTGCCCGAGCTCTCCGGTGGCGGCCCGGCCCGCGCGGGAACGACGCGCCGCGACCGCGTGGTGGCCGGGCTGACGGTGGCCGCCGGGTACGAGGCCGAGCTGCTGGAGCGGCTCCTCACCGGACTGGCGGCGAATCCCGCGGTGACGGTCCTGCCGGCTCCGGCGCAGCGGTGCCCGACGGTGTCGTTCCGGGTGCGCGGGCAGTCCCCGGCCGAGACCGCCGGGCGGCTGGGCGAGCTGGGGATCTGCGTCTTCTCCGGTGACTACTACGCGTACGAGTACTTCACCGCGGCCGGCCTGCGCGACAGCGGCGGCGCGGTGCGGGCCAGCATCTACCACTACAACACCGCCGGTGAGGTGGACCGGCTGCTGGCTGCGCTGGGTGCCTGAGCACCACCGCATCGAAATGCATCATGCCTACCGCATCGGTGGCGTGCGCCGCGTCGCTCGTTAGGGTGGTGACCGGCGACGGCCGTTGACGGTCCGTGACGCTGCGAACAGACTCCCAGGTGGCCGTGCGACGAGGGCGGCCATGACCGGGAGTGATTCGATGATGGAGGCCGGCCCTCCTTACCTGTTCGGTGGCGACGATCGCGGCGCGTGTTTCTCGGTCACCTGCGACGTGGAGACCGGTCTGCTGGAGATCGCGGTCCGCGGCCGGTTCAGCCTGCGCCTGAGCATGGAGCTCCACGGTGGGCTGCGGAAGTGCCTGGCCGAACATCCCACTGCGATCATCGCCGACCTGGCTGAGTTCGACGACCCGTTCGCCGTCAGCGCGGCGATGTGGCTGTCGATCAAGCGGGCGGGTGCGGCCATGTACCCGCCGGTCGAGCTGGCCCTGGCCGTATCGCCCGTGGCGCCACTCGCCGGCCGGTTACGGCGGCTCGGCGCGACGCACTCCCTGCCGGTGTTCGCCACCCTGGCCCAGGCGCGCACCGCGCTGGCCGCGAGGGCACCGACGGCGGACCGCCTGGACCTCAGCCATCTGCCGCCGGAGGCGTCGTCGGTCGAGGTGGCGAGCGAGCTTGTCGACATCGCGTGCGACTCGTGGCGCATGCCGGAGCTGGTCGCACCCAGCCGCGCGATCATGGCAGCGCTCGTGGGCAACGCCGTCGAGCACGCCGGCACGGACATCGGCGCGGCGGTGTGGCGGCGCGGGGCCGGGCTGCATCTCTCGGTGCGCGACCGCGATCCGCGGCTGCCGCGACTGCTGCACCGCCAGGCCGGCGCGCCCGGCCACGGGCTGCACACCGTGGACGGCAAGTCCACGGCCTGGGGCGCGATGGCCACCAGCGACGGCAAGATGGTCTGGGCGACGCTGCGCACCCGCAGGCAACGCACGTTCTGACGGCCTGGGCTTCAGCCGGCCCGTCGCGGGAAGGGCGGCCGGACCCGGGCCGACCGGCGCGGTCGGGGGTCAGCCGGCGGATGACAGGGCGGCGGCCGGGGACACGCGGCTGGGTTCCGGGGCGCCGGCGGCGACCACCCGGTCCCGTCCCTCGTGCTTGGCCCGGTAGAGGGCCTTGTCGGCGGTCCGGAGCAGCTCGTCGAAGCCGGCGTGCCCGACACTGACGCACACGCCGAAGCTGGCGGTGAACCGGGGCGTACCGCCGTCGATCGCCTCGCTCAGCGCGGCCCGCAGCCGGTCCAGGACCAGCACCGCCCGCTCCAGCGTCACGCCGTCGAGCACGATGCCGAACTCCTCCCCGCCGAGCCGGCCGACCAGGTCGTCCTTGCCCAGCCCGGCCCGCAGGACCTGACCGAACAGGCGCAGCGCCCGGTCCCCCGCCTCATGGCCGTGGGTGTCGTTGAGCAGCTTGAACCTGTCCAGGTCGGCCATCACGAACGCGACCCGCCCGCCGTCGCTCAGCCGCTCGCGGACCGCGGCCTCGAACGCGCGGCGGTTCGGCAGCCCGGTCAGCGCGTCGGTGCTGGCCTGCATCTGGGCCAGCTCGAACGAGCGCAGCGTGCCGATCCGGTTGCCGGCCTGCGCGCCGAGCAGGGCCAGCCCGGAAAGGGTCTCGGCAGCCGGGGCCTGGCCCGCGGCCCCTGTGGTGTGCAGGACGCCCAGCGAGCGGCCCATGAAGGTGACCGGCACGCAGACCGCCGAGACCCGGCCCTGCGGTCGGTTCCTGAGCTTGGGGCAGGCGTCGAGCGCCTCGCTGTCATCGAAGGTGACCAGGTGGCCGCGGCGGACGGCGACGCAGTGGAACGGTGAGGTGACCGGGCAGCACGGCGGCTCACCGGCACCCCCGGTGGCCCGGCTGGTGAGCCGGGACTCCGAGTTGTCGGCCAGCAGCAGCTCGGCGGGCCGGTCCGGGTCCAGGACGGTCAGGCTGTTCGTGATGACCCCGTACGCGTCGTGCTCGGTCTCGGCCATGTCGAAGGCGTCGGCCAGCTGGCTGCCGAGCTTCTCGCGCCGGGCCTCGGCGGTGAGCTGCCGTACCGTCTCGCGCAGCCGGTCCGCGGTGTCGTTGAACGACCGGGCCACGGCACCGATCTCGTCGTCGCGGGGCTGCTCGACGCGGGCCTCCAGGTCACCGGCGCCGACGCGGTGCGCGACGTCGTCGACGGCCCGCAGGTCCCGCAGGATCGACCGGGTGAGCCGGGCCGACAAGCCGAGCACCAGCAACGCCGCCAGCAGCGCCGCCACCAGCAGCCGCCCGCTGTCGACCTGCTTGATGCGGTCCGCGGCGGCGAGGTGGGCGGCCCGGTCGGCGGCGAGTCGCGCGATCAGGTCGGAGATGTGCGCGTCGAGGGTGTCGGCGTCGTCCTCGAGGGTGCCGACGGCGGTGAGGGCGGCGGGACGGTCGGTGGCGCTGAGCCGGAGGATCGAGTCGACCCGGTTGACCAGGCCGTCGTGGGCCTGGCCGATGTCGCGCAGCTCCGTCTCGTAGCGGGTGCCGTCGGCCAGGGCCGCCAGGGTGGTGTTGCCCGTGTTCAGCGCCGTGCGGGCGGCGTCGAACTCGGTGCGGACCTCGGCCGTCGACCGTCCGGTGCTGCCTTCGCCGACCGCGACCGCGAACCAGGCCTGCGCCCGTACCTGGTGCTGAAGCGACTGGGCGGTCAACGTGAGAGCCTGGATCGTGCCGAGGCGGGACTCGGCGCGGCTGGCCGCGGTGAGGCGCGCGTACCCGGACAGCCCGACCACCCCGACGAGCGCCGCGAGCAGGGCACCGACGGCCGCGATGGCGAAGAGCCGCTTGCGGACGGTCCAGCGCCGCACTGCCCTCATCGCACGCCCCCTCGCCGGTTCCCTCTCCCCTATCGACCCGGTCCGGGCGGATCTGAAGGATCGCCGGCCGGGGTCAGCGGGGACGCTCCGTTCGTGGCAGCCTGGGGTGGCGGAGACAGGTGGCAGAGACGGGAGCGGCCGTGACCGGGATCGAAGAGCTGGGGTCGGCCGAGCAGCGGCTCGCCGCGATGGGGATCGAGCTTCCGGGGGTGTTCCCCGCCGCCGGCAACTATCTCGGCGTCAAACGGCACCGCGACCTGCTCTACGTCTCCGGGCACGGCCCGCTGCGGGTGGACGACCAGGGCCGGCTGCCCGGCCGCACCGATCGCGAGGTCCCGCTGGAGGCGATCGCCGGCAGCGTGGTGCGCGGCAAGGTCGGCGCGGACGTGACGGTCGAGCAGGCGCGCGAGGCCGCCCGGTTGACCGGGCTGTTCCTGTTGGCGGCGCTGCGGGCCGAGCTCGGCTCGCTGGACCGGGTGGAGTCGGTGCTCAAGGTGTTCGGCATGGTCAACTGCGCGCCCGGGTTCACCGCGACCCCGGCGGTGATCGACGGGTGCTCCGACCTGCTGGTGGGCGTCTTCGGCCGGGAGATCGGGGCGCACGCGCGCTCGGCGATCGGGGTGGCCGAGCTGCCGTTCGACATCTGCGTCGAGATCGAGATGGTCGTCGCCGCCGGCTGAGAGGCGGGCCGGAATGGCCGTCCCGGTCGACGCGAGTGGCTTGTGAACGTTAACATCTGCGGTTGACCGCCCCGGACGTGGAGGAAGACCCGCATGACGAAGGACCAGGACCTGCGTGAGGCCGTGCTGCAGGCCAACCGGCTCATCCCGAAGGCCGGCCTGGCCGCGCTGACCTGGGGCAACGTCAGCGGCGTGGACCGCGCCGCGGGCATCTACCTGATCAAGCCCTCCGGGGTCGCCTACGACGACCTGACCGCCGACCTGCTGGTGCCGGTCGACCTGGAGACCGGCCGGGTCGTCTCCGGGCGGCTCAAGCCGTCGGTGGACAGCGAGACCCACCGGGCGTTCTACCTGCAGTGGCCGTCGATCGGCGGGATCACCCACACCCACTCCACCCACGCCGTCGCCTTCGCGCAGGCCGGCCGCGACGTGCCGGTGCTCGGCACGACGCACGCCGACACGTTCAGCGGCCCGGTCCGGGTCACCCGGGATCTGACCCCGCAGGAGTGCGCCGAGGAGTACGAGTTCAACACCGCGCGGGCGGTCATCGAGCTGATCGGTGACGACGACGCGGCCCGGGCCACCCCGGCGGCCCTGGCGGCCAACCACGGCCCGTTCACCTGGGGCAAGGACGCCGGCAAGTCGGTCGAGCACGCCATCATCTGCGAGGCCGTCGCCGAGATGGCGCTCAAGACCCTGGCTCTCAACCCGGCCGCCGCGGCCCCGCAGTGGCTGCTGGACCGGCACTTCACCCGTAAGCACGGCGCCGGGGCCTACTACGGCAACGACCTGAGCAAGGCGGCCGACGTCTGAGGGCTCACGGCCGCCGGGCGGTGTCCTCGGCCGGGGTCCGGGGCCGCACGATCCCGGTGTCCACAGGCAGCACGAGGTCACCCGCCTCACCCAGGGGCCGGACGGCGGTGAGCGTCGCGTACCCCTCGGTCAGCAGATCGATGTCGCTACCGGGCACCCGGCCGGCGCCCTGCTCGATGCTCATCCGCACGAAGTCCTCACCGGACTCCGCGACGGCCATCTGCACCTGACCGAACGGGGCGAGCGTCGCCCGGCGCAATCCGGCGACCATGTCGGCCGGGCGGTCGGGGACGTTGAGGTTGAGCACCGTCCCGGCCGGGGCGCCGGCCAGCCACGGCAGCAGGCGCCGGGCCAGCGCGGCAGCGGTGTCCCAGTGCCGTTGCTCGTCGTCGGCCGTGTCCAGCGCGGCGATCGCGGCGCCGGCACTTGCTTCGCTGCCCTCGGCCGGTGACAGGACGTCCAAGGAGACGGCGAGCGCCCGGGCCCCGCCGGCGGCTGCGGTGACGGCCGCGCCCACGGTGCCCGAGTGCAGGATCGCCCGTCCGGCGTTGGCACCCCGGTTGATTCCGGACAGCACCAGGTCCGGCGCCGGTCCGAACACGCCGAGACCGGCCAGCAGGGCGATGTAGGCGGGTGAGGCCGCGACCGCGAACGCCGGGACACCGTCGAGACCGGTCAAGGTCACCCGGGAGAACGTCACCCGGCCGTGGTCGGTGACGGCGGTCAGCGCCGCGCCCATCCCGCTGGCCTCTTCGCGCGGCGCCGCGACGGTGACGTCGTGGCCGGCGTCGTGAGCGGCCCGCGCGAGCCGCTGGATTCCGGGCGCCTGTACGCCGTCATCGTTGGTCACCAGCACGCGCAGCCGCGATCCACCCATGCCGCACGTCATTCCCCGGCGCGCGGAACGCAACCACGCGAGGGCTCAGTAGCCGAAGTCCTGGGTGTAGTACGGGGTGCCGTTGGCGGTGTACACGACGCCCACGCCGACGGTCCGCGACTTGCAGTTGAGGATGTTGGCGCGGTGGCCGGGGCTCTTCATCCAGGCGTTGACGAGCTCGGTGGCGGAACGGTAGCCCCAGGCGATGTTCTCGCTGGACGGGCGGGCGAAGCCGGCCGCCTTGGCCCGCACGACGAAGGTGGAGCCGGCGCTGCCGGTGTGCGAGAAGGTGCCGGTGCGGGCCATCCAGGTGCTGTGGCCGACGGCGGCGGCGGTGAGCTGCGCGTTGACGGTGACGGCGGAGCAGCCGGACGTGGCGCGCTGGGCGTTGGTGAGGCGGACGACGTCGGCCTGCACGGTCTCGGCGCTCGCCGGGGCCGCTTCGGCCGGCGACGCGAACATCGAGACGCCGACGACGGCGGGGGCGATGAGGGCGGCCAGGGCGAAACGGCGAAGGAGCGAGCGCAAGGAGGTTCCTCTCGGAGTACGGCGTCTGGCCGATCGCCAGGTTCACCGTTCCCTTCGGCCCTGCCCCGGGGGCTTTGATCGCAGGACGGATGCCCCTGGGTCGCCGTTCGGTTGCCGGCCCCCGCCCCGCGCGTCAGGTCCCGTACTCGTCCGGCACGCGCATCGCGGGGCCGCCGACGTGCAGGCCGAGCGGGGTCGCCCGGCCCTTCGGCTCCTCCCACGCCTCCTGCCGGCCGAGCGCGGTGAGGTCGAGGTACGGGTAGCCGTTGTGGAAGTCCTCGATCCCCCGGCCGTACGTCGAGTAGGTGTGGAAGACGTCGTCGCCGACCCGCAGCAACGCGCTGATCCCGGGCAGCTCGGCGCCCCGCATGTTGGCGTCCACGGTCCGCTCGTCCACGGGGTGCCGGCCTCGGCCAGCTCGCCCTCGGTGCGGAAGTGCAGCAGCACCGGCGCGACCCGGTCGTCCAGGGTGGCGTGGAAGTCGAAGTTGAAACTGGTGCCGTACGACGAGTACCACGGGAACTCCCACCCCATCCGCTCGCGGAAGGCGGCGAGCTTCGGATAGGGGGCGCGGGAGACCGCCACGAGCGTGGTGTTGCGTACGTGCAGCTGCCGCAACCGGCCGATCCCGTCGGCGGCGGAGGAGCAGCTCGCGCAGGCCTGGTCCCACTCCGGGGCGAACATGAAGTGGTGCAGCACCAGCTGCGGCCGGCCCTCGAAGAGGTCGAGCAGGCTCACCGTCCCGGCCGGGCCCTGGAAGGTGTACGGCTCGTCGACGCGGACCATCGGCAGCCGGCGGCGGGCGGCGTTGACCCTGTCCCGGGCCCGGGTGAGCTCCTTCTCCTGCGCCAGCAGCTCTCGGCGGGCGGCGAGCCACTCGTCGCGGGACACCACCTCGGGCAGGTTCCCGGCCGGCGCGCTCATGACGTCCGCGCCGAGGGGGCGACGCAGGTGGGCAGCAACATGGGAACTCCTGTCAGAGTGCGGTCAGGTCATCGCAAGTGGTCCCGCAACGCGGCCAGCGGGCCGTCCCAGTCGCGGGCGAGGGCACCCAGGAACTGCTGGGCCACCTTCATCGGCGCGGAGTCCACCCGGTAGCGGACCCGGCGCCGCTCCCCCCGCTCGGCCACCACCAGCCCCGCCTCGGCCAGCAGGGCGAGGTGCTTGGCGATGGCCTGGCGGGTGATCGGGAGCTGGGTGGCCAGGTCGGTGGCGGTGGCCGGCCCGCCGGTGGCGAGCGCGGCCAGGATCACCCGCCGGCTGGGATCGGCCAGCGCGGTGAAGACCTCCTGGGCCACCAGCTCCAGGTCGGCGGGCTCAGGACTGGCCATCGAGGTACGCGACCAGCTCGCCCAGCTCGTGCGTCCAGCCCTCGGTGTTGCCCGAGTAGGCCGTCTTGTGCTCGCCGTCGTCCGGGAGCTGCGCGAAACCGCTCTCGACCATCGTCAGGGTGGTGCCGGCGCCGTGCGGCTCCAGCGTGAACTCGACGTAGGTCCGGCGCGGGTCGTCGGCGGGCAGGCCGCTGACCGGCCAGGTGTAGCCGAAGACGCGCGGGGGCTCGAGACGCTCGATGGTGAGCACCGCCGTGTCGCCGCTGTCCCAGCTGAGCGTGGCCCGGCCACCGACGCGCAGGTCGACCTCGGCGCGGTTGCCGAACCAGGTGCCCAGCCCCTCGGCGGTGGTCAGGGCGGCCCAGACGCGCTCGGGCGGCTGGCCGAGCTGAAGGGTGCGTTCGATCCGGTCGGGGAAGGTCATGGCGGTCTCCCTAAATAGCAACCATTCGGTTGCCACTGAACGTATAGCAATCGACTGGTTGCGTCAACCTGTCGGGAATCTTGCCCGGCGTGGAGGGTTCCGGCCGGTGGCGACGCTCGTACGCTGACGGCGTGGCCACCGAGGCGGCCGGCGTGGTCTGCCTGCGTCTGGCCGGAGCGTTCGCGATCCGCGGGAGCGGTGACGCCACCGACGTGCCCGTGACCGGCAGCCGCAAGGCCCGCACGCTGCTCAAGCTGCTCGCCGTCGAGCGCGCCGGACCGGTGCCGATGGACCGCATCGTCGACGTGCTCTGGGGTGACACGCCGCCGCGCCGGGCCGCCGACAACGTCGCCACGCTGGTCAGCCGGCTCCGGTCCCGGTTCGGCCCGGAGCTGGTCACCGGGACGCGCGACGGCTACCGGCTGGGCCGCCCGCCCGCGGTGCTCGTCGACCTCGACCTGGCCGCCGCCGACCTCGCCGACGC
>NZ_JBSGFR010000078.1:0-26687 GCF_053603475.1 Actinoplanes sp. NPDC004185 | reverse complement strand
CGGGTCGCCCGGGCGACCGGCCGGAACCTCACGTGACGCCGGCGCACCGGGCCCCGCGGAAGCTGACCCGCCGGCACCTCGTCGGTGGTCTCGCCGCGCTGGCCGCCGTGCCGGCC
The DNA here is from genome assembly GCF_053603475.1 of Actinoplanes sp. NPDC004185. Lineage (NCBI taxonomy): Bacteria > Bacillati > Actinomycetota > Actinomycetes > Micromonosporales > Micromonosporaceae > Actinoplanes > Actinoplanes sp. NPDC004185. The sequence goes on along the minus strand of NZ_JBSGFR010000078.1, from coordinate 26,571 downwards.
GCGGTGCTCGCCGTGCGCACGATCGGCAGCGACGAGACCCCGGCCGAGGCCACCAGCTCGCCGGGCCGGGCCGCGTCGGCGAAGCCCGGCCCGAGCCCCACGCCGGCGGTGGTCACCCGGGGCGGCGGACCGGTGCCGTTCCGGCCGGGCCGGGCGATGCTCGGCGCCTACCTGGGGCTGGAGGGCAGGTCGCTGACCGAGAGCCTGGCCCTGCGGCGCAACCAGCTCGGCCGCGACGAGCGCATCGTGCACGTCTTCTACGACTTCACCGACACGTTGCCGCAGGCGATCGAGGGCCTGCCGGCCAAGGCGACCCCGATGGTGTCGTGGCGCGGCTGCCCGCTCCCCGACATCACCTCGGGGGCGAGCGACGCGCTCATCGCGCGCGCCGCCCGCCGGCTCAAGCGCCAGGACCGGCCGGTGCTGCTGCGCTGGGGCTGGGAGATGAACGGCGACTGGTACAAGTGGAGCGCCGCCCGCAACGGCAAGGACGGCCAGGCGTACGTGACCGCGTGGCAGCGCCTGCACCGCATCTTCGCCGAGGAGAAGGCCACCAACGTGTCGTGGGTGTGGAGCCCGAACTGGAACTCCGACCCGGCCGCGGAGTGGAACACCTTCGCGGCGCTCTACCCCGGCGACGAGTACGTCGACTGGGTCGGGGTCTCCGGCTACAACCTGCACCGCGAGACCCCGGACAAGCTGTTCGCCGGCATCTACCGGGCGTACGCCGCCCGCAAACCCATCATGATCACCGAGGTGGGCTCGGTGGACCGGGGCGGCCGGACCAAGGCCGACTGGATCACGCTCTTCGCGCGCTGGGTGGAGGCGCACCCGGCGGTGGGCGCGGTGACCTGGTTCGACACCGACACCCACCCCGGGTACGAGGAGAAGTGGCGCATCGACACCGACGCCGAGTCGCTGGCGGCGTACCGGGCGATGGCGGCGAGCGCCCGCTTCAGCGGCTAGCCTTCTCCGCCGCCTCGATCGCGTTGCGGAACAGCATCGCCACGGTGGTCGGGCCCACGCCGCCGACCCGCGGGGTGACCGCCCCGGCGACCTGCGCGACCTCCTCGGCCACGTCCGGCAGCAGCCGGCGGCCCTCGTAGCGCACGCCGGCGCCGATGACCGTCGCGCCCGGCCGCACGTGCTCGGGCTGGATGATGCCGGGCACGCCGGCTGCGGCGACCAGGATCTCGGCCCGCCGGGTGTAGCGCTGCCAGTCCGGCACGCCGGTGTGCACGACCGTCACGGCGGCGTTCGCGGTCGGCCGCTTCTGCGCCAGCATCATGGCCAGCGGGCGCCCGATGGTCGCGCCCCGGCCGAGGATGACCACCTCGCGGCCGGCCACCGGCACGTCGTGGTACGCCAGCAGCGCCTCGATGCCGGCCGGGGTGCACGGCCGGGGCCCGGGCAGGCCGACCGACAGCCGGCCCAGGTTGAGCGGGTGCATGCCGTCGACATCCTTGTCCGGGTCGACGGTCAGCAGCGCCGCGTCGTAGTCGATGTGCGGGGGCGGCGGGTACTGGATCAGCAGGGCGTGCACGGCCGGGTCGGCGTTGAGCTGGTCGATCGCCCGCAGCAGGTCGTCCTGCGTCGCGTCCGCGCCCAGGTGCACGTGCGGCGAGACGAAACCCAGCTCGGCGGCCTGGCGCTGCTTGATCCGGATGTATCCGGCGCTGGCGTCGTCGTCGCCGACCAGCACGGTCGCCAGCGACGGCTGGACGCCGGCCTCGCGCAGCTTCGTCACGCGCTGCGCGACGTCGGCCAGGACCTCGTCGGCCACCGGCTTGCCGGGCAGCAGCCTTGCTTCATGCTCTACGGACATACAGCTTCCACTCCGGCGTGGGCACCCAGGCGGACGGCCCCCACGGCGAGCTCCCCGATGGTGGTCCCCATCCTCGATGCCGCCAGTCGCGTGTCCGCGTCAGTCTACGGCGCTGAGATAGAGGGTGCGGTAGGCGGTGGTGTCCCCGTACCGGTAGAGGCTCACCCGCATCCGCTGCGCGCCCGGCAGGCTCAGCGCTTCGCTCCAGGTCCCGTCGCCGGTGACCGTGACCGTGCGCTTGACCGTCGCGGTCCCCGACGGGCCGGTCACGCTGAGCGTGTACGGCCCGTCCGAGGCGACCAGCCCGGTCGCCGACACCCGCACCGTACGGTTCCCGGCCGCGTTGACCGGGCCCGACGGTGTCGCCGACAGTGCGGTCACGACGGTGTCGTGCGTGGCCCGCGACGTGGTGAACGACAGCCAGCTCGCTCCGGCCAGCACGGCCGCGACTGCCACCAGCGGCAGGAACTGGCGCAGCAGACGCCGGCGCCGGGCCTTCTCCTCGGCGGCGGCGGCGCGCTGCTCGTCCTCCTCCGGCACGGCGGGCACGATCGACATCACCACGGTGTTCGCCTCGGCCACGGTGTTCGCCTCCGCCACGCCGTTCAGGGGAAGCCGTACGGTGTTCTCGCCGACGCCGATCCGCACCAGCTTCTCGCCCACCGGCCGGGGTTGCGGCTCCGCGCCGTCCGCCGCGCGCACCCGGCGCGGCGGCAGCAGCCGGGCGGCGACCACCCCAGCCAGCGTCACCCCGACGGTGGCCACGGTCCAGGCGAGCCGGTCGATGCGCAGGCCCACGACGTGGATGGCCAGGCCGGCGACGATCAGCACGCCCATGCTCAGCGCGGGGGTGAGCACCGTGCGCTCGACCGCGGTCAGCGCCCGGCGCCGGAACAGCACGCCCAGCAGGGCCATCCCGGGCAGCACGAACCCGAGCAGCAGCCCACCGGCGATGGCCAGGGCCTGCGGCGCGACCAGGACGGCGGCGCCGGCGGCGACGGCCAGCGCGGCCACGACCCGGGAGAGCAGAGCGCTCACTGGACCCCCGTCCGGTAGATGCGGACAGTGCCGTTGTCGTAGAGCCGGTCCATCCCGGCCAGCGTGTCGAACTTGCCGAGCTGCCCGACGGTCAGCGGCGAGGTGATCTGCCCGGACCTCGGGTCGCTCTCGAAGTACGCGCCGCTCTCCGGCAACTGGGTGCTCAGCCGCCGGTCCACGACCAGGTACTGCACGTGGACGCGCTGCACCAGGTCGTCCTGCTCCAGCCCCCACACGTCGGCGTAGTACAGGGAGCCCACCTCGCGGACCGGGTCCTGGCGCCCGTACGTGGAGGCGAGCGAGACCGACGTCGCGTCGCCGCCGACCCGGTTGCCCGGGCCCAGCGTGGTGCGCTGCCAGTCGGCCGACGCCACCCCGTACGCGTCGACCGACCGCTCGTACCCGCCGGCCAGGTACGGCCCCGGCAGGATGGAGGCGATCGGCGGCCAGCCACCGGCCCGCGCCCCGATCATCAGCAGCGTGATCATCGCCGAGCCGGCCGCGACCCGGCTGTACAGGTTCCAGCCGCCCGGCATGACCACGTCGATGGCCGGCGCGGCGGCCCGCCACCGATGCCCGAACTCGTCCTTGGCCGGGATCAGCTGCACGCCCCGGACCAGCCCGATCGCGGCCAGGATGGAGATCGGGATGTAGGTGAACGTGGACAGCCGCCCGGCGATCTCCGGCCCGTTCTGCCCCAGGAACCGCACCCCGTTGCCGGCGAAGAACACCATCCCGCCGACCACCGCGGCCCAGCGCCACCAGTCCCGGTCCCGGCGGTGCACCATGTCGCGGGTGACCGCGAGATAGAGCACCAGCAGCCCGAGCAGGCCGGCGCCCTGCACCACGAGCTGACCGACGGAGACGGGCGCGCTCGCCGAAGCCGGGTCGCTCTCCCCGGAGAAGAGCTGCGACACGGTACGCGCGACCTGGTCGACCGGCTCCTCGAGGTAACCGACGACATCCGTGGCGACGAACAGGATCCAGGCGGCCACCACGACTGCGGCGGCCAGCGGCATCGTCAGCGCGGACCAGCGCCGCGGCTGGTCCACGACGAGCTCGGCGACCGCCAGCAACGTCAGCGTGGCGACCAGCGCCAGGGCGGTGACGTGGTGGCTGACGGTGGTCAGCGCCATCGACGTCACGGCCAGCGCCACGAACATCCGGCCGCCCTCGGCCCGCCAGCGGCGTACCGCCCAGATGGTGAGCATGAAGAACGGCAGGGCGGCGGTCTGGTAGAGGAACATCGAGTTGAAGAACAGGTAGTGCAGGGCGGTCGCGTACGTGGCGCAGGCGACGCCCGCGACGGCCGGGGAGTTGCTGGCCCGCAGCACCACCGCGAAGAGCACGCCCACGAACACCAGGTGCGCGATCCCGGCGACGATGACGCCGGCGGCCGTGACCGGCAGCCCGGTCATCGCGGCCACGGCGGCCCCCAGCTCGGCGAGCCCGGGGAAATGCTCGGCCGGCGGCAGCGCGGGGTTGGGCCGGAACAGCTCCCCGGACTGCACGATGATCGTGGTGGCCAGCCAGTGCTGCAACTCGTCGGGGAACCGGAACTGGTCCGGGCTGTACATCCACTTCAGCAGGTACTGGTGCAGAGCCAGCCCCATGACGAGCAGGAACGACTCGGCGACCCCGGCCATCCGGCGGCTGAGCAACCGCACCACGACCGGCGTGAAGACCACGACCTGACCGACCCAGTACGCGAACTGGGCGTTGCCGGTGCTGACCCGCCCGCCGGCGTAGGCCAGGGCGACCATGAGCACGCCGAGGGCGGAGATGGTCAGGACGGCCGGGGCGTGGCCCAGGTCGAGGGGCTCGCGGCGGGCCCGGGCCGGTTTGGGCTTACGGCCGGGATCGGGCGGGGGAGCGACCTCGGTCCGCTGACTGTCCCGCCGGCCGGGAACGACGGGAATGACGGCGGTGACGACATCGGTCGGCGGTGCGACGCTGGCGGTCGAGCTGACGACCGGGATGACGACGGTGTCGTCGGGCGCCCGCAGCGCGATGACCACGGTGTCCTCGCCGGGGGTCCGGGCGGGGGTCGCCTTCGGGGTCTCCGGCAGGGTCAGGATGACCGTGTCTTCGACGGTCGGCCCGACGCGCAGGACGACCGTGTCGTCGGGGTTCGGCCCTTCCTGCTCGGGCTCATCCTGGTCGGTTCCGGCCCGGTCGGGCTCGCTCTGGTCGGGCTCGCTGTGGTCTGGCTCGCTCTGGTCTGGCTCGGCCTGGTCCGGCTCGGGGTCCGGCTCGGCCTGGTCCGGGGCGGTCTCCTTCGGGCTGGTGCCGGCCGGGGGCCCGGCGGGCAGGACCAGCACCGCGGTCGCCTCGGAATCGCTCACTTCCGGGGTGGTCTCAACCTCAACATCAGCTTCAGGTTCGCGCTCGGACGAGATCTCAACCTCAACCTGAGCTTGAGGGATGGACTCACCTTCTGTCCCTGCTACCTGCTCGATGTCCGATTCGGTGGCGGCGTCCGGGGCCTCCGATGGGGGATCGGCGCTGCCTTCCTCGCTCGGTGAAGCGGCTTCCGGAGCCGGCGCCTCCTGTGCCGCGCTCGGCTGCGCCACGTCGGCGGCCTCCGCCGGCGCGGCGTCCTGGCCGGCTTCTGCGGGCGACTCGGCCCCCGTGCCGGGTCCGGCTTCGGGCGTCGATCCTGCCTCGGGTGTCGCTGCCGGCTCTGCCGTGACCGTGCCCGCGGAGCCGCGTTCGGCGTCGGCCGAGAGGTCGGGCGTGGCCGTGGCCGCCGGTTCCGGGTCGGCGTCGGCCGTGGCTGCGGGTTCCGGGTCGGCGTCGGCCGTGGCCGTGGGTTCCGGGTCGGCGTCGGCTGTGGCCGTGGGTTCGGGGTCGTCGTTGGCTGTGGCCGTGGGTTCCAGGTCCGTGCCGGCTGTGGCCGTGGGTTCCGGATCCGTTCCGGCTGTGGCTGCAGGTTCCGGTGGGGTGTCGGCCTCGGCTTCGCTTGCGGTCTCGACGTCACTCGTGGCGACCGGGGCGGTCTCAGCCGCGTCGTCCGGGGCCGGAGCCGGAGCCGGAGCGGCCGGCGGCACCGCGGCGGGGATCACGACCTTGGGCACACCCGACGTGGTCTGGATGTCAGCCACCGCCGGTCCGGACACGTCGGCACCGGACGGCGCCGCCGGGCGTACCCGGGCCGTCCCGCGCGCCGGCCGCGCCCCGCCACCCTCCTGGCCGGGCCGGTTCGGCGCAGTCCGGTTCTGCACCGGCTGGTCCGGGTGCGGCTGGTCGTCCTGCGGCCGATCCTGCGTCCGGGCCGGTTCGGGCGCGCGCTGGTCGGCCGCGCGCTGGTCCGCCATGTGCTGGGCCTCCGTGGCGTCGGGGGACTCGTACTGCTGGATGGACGTCATCGGGCTCGCCGGGCGCAGCACCGGTCCGTTGTCCGGTTCGCCGGGTTCCGGGGCCGGGTGCGCGCTCAGCATGCGGCTGCCACCCCGGTCGGTCGAGCCGGGGTGGCGTACGCATTTCCGACCGATCGCCACATCTGCTTCCTCCTGACCGAGAATGCCCGGTCCGGGGGGAAGTTTCCGGTGAACGGCTGAGTCGCCACGATCAGCGGCCGCTCCGGGCCTTGGCCCGGGCCGCCCGGCGGCCCTTCAGGTAGGCGCGCGGTCCCGCCAGCATGCCCTTGCGGTTCGCCGTCAGCAGTTCCCGCGGGAAGTCCTCCCGCAGCGTCGACACCCGCAGGCTGTCCTTGCTGGTCAGGTCGCGCAGGGCGCCCGGGGCCAGCTTCAGCAGGGGCCAGAGCAGGCCGGGCCGCTTGAGCAGCAGGCTGGTGTACGCGGCGGTCAGCCCGGCGCCGTAGCCGACCATCTGCTTGTGCAGTCCTTCGAGGTCGCGCCGGTGGTAGTGGTGGGTGACCGCGGTCGGCTGGTAGACGATCGTGCCGCCGGCGATCAGCACCTGGGTGAACGCCAGGGTGTCCTCGGAGCCCATCGCCGGGGTGCCGGCGCCCAGGGCGGTGTCCCAGCCGCCGATGCCTTCGATGACGCCGGCCCGGAACGTCATGTTCGCGCCGGTGCCGAACGGCGGCAACGGGTACAGCGGGCTCTGGATGTGCGCGGTCGCCGGGCTGAACACGTCGGGTTTGAAACCGCGGCCCTTGCTGTGCCCGCCGAACTGCTCGAACCACAGCTGCGCCTGGGTCTCCAGTTCGGCCGGCACGATCACGCCGGAGACCACGTCGGCCTCGGGGTGTTCGACCAGCGCCCGGGCGACCTCGGCCAGCCAGTTGACGTCGGCGTACTCGTCGTCGTCGATCCAGGCCATGATCTCGCCCGGCGCGGCCGCCACCGCGGCGTTGCGGGCGAAGGACAGCCCGGCGCGCGGCTCCTTCAGGTAGGTGACCGGGCCGCGGCGGGCCGCCGAGCGGACCACCTCGGCGGTCGCGTCGGTGACCGGCGCGTTGTCCACGACCAGGATCCGGAAGTCCGGGTAGGCCTGCGCGAGCAGGCTGTCCAGGCACCGGGCCAGGGCGCCGGGCCGTTCCCGGGTGCAGACCACGACGGTGATCGGCGGGGCTTCGGCCAGCACCGCGCGGCGGCGGGCCAGGAAGGCCGGCTCGGTCGCCGGGGTGATGCCGTCGATGGGCAGGGCGGACAGGCCCAGCTCGGCGAGCCGCGGCGCCAGGGCGGTGCCGAGCTCGGCGCCGATCGCGGCCGCCAGGTCGGCGGGCCGCAGACCCTGCTCCGGTACGTCGGTGAGCACGGTCCCCAGCGGTTCGGTGAACAGCCGGACCAGTACCCACGCCTGGAGCACGCGCCGGCCGTCCGGGCCCACCCCGGCGACCGCCGGCAGCGGGTCGGACAGGTCCAGGTCGAGCACCGTGGCCGGCAGCACCTCGCCGCTGGGCTCGAACGCGGGCGCGGTGATCATGTCGTCGGTGCGCTGCGCCGGCACCCACACCTTGCCGTTCACGCCGGCCCCGTTCACCCCGGCGGTCATCGGGCCGCTCCGGCCGTGACCGTGCGGCGGGCGGCGACGGTCTCGACGACCCCGCCGACCCCGGCCGCGGCGACGCCGGCCAGCACCCCGCCGGCCTTGAGCGCGTGGTGGGCGCCCCGGCCCGTGGTGGCCGCGACCAGGTTGCGGAGCACCGCCCGGGGCAGCGAGCGCAGGTAGTCGCGTTCCGAGCCGAGACTTCTCTTGCCGTCCAGCAGGCCGGCCATGGCGACCTTGCCGCGTCCCTCGGCGTAGCAGCGGCGCAGGAAGAAGCCGAAGGTCGAGCTGCTCGCGGGCACCTCGTGGCGGATCACCGCGGCGGGCACGTACATCCAGCGGCCGCCGGCCAGGGCGCTCATCCGCAGGCACAGCTCGGTGTCCTCGGGCCGGTTCCGGTTGCCGAGCTTGCCGAAGCCGGTGCGGAAGCCGCCGACCGAGAGAAAGGTGTCGCGGCGCACGATCATGCTGGCCGACCACACGTTGCGCACCGGCGCGGTGGTGGTGGGCATCCCCGCGTACGAGCCGCCGACCGCCCAGAGGAACTCCTCCGGCATCCAGGTCGGCCTCGGGCCCTCCCAGGCCGGGTCGATGCCACCGCCGGCGCCGACCACCGCCGGGTCCGCCGCCAGGGGTTCGATCAGGAGCTCCAGCCACTGCGGGCAGGCCACCGTGTCGTCGTCGAGGAACGCGATCAGCGAGGTGCTGGTGTGGAACGCCCCGGTGTTGCGGTTGCCCGACACGCCCTGGGCGTACAGGTTCTCCAGGACGGTCACGCCGGCCAGGTCGCGCCGGACCCGGCGGAACAGTGCCGGGTTGTGATCGACCACGACGACGATCTCGGCCGGGGTGTACGTCTGCGACCGGGCCGAGGCGACGGTGCGCACCAGCGCGTTCCAGCGCTGCTCGGTGTGGGTCGGTATGACGATGCTGACGGCGGGGCGAGGGGTGGGTTCCACGCGGGTGCTCCTCGGGACAGGTCGGGGGCGGGGGACTGGCGGCGGGGGAGCTCAGTCCTCGCGGGTGGCGCGTGACTGCAGCGCCTTGATGTCGTCGGTGCGGCGGGTGCCGACGTCGTCGCGGCGCAGGCCCCGGTTGAGGTGCGCGACGTGCTGGCGAGAGTCCCCGGCCGGGGCGACGCCGGCGACCGGCGGGCGGTTGACGACCTTGTTCAGCACGTGCACCGGCGTGGTGGTAGCCGGGGTGGCGGTCGGGTGCTGGTGCAGGATGACGCCGGTGCCCTGGCTGCCGGTGCGGCGCTGACGGCGCATCCGGCCGTACTCGCTGAAGATGGTGCGCAGCACCCGGAAGCCGTCCCGGAAGGTGTTCAGGTTGCTCTGTCCGTGGATGCGGGCGTGCTCGATGCTGCCGACCTCGCCGACCTTCATCCCGTCGGCGGCGGCCCGGATGTTGATCATCGTTTCGATCTCGAAGCCGTCGCCCCAGAGCTTGCTGCCGTCGGTGGGCCGCGGCAGAGCCGGGTCGGGCAGGGCCAGGGTCGGCACGACCCGGCGCCAGAAGGCGTTGTAGCCGTAGCAGAGGTCGGTGAACCGGGTCCCGAACAGGACGTTCACCACCAGGTTGAGGCCGTCGTTGCCGAGCTTGCGCAGCTTGGTGATGTCGTGGCTGTGCCCGCCCTTGTCGAAGCGCGAGCCCTTGACGAAGTCGGCGCCGGCCACCAGCTCGGCGACGAAGCTCGGGATCTCGGCCGGGTCGGTCGAGCCGTCGGCGTCGATCATCACGATGATGTCGCCCGTGCAGGCGGCGAAGCCACAGGCCAGGGCGTTGCCCTTACCGGTACGGGTCTGCTGCACGATCACCACGTCCGGGCGCAGCTCGCGGGCCACGGCGACCGTGCGGTCCCGCGATCCGCCGTCGACCACGATCACCTCGTCGATGCCGTCGGGCAGTTTGGCGAACACGTGCGGCAGGTTCCGCTCTTCGTTCAGGGTCGGAATCACGACGCTTACGGTCGGTGACGGCTGCCCGTTACTCGGCGTGTTGCCCGAGGTCGTGGAAAGCTGCATGTCGGTCCCTTCGGGGGCGGCAGTTGCGACGTAATCGGCGGTTTCCGGGGAGGGGAACGCAGGTCGCTCGCTTCTGCCGACAAATCTAGCAACACGCTACGTAGCGTCAACTAACCAAAGGGCCAGGGTGACGATGCCCGTGCGGTGAACCCTGACCAATCGAATGACCTGGGGTTATGCACATGGGCAACAAGATCGTACGCAAGCCCCAGTCGTCACACCCAGTAACGGACACCGAGGCAGTGGAGGCCGGAGACGGGCGTCGCGGCACTATTCCGGGTCAACCGATGGATCGGTGGCCGCGATCGGGGCATAGTCCAAATGTCGGATAACGCCGAGTGATCCGAATCACTCTCGGTAATGTCACGGGCTGTAGTCTCACGGGTGCAAACGGGTTAGATCTGGGGCGGGACAGTGCCGGAGCCGGTCGATGGATAAATTGTCCCGGTGACGTCCGAGCCGGCTGGGTGCCGTACCGCGCGGTCGTCGGCACCGTGGGTGATCCGGTGACGGCGACCGACGCGCTGTGTGTCTGCGGCCATCAGCGATCCGCCCACGAGCACCATCGCGCCGGCACCGAGTGCACGTTCTGCGGCCCCGAGGTGTGCCCGCGCTACCGCCGTCGTCGCTGGTGGCACCGGCGCGCTTGACCGCGATCCGGGAGCGCCGAGGGGAGTGGTCGCGCCGCCGGTGGGTACCCACCCTGCTCACGGTGTGGACACCGGGTCGCGAAAACCTACTGTTTCTGTAGGCTAACTTCTACTTCGCGGGGCGCCGCGCACCTCGCCGGGTGGCGCCGCCGCACCGTACGAGGAGGTAGCCCCTATGCCGCTCCCGGACTTCCTGATCGCCGGCGTCCCCAAAGCGGGCACCACGGCCCTGCACGCCGCGCTGGTCCGGCATCCTCAGCTCTACCTGTCCAGGGTCAAGGAGCCGAAGTTCTTCCTCTCCGACGGCCCGCCGCCCAGGCTCGGCGGGCCGGGCGACGTGCAGACCTACCAGGAGCACGTGTGGCGCCGCGCCGACTACGAGGCACTGTTCGCGCCCGCGCCGCCGGGCACGCTGCGGGGCGAGGCCACCCCCTTCTACCTGTACGACCTGGACGCCCACGACCGCATCCAGGCCCTGGTCCCGGAGGCCAAGCTGATCCTGCTGCTGCGTGACCCGGTGGACCGCGCGCACTCCAACTGGACGCACCTGTGGAACGCCGGACTGGAGCCGGAGGCCGACTTCCTCACCGCCTGCCGGGCCGAGGAGCAGCGCAAGGCGGACGGCTGGGCCGACTTCTGGCACTACATCAGCCTCGGGCTCTACGGCCGCCAGGTGCAGCACCTCTACAAGGTCTTCCCCCGCGAGCAGGTGCTGCTGCTGCGCTACCGCGAGCTCAAGGACGCGCCCGCCGCCACGCTCGACCGGGTCTGCGACTTCCTCGGCGTGCCGGCCGGCGTGCTGCGCGAGATCCCCCGCGAGAACGTGAACCGCCACGTCGTCGAGGACAACGGCGTCAACCGGGTGCTGCGCGGGCTGCTGCGGGCCGGCGGGCAGTTCGGCCACCGGTTCCCCGTACCGCTGCGCCTGGCCGCCCGCGGCCCGATCCTGACCGTGCTGCACCGCAAGCAGGGCACGCGGCCGGTGACCACCCCGCAGGAACGTGCCGCGCTGCTGCCCTTGTTCGTTGACGACATAGCGTTGCTGCAGGACGTGACGGGGGAGAGCTACGACGACTGGCTCTCCGTGGACCGACACGCCCGCGCGCGGTGACCTGCCGGGAATCCCTACCTTCCCCATAGATCATGCAAGCTTCACCCGATACTCTTCGCTGTGTCGCTGACGCCACGAAACGGAGCCGCCTTGTCCATCGGAACTCAAGCCCTCCCGTTGCCTCGCTGGGAAGACGCCACGGTGGTGGTCGAGCCGCCCGGTGACGAGCCGGGAGCGTGGGCGGGCGCGCCGTCCTCGATCGTCGCGGACGGTGAGGTCTACCTGGCGTACAGGTTGCGTCTGCCGATCGGTGAGGGCCGGGGCATCTCCAACGTGGTCGCCCGCTCGGCCGACGGCCTGCACTTCACGGTCGTGGCCGAGGTGGGCAAGGACGCCTTCGGCGCCGAGTCGCTGGAGCGCCCGGCGCTGGTCCGCACCCCGCAGGGCCGGTGGCGGCTCTACGTCAGCGCGGCCACCCCCGGCACCAAGCACTGGCGCGTCGACCTGCTCGAGGCCGACACCCCTGAGGAGTTGGCCAGTGCCACCCCGCGCACTGTCCTGGCCGGCGACGAGACAGTCGGCGTCAAGGACCCGGTGCTGCACCACGACGAGCACGGCTGGCACCTCTGGGCGTCGGTGCACCCGCTCGAGTCGTGGGACGACGCCGACCGGATGACCACGGAGTACGCGACCAGCCCCGACGGCGTGCACTGGACCTGGCGCGGCACGGCGCTGTCCGGTCGTGCGGGCCAGTGGGACGCCCGCGGCGTGCGCGTCTCCTCGGTGTCGGTCGACGGCGACACCGTCGTGGCGGCGTACGACGGCCGGGCCACCGCGGGGGAGAACTGGGAGGAGCGCACCGGCACGGCCCGCGGTGTGCGCCTGCCCGACGGCAGCTTCGGCGAGCTGACCGCGGAGGACGGCGAGCCGGTGGGCAGCCCGTACGCCCCCAACGGCCTGCGCTACCTGAGCCTGGTGACGATGCCCGACGGCCGCCGGCGCATCTACTACGAGGCGACCCGCCAGGACGGCGCCCACGACCTGCGCACCGAACTCGCCTACTGAAAGTGTGAGAGGCGGGTCACGAACACCGGGCCCGGCTCACCGCTCATGATCCACCTGGCTTAGCGTCGATCCCAGAACTCCCGGTCTCCGGGGCCCGCCACCATCACCGGCGGATCAGAACCGGAAGACCGTCCATGGCGGAGCCCGTCCCACAAGGACGGGCTCCGCCATGTTTCGTCCCGGCCGCAGGCACAGAGGTCATGGCGTTTCGTTCAGCCATGCCTGCAGAGCCGGTAGCACGTTGCGCAGATCGTTCCCGTCGACTGACGCGTGGGCGGCTGCGCGAGCGGCCGCGGTGGCGTTGAAAGCGACCGCCATGCCGACTTCGGTGAACAGTGGCACATCCGAGCGGCCGTCTCCGATGGCGGCGCAGTGCCTCATTTCTGCACCGATGCCGGCTGCCACGCCGAGCGCGAAGTCGCGCTTGCCGAGCTCGTCGAGGTAGGCGGCGACATTGCCGCTGTAGCGGCCGTTGATCACTTCCAGGCGCGGACCGCAGTAACGGTCGAATCCGAAACGGTCACAGAGGTAGGCGCCGACGGCGTCCCATGCGAGTGTGGCCAGAATCGGCGCCAGCCGGTGACGGCGGCACCAGGCGAGGGTCTCGGCGATGCCGTCGACCAGCGGCAACGATTCAAGGAATCCGCCGACCTCGGCAGGGGTCCGGGATGCCCACCCGCGGGCGTCGAGGACGCACACCTGCTCGTTGGTCAGGGTGCCTGCGGCGTAACCGGCTTCTGCATCGCGTACGACCTGGGCGTGTCCGAGTGACTCGGCCAGGTGCTGCCCGCTGCTGGTGTGCGGGACCAGCGTGCCGTCCACGTCGAAGAACACTGCTCTGCGGATCACCGCCGAAGATTAGCGGAGCACCAGACCCGCCGGACCCTGCGTCATGCTGAGTGCCAGTCCGATTACAGATCGTTATTGTGGCCTACGACCGGCGCAGATATAACCGCCTCGCAACCCGAAAGGCACGGAGAGTTACGAATGCATGAGTGATCCGTACCACTGCGACTATTCGGACATCGGTGGTTGCGAGCCGTCTCTGCTGGTCACGGCTTCGGTGCCCGGCTTGCCGGCCGTCCGTCCCGATGCCGCGGGCTTCGGCGCTGCTGGGCGAATCCTGTGAGGCGAGATAGACCTGTTGGGGTCCCTGTGCCGTGGCCCCGCACCTTCGGTCAGGCCGGGATGGCCGCCCGGTCAGCGGCACCGCGGCTCAGTGGTCAGTTGACCCTGCGTAGCGCTCCGGTAGATTTGGTGACGGAAGCGAGCGAGTCAGGCTTCTCCCCCAAAAGCCCCACACGCTCCGCAACTGTCACCCCGAAGGAACCGACATGCCGCTCCCCACGACCCAGGACCGCACCAAGAGTGATGACATGCGGTCACAGTCGGTGAAGGACCGCGCTCCCAAGCCGCCGGTGCGGCCGCGGCCCAGCACGGCTCCCTCGTGGTGACCCGCACCGCCACCGCCCCGCTCCCGATCCCCCCGCACCCGGAAGGCACCGCCGACATGCTGGATTTCAAGGACCTCGCCCCGACCATCACCCGCCAGCGCATGGTCGTCGAGGGGTACCCGACGTTCGTGATCACCGACGAGCACATCAAGGACTACTTGAAGAAGCTCTCGGACGTGACCGACATGATCACGATCATCGAGCCGGTCACCCACGTCAGCGACCTGTACGGCTGGGCCGGCTGGATCCACTGGGAGACCTCCGGCGCGCACTTCTACTCGTGGGAACGCCCGATCTCGTTCTTCAGCGTCGATATCTACACCTGCAAGGCCTTCGACCCGCAGACGGTCATCGACTTCACCAAGGAGTACTTCCGGACGACCGAGCTCGTCGCGAAGGAGTTCTGAGCATGGGCCCGACCACGACCGCCCGCTACGACCTCGCCCCCGCCTCGGTGCGGCGCATCACCGCGGAGTTCCTGGCCGCGCACCCCACCGGCGGCCGGTTCGTGACAGCGGTCGTCGGGCCGGACAGCGACCTGGCCGCGGTCGGCCGGGCCCTGGAACGCCAGGTCTTCGAGGAGACGTTCGGCAACGACGCCACGGTGATGGCCGCCGAGTACGGCCCGTACGAGGAGCGCAGCCTGTTCTTCGTGGTCATCGACCGCAAGCGGGGCGTGCCGGCCGGCGTGGCCCGGATGATCGAGAGCCACGGCGCCGGGGTCAAGACCGTCGACGACGCCCCGCCGCACATCGGCGCGGACGTCGCCACCATCCTGGCCGCGCACGGCATGAGCGGCGAGAAGGTGTGGGACTGCGCCACTCTCGCGGTCCTCCCGCAGTACCGCGGCCGCCGGTCGGCCCTGCTGGTCAGCACGATGATCTACCGCACGTTCCTGGTCATGGGCCGGCGCCACGGCGTGCGGCACGCGGTCTCGATGCTCGACAAGGGCGCGTACCGCAATCTCACGCTCATCGGCGTGCCGATGCGCACGCTGGCCGACTCGGGCCCGTTCGAGTACCTCGGCTCGGCCGAGAACCGCGCCGTCCACATGGACTTCCCGGCCATCGAGGCCGCCGTGCGCGAGCAGGCCGCGCGGATGCGCCGGGCTGCCCGGCCCGGCCTGGCCGCGCTGCGCCGCGACGGCGTGCGCAAGCTGGTCACCAAACGCGTCGCGGCCGGCGTCTCACTGCGCATCGGTACGGGCCGGGACGTCGACGACCACATCGTCGTCGTGCCGGGCGAGCAGGGCGTGTTCCGCCTCGACTCGATCGGCTGATGCTCGCGGGGAGCGTTTGCCCTGCCGGAGGCGAGGGTACGTCGGCTGCAACCACGAGGGGGGCGGCCTCGCGGTGACGGAACAGGGGGCAGCAATGCGGACGCTGGGCGGGCGGTATCAGCTCCAGCAGCGCATCGGCATCGGCGGTATGTCCGAAGTGTGGCGTGGGCACGACCAGGTGCTCGACCGGCCGGTCGCCGTCAAGATCATGGCTCCCGCCGTCGAGGGCACGCTGGGCGAGGTCAACGGCGTCGATCTGGTCCGCACCGAGGCGCGTTCGGCCGCCCGGCTGGCCCATCCCAACGTCGCCGGCGTGCACGACTTCGGCACGTCGCTGTCGCCGGGCCGCGAGGTGCCGTACATCGTCATGGAGCTCGTGGACGGGCAGACGCTCAGCGAGCACCTCGGCGCCGGGCTCTTCGACTGGCGCATCGCCGTACGCGTCTGCGCCGAGGTCGCGGCCGCCCTGGCCGCCGCCCACGCCGAGCGCGTCGTGCACCGCGACATCAAGCCGGCCAACATCATGCTGACCCCGGCCGGGGCCAAGGTCCTGGACTTCGGCATCGCGGCGGCGGTCGGCAGTCACGACCCCGACCCGGACGGCCCGGTCATGGGCACGCCCGCCTACGTCGCCCCGGAACGCTTCGAGGGACTGCCCGCGACCCCGGCCTCGGACATGTACTCCCTCGGTGTGCTGCTCTACCACTGCCTGTCCGGCCGGCTGCCCTGGCAGGCCGCCAGCCACACCGAGCTGGTCGAGGCCCAGCGTCACCGCGACCCCGACCCGCTGCCGGCCATCGAGGGCATGGCGCCGGAGGTGCTCGACCTCTGCTCGCGCTGCCTGCACCGGGACCCGGCCGAGCGGCCGACCGCCCTGGTCGCCGCGCTGCTGCTGGCCGAGGCCGTGGACGCGCGGGTCTACGTGCCGCTGGTGGACATCAGCTCGGTCATGCCCCGGCCCTCGCGGGTGTCGGCCTGGGACGAGCGCGCGGCCGAGGCCCCGACGGACATGGCCCTGGCGGCCGACGCCGACCCGGACACCACGTTCCTCGGCGACCGTCCCGGCCGCCACCGCGCCGGCTGACGCGTCAGCCCCCGGCGGCCCGCCAGCGGTCGTAGCTGAAGCGGGTGACGGTCAGCTCCGGGTGCGCGAGCACGTGCCGCGCGAAGCCGGCCCGGTCGTCGTCGAGCTCCGCGATCCGCTCGGTCGGCGGCGTGACGTGGCGCAGGAGGCCGGCGTACCGCCAGTCCTTGCACCGGTACGGCCGCCGCAGCGCCGCCACGATCAGCTCCGCGAGCGCGGGCTCCTGCTCGGCCGGCACCCCGCCCCGGGTGAAGTCGCGCAGCACCGCGTCCTTGGTGGTCCACGGTGAGCAGATCCACGACTTCTTCAGCTCCGGCAGGAAGCGCTCCTCCCAGCGCAGGAACAGCACCGCGTAGGGCGCGTAGTGCGCTCTCACGGCCGGGTCCTCGGCCCGGCGGAACGCGCTGATCAGCCCGTCGAGGGTCCGGTCGAGCCGGCGCCGGGCCGTGTTCTCGGCGGGCCGGCTGGGGCCCTGCCGGATCCGGAGGTCGTCCGCCCGCTGCCGGGACACCAGAGCCTCGGCCAGCAGCGCCTCGTGCCGGGCCAGGGCCGTCGCACGCCGGGCGTCGTCCGGTGAGACCAGGTCGAAGACCCACGGCTGATCGTCGGGGAGCGCGCGCACCGCCGCAGCATGTCAGGTATGAGCCCGGGCCGCCCGGCGGGAGCGCTCCGCGGGCGGCCCGGGACACCTCTCAGCCGCTGCGCGGGACCACCACGACCGGCCGCCGGGCCCGGCGCATCAGCCGGGCCGACACCCCGCCGAGCAGCACCCGCCGGGCCGGCCCGTACCCGCGGGAGCCGCAGAACAGCACGTCGACGTCGTCCAGGTCGGCCAGCGACTCCACCACGTCACCGGTACGGACCTCCCAGTCCGCCTCGACCCCGGCCACCGCCCCCGCCGCCCGGCTCAGCGACAGCTCGTAGGTCTCCCGGGCGGTGTCCAGGAACGCGTGCTCGGCGTCCTGGCCGACCAGGAACGGCAGCGTCGCGTCGGCCTCGGCGACGACCGTGTAGAGCCGCAGCGGGCTGCCCGTCCGCTGCGCCAGCCGGGCGGCCGTCGCGAGCGCCGCGCGGCCGTCGGGCGTGTCCACGTACGCGACGCCGATGCGGCCCAGCGCACCCGGCGGCGTCTGCATCCCGGCCGGGGCGACCGCGACCGGCCACAGGCTGCCGGCCAGCAACCGGTCGGCGGTGCTACCGGCGAAGAGCCGGTGCTTGGGTCCGGCCCGGCCCGAACCCACCACGATCGTCTCCGCCGACAACTCCTCGGCCAGGTCGTGCAGGCCGTGCGCGGCCGAGGTGGAGGCGACGACCCGGAAGGTGACGTCACCGTGGTCCTCACCCAGCACGGACCGGGCCTGGTCCAGCACCGCCTCGGCGGCCCGGTGCCGGTCGGCCACCCACTCGGCGTCCACCCGGCCCGAGCCCAGCGCGGACGGGGCCGGATGCACCACGGCCACCACGAGCGGCGCGCCCAGCGTCGCCGCGGCCCACCGGCCGAACACCAGCGCATCGTCGGCGGACGGCCCGCCGTCCACCCCGACGATGACGGGGGCGGTCGCCGGGGCGGTCACCGCGGGTCTCCGGGCGGCGTGTCCGGCGTGGTGTCGCGGGCCCAGCTCGGGGTCCCGCCGTCGTCCGGGCGGGCGGTGCGGAGCTTGGAGTGGCGGTAGCCGTACAGGAAGTAGATGGCCAGGCCCAGGACCAGCCAGACGACGAACCGGATCCAGGTGCTCAGCGGCAGGTCGGACATCAGGTAGACGGCGAACAGCACGCCGATGATCGGCAGCACCGGCGACCACGGCACCCGGTACGGCCGCGGCATCTCCGGCCGGGTCCGGCGCAGGATGATCACGCCGATGTTGACCAGCACGAACGCGAACAGCGTGCCGATGTTGACGAGCTTGACGATCTCGGACAGCGGCACCAGCGCGGCGAGGATCGAGATCAGCACGCCGAGGCCGATGGTGAGCCGGGCCGGGGTCCCGTACCGCTGGTTGACCACGGCGAAGCGCTGCGGCAGCAGGCCGTCGCGGCACATGGCGAAGAAGATGCGGGTCTGGCCGTACAGGATGACCAGCACCACGCTGGTGATCGCGACGACCGCGCCCAGCGCCAGGATCGACGCCGCCCAGCTGATCCCGGCCCCCTGGTCCAGGGCCGCGGCCAGCGGCGCGTCGGTGGACTCGAGCTGCGCCGGGGTGGCGATGCCGATGGCGCCGACCGCGGTCAGCACGTAGAAGACCGTGCAGATGATCAGGGAGCCGATGATCGCCAGCGGCAGGTCCCGGGCCGGGTTGCGGGCCTCCTCGCTGCCGGTGGAGACCGCGTCGAAGCCGATGTAGGCGAAGAAGATGATCGCGGCCGCCGCGGTGACCCCGTCGACGCCGTTCGGGGTGAACGGCTGGAAGTTGCCGGTGCCGAAGTTGAACAGCGCCACCACGATGAAGAACAGCAGCACCGCCAGCTTGACGCCGACCATCACCAGGTTGACCCGGGCGCTCTCGGTGACGCCCCGGACCAGCAGAGCGGTGATGGCCAGCACGATGAAGACGGCGGGCAGGTTGAAGATGCCGCCGTCCTCGGGTGACTTGGCGATCGCGTCCGGCAGGGCCACCCCGA
Organism: Actinoplanes sp. NPDC004185; assembly: GCF_053603475.1. Lineage (NCBI taxonomy): Bacteria > Bacillati > Actinomycetota > Actinomycetes > Micromonosporales > Micromonosporaceae > Actinoplanes > Actinoplanes sp. NPDC004185. The sequence goes on along the minus strand of NZ_JBSGFR010000078.1, from coordinate 7,520 downwards.
ACGCCGAGTCGAGGAACGCGTTGAGATTGCCGCCCCAGCCGACCGCGATGGCGGCCACCGAGACCCCGTACTCCAGGATCAGGTCCCAGCCGATGATCCAGGCCACGATCTCGCCCAGGGTCGCGTACGTGTAGGTGTAGGCGCTGCCGGATACCGGGATGGACGAGGCCAGCTCGGCGTAGGACAGCGCGGAGAACGCGCACGCCACCGCGGCGAGCACGAAGGAGAGGATCACCGCCGGGCCGGCCACGCCGGCCCCCTCGCCGATGACCACGAAGATGCCGGTGCCGATGATGGCGCCGACCCCCATGGCGGTCAGCTGGGTGGCGCCGACGGCCTTCTTCAGGCCGTGGCCTTCCTCGGTGGTCTCGGAGATCAGCGACCGGACATCGCGGATCGCGAAGATCCCCGGCCTTCGGTTCGAGCCTGTGACCATGCTGGGCCCACCCTCCACATGCCTCGGCGGCCGCGTGGAGACCGCCGTCGTGGACACCTCCCCGGCCGCGCCCCGGGAGTGGCCGGATGCGAGCGGGTGCATCGGTGACCACCGCTGCCACCGTGGCCGCTCACCTGCGGAAACCGCAAGATGATCTGCAGGATGTGGCGAACTTGCCCGCTGCGGTTGCTCTTTGCGTCTCGCGGTGGGTGACGTCGCCATGACGCTCGGCGCACCGGCTGTCCGCTCGGCGCACGGAAACGTCCGGCAGCCTGCGAGGTGAACGGCGGGCGTTGTAGCGTGGGCCCACGGGTTACCGGGTTCGGAGGACGAGACCATGGGCGAGGCCGTGATGACCACGCGGCGGCAGGCGGACGGCGCGATCGTGGTCGACGTGCGCGGCTCGCTGGACGCGGCCACCGTGGACGCGCTGCGGCACGCACTGGTCAGCACCCTGCACGGCGAGCGCCCGGTCTCGATGATCGTCGATCTGACCTTCGTGACGTTCATGGACTCGATGGGCGTCGGCGCGCTGGTCTCCGGCTACAACGCCGCGCGCGAGACCGGCAGCCGGTTCGTGCTGCGCAACCCCAGCGAGTTCGTGCACCGCCAGCTGAGGATCACCGGCCTGGCGGAGATGTTCGGGCTGCCGTCGGCGTCGCCCGGCCCGCAGACATACACCCCCTGAGACTGCTGCCGGGCGGGCCGCCGGCCGGTTATGGTGCCGTCATGGAACCGGCGGTCGGGGCGTGGTGCGACGGCACCGAGGTCTGCTTCCGGCTCCAAGATCATGAGCACCGGCTGACCGCCGTCCGGCTGCGTTCCGGCGTGGCCGCCGGCGACTTCGCGTACGACGGTGAGAGCCGCACCTGGCAGCTGCGCCTGCCCCGTCCGGCCGTGCACCGCATCGAGTACCAGCTCGAACTGGGTCACGGCGACGGCAGCACCGAGACCGTCGCCGATCCGGACAACCCGCGGCGCGAGGGCGACGCCTCGGTCCTGTGGTGCCCCGACTACCGCGAGCCCGGCTGGCTGCACCTGCCGCAGGCCACCGGTCAGTGGCGCGACGTCTACCTGCCGCTGCCCACGCTGCACGGCGAGATGGTGGCCCGGATCTGGTCGCCGGACACGGCCACCGACCGGGTGCTGGTCGCGCACGACGGGCCCGACTACCACCGGTACGGCAAACTGGGCCGTTACACCGCGGCGATGATCGGGGCGGGTCACGTGCCGCCGTACCACCTCGTGCTGCTGCCGCCGGGGGAGCGCCTGGAGTGGTATGCGGCCAGTCCCGCGTACGCCCGGGCCCTGGCCCGCGACGTGCTGCCCAAGCTCGCCGCCGAGCTCGGCACCGACCGGCCGGTGCTCGGCGCCGGGGCCAGCCTGGGCGCCCTGGCCATGCTGCACGCCCAGCGCCGCCACCCGCAGCGCTTCGCCGGGCTGTTCCTGCAGTCCGGCAGCTTCTTCCAGCCCCGCTACGACCGACAGGAGTCCGGCTTCCGGCGCTACCTGCGCATCGTCCGGTTCACCGGGCGGGTGCTGCGCGCCCCCTCGTTCGCGAGTCCGGTCCCCACGGTCATCACCTGTGGTGCGGTGGAGGAGAACCTGGCGAACAATCGCGACATGGCGGCGGCACTGGGCCGCCAGGCCTACCCGGTCACCTTCACCGAGGTCCCCGACGCGCACAACTGGACCGGCTGGCGCGACGCCCTCGACCCGCACCTGACCACGTTGCTGCAGACAGTGTTCCATTAACGGGAGGCGCCATGGCCGACGTCGAGCACACCATCGGACTGCTGCTGGGCACCGAGGACGACTGGCCGCGGGCGTACGAGGCGTTGCTGCGCCGCGTCGGAGTGGTCACCGACGCCCAGGGCCGGACCCACCGCACCCGCAGCGTGCGGGTCACCATCGAGCCGTTCCACCTGCGCGACTCGCCGAAGCACGACCTGGTCATCGACCGGCTCGCCTACTGGTATTACCACCCGCGCGAGTGGCTCAAGAAGATCGCGCTGATGGACGACGTGTACCTGCTGAACAGCCCGTTCACGTTCCAGTCGATGGAGAAGCACGCCGCGTACTGCGCGATGCTGCGGCTCGGGCTCAAGGTGCCGGAGACCGTGCTCGTGCCGTTCAAGAACCCCCTGGACAACTCCCGGTACGCCTACACCTCGGCGCGCTACAACCAGCCGTTCGACCTGGAGGCGCTGGCCGAGTCCGTGGGCTACCCGATGTACATGAAGCCGTACGACGGCGGGGCCTGGGTCGGCGTCTCCAAGATCCGTAACGTGGCGGAGCTGCACGCGGCGTACGACGCGTCCGGCGAGCGGCTCATGCACCTGCAGGCGGCCGTCGAGGACTACGACGTGTTCGCCCGCTCGCTGACCATCGGCCCGGAGACCATGGTCATGAAGTTCCGGCCCGAGCTGCCCATGCACGAGCGTTACGCGGTGGACCACAACTTCCTCACCCCCGAGGTGGGCGACGAGGTCGTCACCATCTCCCGGCTGGTCAACGCGTTCTTCCGGTGGGAGTTCAACAGCTGCGAGTCGCTGGTCAAGGGCACCGAGGTGCACCCGATCGACTACGCCAACGCCTGCCCCGACGTGGCGGTGACCTCGCTGCACTACTACTTCCCGTGGGCGATGTCGGCGCTGCTGCGCTGGACGATCTACTGCGTCGTCACCGGGCGCAGGCCGCGGCTGGACACCGACACCGCGGAGTACTTCGCCATCGCCGACGACCCGTCGCTGGACTACGGGCAGAAGCTCGCCCGCTACCGCCGGCTCGCCGACGACTACTTCGAGACCGAGCGGTACGAGGAGTTCTGCGCCAAGTACCTGGGCCACGTCGACGAGATGGTCGCCGAGTGGGTCGGCTCGGAGGAGTTCCGCTCCCTGCTGCGCGAGACGGTCCGGGCGATGTACCCGCCGCACGAGCACGAGCGCTTCCTCGGCCACTTCAACGGCCTCATCGACGCCTGGCTGCGCGACCATGGCTGAGCTGCGCCGCGCCGTCGCGTTCGCCGCCGGGCTCTACGGCAGCCGGCTCGGCTTCGCCTACCACGGCTACGTGCGGCGCGACCCGATGTCGCTGCTGCACCTGCGGCCCGGGCGCGACGACCCGTACGCGATCTACCGGGGCATGCCCCGCTTCGGCCCCACCCGGATCGGCAACTGGGTGACGACCAGCCACGCGATCTGCGACACCGTGCTGCGGGACCGGCGCTTCGGGGTGCGTGCCGCCGACCTGGTGGCCGCGCCCGGGGCCACCGACGAGTTCGACATGTCGTTCCTCGACAAGAACCCGCCGGACCACACCCGGCTGCGGCGCCTGGCCCAGCCGGCGTTCAGCCCGAAACAGATGGCCGGTTACCGCCCCCTCGTCGAGAGCACGGTCGACGAGCTGCTCGACCGGGTCGGGCCGGGACGGGAGTTCGACCTGGTGTCCGCGTACGCGGCGCCGCTGCCGATCCAGGTCATCACCGCCCTGCTCGGCGTGCCGGACGTGGACGCGGACCGCTTCGCGCGCTACGGCACGGTCATCGCCAGTGCCCTGGACGGCGTCCACTCCCTGTCGCACGCCGCCCGGCTGCAGGCCGCGAACCGCGACCTGCGCGAGCTGTTCGAGAGCCTGTTCGCGCTGCGCCGCCGGGAACCGGCCGACGACCTGGTCAGCCGGATCGTGGCCGCCGAGGGCGACCGGATCCAGCCGCACGAGATGGTCCCGATGTGCAACCTGCTGCTGGTGGCAGGCTTCGAGACCACGGTCAACCTGGTCGGCAACGCGGTCAACGCGCTGCTCGCCCACCCGGAGCAGTGGGCGGCCCTGTGCGCCGACCCGGCCGGGCTGGCCGGTCCCGCGGTGGAGGAGACGCTGCGCTACGACCCGCCCGTGCAGCGCACCGCCCGCTGCGCCCTGGAGGACGTCGACCTGGACGGCCACCTGGTGCGGCGCGGCCAGTACGTGGTCACGCTGATCGGTGCGGCCAACCGCGACCCGGAGGCCTTCCCCGACCCGGACACGTTCGACATCCGGCGCGAGCAGACCGCCGACCACCTGGCCTTCTCCAGCGGGATCCACTACTGCGTGGGACAGCCGCTGGCCCGGCTGGAGGCGGAGATCGCCCTGCGCCGCCTCGCCGAGCGCCTGCCGGATCTGCACCGCACCGGACCGCTGCGGCGGCGGGTGTCCAGCATCGTCCGCGGGCCCATCCACTTCCCGGTCCGCAGCGGCGCCCGCACCCGCCCCTTGACGGAGGCACTCGGTAAGTCGTAGCTTTCCGTTCGTGGCTACTTACCAAGCGGAGGACGGCTGGGACGCGTTGGGCGATCCCAGCAGGCGCGCCATCCTCGAGTGCTTGGCCGTACGGCCCCGCGCCGTCGGGGAGCTCGCCGACGAGCTGCCGATCAGCCGGCCGGCGGTCTCCCAGCACCTCAAGGTGCTCAAGGAAGCCGGGCTCGTCACCGATCGCGCGGCCGGCACCCGCCGGGTCTACCGGCTCAACCCGGCCGGCGTGGGTGCGCTGCGCGATCAGCTCGAGACGTTCTGGACCCGCGCGCTGGAGGGCTATCAGGACGTCGCCGACCAACCGACCGAGGAGACGTCATGACCGAGACAGCTGAGCAGGTGGTCCGCCGGCAGATCGTCGTGCAGGCACCCATCGAGCGCGCGTTCACCCTGTTCACCGAACGCTTCGGCGACTTCAAGCCCAAGGAGCACAACCTGCTGGGGGCGCCGATCGCCGAGACCGTGTTCGAGGCCAAGCCCGGCGGTCACATCTACGACCGGGCCGTCGACGGCACCGAGTGCCGCTGGGCCCGGGTGCTGGCCTGCGACCCGCCGGACCGGGTGGTCTTCAGCTGGGACATCAGCCCGCAATGGCAGCTCGAGACCGACCCCGAGCACGCCAGCGAGGTGGAGGTCCGCTTCGTCGCCGAGACCCCGCACCGCACCCGGGTCGAGCTGGAGCACCGCCACCTCGACCGGCACGGCCCCGGCTGGGAGTCCGTCCGCGACGGCGTCGCCCACGACGAGGGCTGGCCGCTCTACCTGAGCCGCTACGCCGCCCTGATCGACCAGGGCGCCTGAGCGGTGTCTCCGGGGATCACGACGGCCGCGATGGTCCATGATCCCCGGAGCCCGTCCAGCCGGGCACTCCGGCGGCGGCGGGGCGCCGGCGGGTGGAGGCGTACAAGCCGAGCAGCAGCAGCGACAGCACGATCAGCGCCGGGCCGAGGACCTGCGCGCCCAGCCGGTCGATCAGCACTCCCACCCCGGCCGGGATGAGCGCGCCGCCGAGGCCCGACGCGCCCATCTGCACGCCGATCGTCCGGTCGGCGTGCAGCGACCCGACCCGGTCGGCGGTGGTCAGCGTGAGCAACGGGAACACCGGCGCCGCCGCGAAGCCGATGACCATCAGGCCGGCCACCGCCAGCCAGCCCGGGCCGGGCAGCGTGACCAGCACCGAACCCGCCACCAGGCCCAGCAGGCTGCCGACCAGGATGCGCACGGTGCCGACCCGCTCGACGATGAACCCCTGGACGACCCGGCCGACGAACAGGCTCGCCCAGTACGCCGACACGCAGACACCGGCGACCGTCGCGCTGATCCCACGCTCGCCGGTGAGGAACAGGAACGCCCACAGCCCGGCGGTGATCTCCAGTGCGACATAGACGGCGAAGGCCGCCGCACTGATCCACACCGCGGGGATGGCCAGCGTCACGGCGATCCGCGTCGGTGCGGCTGCCTCGCCGTCCGCCTTGTCGCCGGCCGCCTGCTCGGCGGCGGAGAGCCGGACACGATGCTGCGCCCAGGAGCGCCGCGTCAGGGCGAACGCCAGCGCGAGCAGCGCCTGACCGGAGGCGACGATCCCGTACCCCCAGTGCCAGGACAGCCCGCCGCTGAGCACGGCGGTCATGATCAGCGGGCCGATGGCCACCCCCAGCCCGAAGAAGGCGTGCAGCCAGTTCATGTGCCGCGGCCCGAAGGCGCCGGCGGCGTACGCGTTGAGCCCGGCGTCGATGGCGCCGCCACCGAAGCCGGCGATCAGCGCACACGGGACGAGGAACGCGAAGGCCGGCGACACCGCGTAGCCGGCCAGCGCCAGGCTCGCCAGCGCGGTGCTGACGGCGAGCAACCGGCCCACCCCGAGCCGGGCGATGCTGAACCCGGCCGCGACGCTGGACACCAGGTAACCGGCGGTGCCGGCGAACAGCAGCAGACCGACGGAGTCGGTGCCGACCCGGAACTCCGTGGCCATCGAGGGCCAGCCGACCCCGAGCAGGCCGTCCGGCAGCCCCAGGCTGATGAAGGCGAAGTAGGCCAGCAGGAGCACGGACGTGCGCACGACCGGGGTCGCGACCGGCTGCGGCGGGCGGGCGTCGGCGGCGGCGTCGGGCGGCAGCGAAGTCACCGGGCCATGGTGGCATGCGGGCGAGGCCGCGCGGTGCCCACGGGGAGCGGCGCCGCGGCGGAATTGTCGGGGGGTCGGCCTAGAGTTCAGGACGTGCACATCCGGATCGAGGGCAGCGACCTGCCCGGGCGCCGCGCCGGCGCGCAGGCCGACGAGCTGCGGCTGAGCAACGTGCAGGTCGGCGTCCAGCGCAAGCAGGAGGTCGTCGAGCGGATCAGCGCCGCCGCGTCCGCCGCGGTCTGGGAGTTCGAGGTCACCAGCCGCGAGGTCGACGGCCTGCTCGACGTCGGCGGGGCCTACGTGCACGGCCGGCCCGGGGCCCGCTTCCTCTACCTGAGCTGGGGCGCGGTGCACGGCGAGACCTTCGCGGGTTTCCGGCGGGCCAAGCTGATGTTCGGTGACATACCCACGCCGCTGCTGCGCGCGGCCCACGACGACGGCGGCACGCTGCTGGCCCGGCTGGGCCTGACCGACGCGGCGGGCGGTCCGCGCTGCGCCCGGGTACGCCCACCCGACATCACCTGGCAGCTCGCATGACGGCACCCGGGGCCGGCGGGGTCACGGTCCTGCACGGCTTCATCGCCCGCGGCGGCGCCCTCTGCCTCTGGGCCGAGACCGACCACGCCCAGCCGGGTGGAGCTCCGGAGGGCCCGCGGGCGCGGGGAGCCG
>NZ_JBSGFR010000077.1:0-27632 GCF_053603475.1 Actinoplanes sp. NPDC004185 | reverse complement strand
CGGCGCGGCGCTGGCGCTGGCGGCGACGCCCGCCGGCGCGAGCCCCCAGCAGGCGCCCAGCCCCACCCCCGCCCCCGCGGCCCTCGCCGCCGCCTCCGCCGACAGCCTCGTGGACAGCGCCGGCAAGGCGGCCACGTTCCGGCGCTCGGCCGGTGACGACCTCAAGCGCACCGGTGTCGTGCAGGGCACCCGGGGCCTGCAGTACGTGACCTACGCCCGCACCTTCAAGGGCCTGGCCGTGGTCGGCGGCGACGTCGTCGTCACCACGGACGCGGCCGGCACGGTCAAGAACACCGCGGTCGCCGAGACCGCCGCCATCTCCGTCGGCACCACCGCGAAGATCACCGCGGCCCGGGCGGCGGCCATCGCCAAGGCCCGGCTGGCCAAGGTGGACAGTGCGAGCACGCCCGAGCTCAAAGTGCTCGCCGGAGAGAGCCCGAAGCTGGCCTACGAGGCCGTCGTCGAAGGCCGTACGGCGCAGAACAAGCCGAGCAACCTGCACATCTTCGTCGACGCGGCCACCGGCGCCGTGCTCGACGAGATCGACTACGTGCGGGAGGGTTCCGGCAACGGCTACTACTACGGCAACGTCACCATCAACACGTCGGGCTCCGGCTCCTCGTACTCCATGACCGACTCCACCCGTCCCGGCCTGAAGTGCGGCGGGCAGAACGGGTCGGCGTACACCGGCACGGACGATGCCTGGGGGACCGGCTCCGGCACGAACCTGGAGACCGCCTGCGTCGACGCCCTGTGGGGCGCCCAGCGCGAGGTCGACATGTTCTCCTCGTGGTTCAACCGCAACGGCATCCTGGGCAACGGCAACACCCCGCCGATCCGGGTCGGGCTGGCCGACGTGAACGCGTACTGGAACGGCTCGTACGTCAACTTCGGCCACAACCAGGCGAACACCCGCCAGGCCACCCCGATCGACGTGGTCGGCCACGAGCTCGGCCACGCCGTCTTCCAGACCACCCCGGGCGGCGCGGGCAGCGGCAACGAGAACGGCGGCATCAACGAGTCCACCGGCGACATCTTCGGCGCGCTGACCGAGGCGTACGCCAACAGCCCGCTGGACCCGCCGGACTACTCCGTGGGCGAGGAGGTCGACCTGGTCGGCCAGGGCCCGATCCGGTACATGTACAACCCGTCGCTGGCCGGCGACCCGAACTGCTACTCGTCGTCGATCCCGTCGACCGAGGTGCACGCCGCGGCCGGTCCGCTCAACCACTGGTTCTACCTGACCGCCGAGGGCTCGAACCCGACCAACGGCCAGCCCGCCAGCCCGACCTGCAACTCCAGCACGGTCACCGGCCTGGGCATCCGCAAGGCCGGCGAGATCTACTACAACGCGATGCAGTCGAAGACCTCGACGTGGAAGCACTCCGGGGTCCGGACCGCGACGCTGGCCGCCGCAAAGAACCTGTACGCCCCGAGCTGCGCCGAGTTCAACGCCGTCAAGGCGGCCTGGGCCGCGGTCAGCGTCCCCGCGGTCAGCGGCGAGGCCACCTGCACCACCGGTACGCCCACCAACGACTTCTCGGTGTCGGTGTCGCCCACCTCGGGCACCGTCGCGGCCGGCTCGTCGGCCACCACCACCGTGGCCACGGCGACCACCTCCGGTTCGGCGCAGAGCGTGGCCCTGACCGCCGCGGGCCTGCCGAGCGGGGCGACCGCCTCGTTCAGCCCGGCCTCGGTGACCTCCGGTTCGTCGTCGACCCTGACCATCAGCACCACGGCGGCCACCCCCTCGGGCAGCTACCCGATCACCGTCACAGGCACCGGCTCGGCGACGCACACCGCCACCTACACGCTGACAGTCACCGGCGGCGCCGGTGGTGGCTGTGCCGGCACCAACGCCACGGACGTGTCCATCCCGGACGCCGGTTCGGCGGTGACCAGCACGATCACGATCGCCGGCTGCGCCCGGTCGGCGTCGTCGGCCTCCACGGTGGCGGTCAACATCGTCCACACCTACCGCGGTGACCTGGTCGTCGACCTGGTGGCGCCGGACGGGACCGCGTACCGGCTGAAGAACAGCAGCAGCTCGGACAGCGCCGACAACGTGGCCACGACGTACACGGCGAACCTCTCCTCGGAGGCCGCCGACGGCGCCTGGAAGCTTCAGGTCCGTGACGTCTACAGCGCCGACACCGGCTACATCAACACCTGGACGCTGACTCTCTGAGCCGAAGCACCACTCCGGAGGCCCGCGGCGCTCGCCGCGGGCCTTCGTTGTGTCCGGAAACACGGCCCGCCGGCGCAAGGGTCTGACCAGGACATTGGCAACGGAGAGTGACCTGGACTACAGAGATCCGGTGGCCGCCATCACTTCTGTCTCGAAGGTTTTACCTGGTCGGTTTGGTGTGGAAGCCCGGAGGCCGGATGGTTGTTGCAGGAAGCGACGACGCTTTCGCCGTCACTCATCGTGAGGAGAAGGATCATGCTTTTCATCAACCAGCTGCGCGACGTCCGCGTGAACCTGGCGAACCGTCGCACCGAGCGGACCGCCCGGCGCCGCCTGAGCGCCGAGCTCGCGGCGTTCCAGACCCCGGCCGAGCGCGCCGAGCTCGACTTCATCCTGGGCCGGCACACGCAGGAGGAGACGCGGGAGATCCGCGAGATCCTCAACCAGCAGGACTACGAGCGACAGCGGGCCGGCAGCGGCATCGGCGGTTATCGCGGCTGACGCCTGACCCCTGACACGAGAACGGCCCCGGCACTGTCGCCGGGGCCGTTCTGGCTGGGTCACTCCTCGTCGGGCCGGTCCTCACGGGCCCGCAGGGCGCCCGCGTGCGCGATCGTGTCCGGGTCCTTGCGCACCTTGATCAGGCTGGCCACGGTGGTGATGACCAGCACCGCGACGATGACACCGAGCGAAACCGGGGTGCTGACCTCCGGCACCGCCGTGCTGATGTCCTTGTGCGCCCAGTGCAGCACCAGCTTGATCCCGATGAAGGCCAGGATGATCGACAGTCCGGTGGAGAGGTACACGAGCCGGTCCAGCAGGCCCTTGACCAGGAAGAACAGCGCCCGCAGGCCGAGCAGGGCGAACGCGTTGGCGGCGAAGACGATGTACGCCTCCTCGGTGACGCCGAAGACCGCGGGGATCGAGTCGAGCGCGAACAGCAGGTCGGCGCTGCCGATCGCGATCAGCGTGATGAACAGCGGCGTGGCCGTCCGCTTGCCGTCGATGCGGGTGAACAGCTTGCCGCCGGCGAATTCCTGGGTGACCGGGAAGAGCCGCTTGGCCCCGCGCACCACGGCGTTGTCGGGATCGGGATCCTCGTCGCGGTGCCGGAACAGCTGCACCGCCGTGTAGATCAGGATCAGGCCGAAGATCAGGAACATGAACGAGAACAGCGACAGCAGCGTCGCGCCCAGTGCGATGAAGATGACCCGCAGCACCAGCGCGATGATGATGCCGAAGGTCAGCACCTCCTGCTGGTACTTCTCCGGCACGGCGAAGGTGCCCATGATGATCACGAAGACGAAGAGGTTGTCGACCGACAGGCTCTTCTCGACGATGTAACCGGCGAAGTACTCCGTGCCGTAGTCCCAGCCGGCGATCGCGGCGAAGACGAAACCGAACGCGATGGCGATCGCGATGTAGAAGACCGACCAGGCGGTGGCCTCACGGAAACCGACGGCGTGCGGGCGCAGCACGCCGAGGGTCAGGTCGAGGGCGAGCAGGGCGACGATGACCGCGATGGTCAGCGTCCAGCCGAGCGCGGTGACCTCCAGCATGGGGAAGGAACCTCCGGGCATGAGTCAGCAAGGGCGGTTGGCGGAATGTACCCACAAGAGTCCCTGGTCAGGCTGGGAAGATCCTGAATTCGCCCCGCCGGTGGCTCAGGCGACCTGGAACGAGCGCTTGGACAGGCCCATCCAGAAGCCCTCGATCGGCTGCTCCGGGCTGCGCTCGGGGTCGGCCGCGGCGCCCAGGGTCAGGAACATCGGCGCGAAGTGCTCGATCGTCGGGTGCGCGTACGGCATCCCGGGCGCCCGCTGCCGGAAGTCGGCCAGCTCGTCGACCGCCCCGCGGGCCAGGGTCTCGGCCGTCCAGGCGTCGAAGTCCCGCGACCAGCCCGGCGCCGCCGCCTCCGGCCGGAAGTCGCGCAGGAACGGCAGCCCGTGGGTGGTGAAGCCGGAGCCGACGATGAGCACGCCCTCCTCGCGCAGGGGCGCCAGCCGGCGGCCGATCTCCAGCAGCCGGTCGGGCTCGAGGGTGGGCAGCGACATCTGCAGGACCGGGATGTCGGCATCCGGGTACATGACGGTGAGCGGCACGTACGCCCCGTGGTCGAGCCCGCGCTGGGTGCGGGTGACTCGCTCGCGGTCGGGCATGAGCTTCTCGATCCGCGTGGCCAGCTCGGGCGCGCCGGGCGCCCGGTACTGCACCTCGTAGTAGTGGCGGGGGAAGCCGCCGAAGTCGTAGACCAGCGGCACCGGCTCGGTGGCCCCGAGCATCAGCGGAGCCGACTCCCAGTGCGCGGAGGCCATCAGGATCGCCTTGGGCCGGGGCATGTCCCGGGCGAGCTCCTGGAGCTGGCCGACCCAGGTGGGATCGTCGACCAGCGGCGGCGCGCCGTGGCTGATGAACAGGGCGGGCATGGCGCTCATGGATGCCTCCAGGACTTGACGCTTCAACTAACAGTCTCCACGATACGGCCCTTTAGTTGAGTCGTCAACTAAATGTGAGGCGGCCGCGCCAGCCGTCCAGGATCCGTTCCGGTTCGGCGCCCAGCACGTCGGCGAGCAGCATCGCGTACACGTCGCGGAAGTCGACCGTGTGGCGCAGGTCGCCGTCGTCGAGGTCGGTCAGGCTCGGCGCCTCGCCGTACAGGCCGCCCTTGATGCCGGCGCCGAGCAGCAGGACGTTGGAGGCCGTGCCGTGGTCCGTGCCGTCCGAGGCGTTGGCCCGGACCCGGCGGCCGAACTCCGAGTAGACCGCGACCACCACGTCCCGCCCGGCCTCGGTGCCGGCCATCCGCTCCACGAAGGCGGCCAGCGGCTTGTCGAGCTTGGTCAGCAGCGCCTCCTGCGCGGTCTTCTCGTCGGCGTGCAGGTCGAAGCCGCCGAGCGACACCGAGTAGACCCGGGTGGCCGCGCCCGCCTCGACGCAGCGGGCGACCAGGGCGAGCTGCTGGTCCAGCGGAGGGGCCTGGCCGCCGGTCGCGGTCGCCTGACCCTCGGCGTCGTCGTCCTCCGCGTCGGCCGCGACGTCGGTCATCAAGCCCTGCACCCGCACCAGGTCGGCGAAGCAGGCCGCCGCCCGCGCCCGGGCCGGCGACTCACCGGCGGCCGCGGTGCCGAAACCGTCGAGGACCGGCTTCGTCACGCCCTTCGGCAGGGTCAGCGCGCCGCCGGGCACGGTCGCTCCCGCGCTGGTGGCGCCGGCCAGCAGGGGTGGCAGGACCGGCTCGAACGAGATCGCCAGTCGCGGGTCCCCACCCGTGGTGTCCAGCCACCGGCCCAGCCAGCCGGTGGTGCCGGGGCGTTCCGGGGCGGCCGTCTGCCAGATGTCCATGGAACGGAAGTGGCTGCGGTCCGGCTTCGGGTAGCCGACGCCGCGGACGACGGCGAGGCGCTGGTCGCCGTACAGTTTGTGCAGGCCTTTCAGCGCGGGGTTGAGCCCGAAGCCGTCGGCCAGTGCGAGCACCTGCCCCTGGTCGTAGGTGAGGCCCGGCCGGGCCGCGGCATAGGCCGGATCCGCGTACGGGATGACGGTGTTCAGGCCGTCGTTGCCGCCGTAGAGGGTGACCAGCACGAGGATCTTGCCGGGCTCCCGGTCTCCGGCGGTGGCGAGGATGTCGCGCAGGGCGTAGGCGGAGCCGCCGGCCGCGAGCGCGCCGGCCCCGACGACGCCGCTGGCGGTCAGGAATCGGCGCCGGGTGATCATGTCCATGGTTTTGCCTTCAGTCCTTTCGGGGTGGTGGAGGGGCGGTCGGACGGGCTTCAGTGGACGGCGTATTCGGGGCTGGCCAGGCCGAGGGCGAGCAGCCGTCGGGGGTCCGTGGCCGCGGCTCGCAGCACCGCGGCGGTCCGGTCGGTCCAGGTGTCGACGACGAGCAGCCGGGCCAGCGCCTCGACGCGGTCGTCCCGGCCGGTGTCCGCGAGTTCTTCGACCGCGGCGCCGGCCAGGGCGGTCAGGGTCTGGCCGTGCTGGAGCCGGGACCGGGTCGACGAGGTCGTCAGCCAGGCCGCGCCGACCGGCCAGCCGCCCACGCTCGGCGGCCGGAACGGCACCTGCCCGAGCGCCCGCAGCGCGGCGAGGAGCTGCTTCTGCCTGTTCTCCGGCAGCTTCGCCAGGTCGATGCCGAGCTGCCGGACCGCGCCGACCAGCCACTCGACCGGCTGCTTGACGAGCTGTCCGGCGGTCGCCGCGAAGGCGGGATCGGTCGCGAGCGCTCGCAGCATCGCGGTGGTGCCGGTGTGGCCGGCCGCGGCCAGCCGGGTGGTGGTCTCCGGCCCTGGTGCGGTGCCCGAGCCGTAGCGCACCCAGAGGCGCTGGGCCAGGAAGGGCGCGTGCGCCGGATGCCGGACCAGCAGGTCGGCGTAGGAGTCCACGTCGAAGCGGCCGGTGCTGCCGAGCAGTGTGACCGGCGTGTCGTCGTGGCGGCGGGGGAGCAGCTCGGCGGTGCCGGCCGCCCGGTCCACCTGCCAGCCGGTGAGCACCCGCGCCCCGGCCTTGACGTCGGCCTCGCCGTAGCTGCCGACGCCGAGGGTGAACAGCTCCATCAGCTCCCGGGCGAGATTCTCGTTCGGGGCCTTGCGGGTGTTCTTCTGCCCGTCGAGCCAGAGGATCAGCGCCGGATCGCGCAGCATGGCCCGGACCAGCGGCCCGGTCGTCCCGCCGCCGTAGCGCCGCAGCGTCTGCTGCTGGGCGAGCATCAGCGGCGCCGAGCGGACCTTCTGGACCGACGTGGCCCAGTGGCCGTGCCAGAAGAAGGTGAGCTTCTCGGCCGCGCCGGACTCCGTGGCCATCCGGGCCAGCCACCATCGGGTCACGGTGGTGAGCTGGGCGCGGGCGGACTGCCGGGCCTTCTGCTTCTCCTCGCGGCTCGCGCCTTTCGGTGGCGTGCCGCCGGGAGCCAGGTCGGGCGGCTCGACGGTACGGCCGATCGGCTCGAGCACCTTGTTCAGAGTGGCGCCGGCTCCCGCGCGTTCGGCCGCGTCGACCTCGGCCGCCGTCGGCCCGAAGGTCAGTCTGCGCAGGAGATGGGACACTGCGACACGTTCGGTCATGCCGCTGACGCTACGGCCGGCGGGTAAGCGTTCGGTAAGGGTCGCGTACGGGCCGCGTTCGCGCTCGGCAGATGAAGACGATGTTAACTTTCTCGATCTCGTGGCCGACGTTTCAGCAGTTCAGAGCCGTCGTGCAGGATGCATTCCGGATCCGGCCACTCTGGACATTGCGCGTCGCCCGGGGCGCTGGCAAGCTACGCGGTGTTGCTTGGACGCCGCTGACCGTAACCGGTCGTGGCGCCGCCGTCATACCTCGGTCAGCCTGCCCTCACCGCCCGTCATCCCGGCCCGCGGTCGCTCGGCCGTGTCCGCGTACGAGGGAAAGGAGGCCACCGGGTGGCGACCACCCAGCTGCCGCTCGCCGACGACCTGTACCTGGCCGCCCACGACGCCGCCCGCGGTCGTTGCCTGCTCACCCCGGCCACCCTCGGCCTCGGCCTGGCCGCCGGCCTGCTCGGCGAGCTGGTCTTCTGGCGCCGCCTGGAGCTGTACGACGACCAGGTCACCGTGCTCGACGACCGGCCCACCCCGGAACCGGCCACCGCCGCCGTCCTCCAGCAGCTGCTGCGCGAGAGTCACCACCGCCAGATCCGCGACTGGATCGCCTTCCTGGCCACCGGCGTCGCCACCGAGCTCGTCGAGCGCCGCCTGGCCCGCGCCGGGCTGGTCCGCCGGGAGGAGAAGCGCGGCCTGCTCGGCACCAAGGTCCGCTTCGTGCCGACCGATCCCGCGACCGCCGCCTGGCCCGGCACCCGGATCCGGATCGCCGCCACCCGCGGCGAGCTGCTGGACGGCCCCGATCTCGTGCTGGCCGGGCTGGTGCTGGCCACCGGTCTCGACCAGCACGTGCTCGTCACGCTCGAAGCCCGTGAGCGTGACCACCTGTTCGACCAGCTGCGCCGGCGGATGCCGGCCACGCTGCAGCATCTCGTCGGCCACGCAGAGGCCGCCGTCGGCGACGCCGTGATGGCCCGCCGCGCCTGACACCCCCTCCGTCCCGTTGGGAGATCCCCAAGTGCCCAGCACCTCCACCCCGGCCAGACCCAGCCAGCTCTCGACCGCCCTGGCCCGCGACCGCCTCGGTGTCGCCGCCGTCGTGTTCTTCGTGATGTCGGCCGCCGCGCCGCTGACCGTCGTGGCGGGCGTCGTGCCCACCGGCCTCGCGGTCACCGGGCTCACCGCCATCTCCATCGCCTTCCTCGCCGTCGCGCTCGTGCTGGCCGTCTTCGCGGTCGGTTACGTCGCCATGGCCCGGCACATCGCCAACGCCGGCGCCTTCTACGCCTACATCGCCCGGGGCATCGGCCGCCCCTTCGGGGTCGGCGCGGCGTGGGTCGCCCTGCTGGCCTACAACAGCTTCCAGGTCGCCTCGTACGGCGGCTTCGGCGCGATCGCCGCCCCGCTGTTCGCCGACTGGTTCGGCGTCGACCTGCCGTGGTGGGGGATCTCGCTGGTGGCCTGGGCGCTGGTCGCCGTCCTGGGCGTCCGCGACGTCGCGGTCAACGGCAAGGTGCTGGCCACCCTGCTGGTCGCCGAGATCGTGCTCGTGGTGATCTTCAGCTTCGCCGACATGCTCACCCCCGACTTCGCGGCCTCGTCCGCCCCGCTCAACCCGGGCAGCCTGGTCGGCACGGGCGCCGGGGCACTGCTGGTCATGGCCGTCACCGGCTTCGTCGGCTTCGAGCAGTCCGTGGTGTTCAGCGAGGAGTCCCGCGACCCGCGCCGCACGGTGCCCCGGGCCACGTACATCGCGGTGGCGCTGATCGCGGTCCTGTACGCCTTCTCCGCCTGGGCGATGATCTCCGCCGCCGGGGCCGACCCGGTCGCCCGGGCCGGCGCCGAGGGCCCGGAGCTGTTCTTCAACCTCGCCTCCGACCGGCTCGGCAGCACCGCCCTGCACCTGGGCCACGCGCTGTTCCTGACCTCGCTGATCGCCGCGATGATCTCGTTCCACAACATCATCGCCCGCTACACGTTCTCGCTGGGCCGCGAGGGCGTGCTGCCCCGGGCCTTCGGGCGCACGGTGCCGGCCACCGGCGCGCCCAAGAACGGCTCCCTGGCCCAGTCGGCGGTGGGCCTGGCCGCGATCCTGGTGTACGCGCTGGCCGGCTGGGACCCGCTGGTGCAGCTGTTCTTCTGGGGCGGCACCACCGGCGGCATCGGCGTGCTGCTGCTGATCACGGTCACCTCGGCCGCGGTGATCGGCTACTTCGCCCGCAACCCCGAGGGTGAGGACGTCTGGCACCGCATCGGCGCCCCGGTGCTCGGCACGGTGCTGCTGCTGGTGGTGACGTACCTGGCGCTGACCAACATCGCCGTGCTGTTCGGCGTCGAGCCCGGTTCCACCCCGACCTGGGCCGTCCCGCTGGCCTACGCGGTGCTGACCCTGGCCGGCGTGATCTGGGCGCTGATCCTGCGCCGCGGCCGGCCGCAGGTCTACCGCGGCATCGGCATGGGCGCCCGCAGCGCCGGCACCGGCCACTCCTTCCGCGACGCCACTTCGGAGGCCCACCAGTGACTCCCGTGATCCGCCCCGCCACCGAGGCCGAACTGCCGGCGGTCGGTGCCCTCATCGCCCTGTCCTTCGACGACCTGGAGCAGAACAGGTCGCTGGTCCCGGACCCGCAGTCCCGGCTGCGGGTGATGGGGGACTTCTTCACGCTGCTCACCGAGCACGCGCCGCTGTGCGGCAAGGTCGACGTGATCGACGACCCGGCGGGCGGACTGGCGGCGGCCGCGGTGTGGTTCGACCGTACGCATGAGATGCCGGAGATCCCGCACTACGACGAGCGCCTGGCCGCGCTGGCCGGTGAGTGGCTGCCGCACTTCCACGAACTGGACGAGCTGTTCGACAAGCACCACCCGGTGGACCCGCACTGGCACCTGGCCTTCCTGGCCGTCCACCCGGACCACCAGGGCCACGGCCTGGGCGGTGCCCTGATGGACAGCACCCACCAGGACCTGGGCGGCACGGCGGCGTACCTGGAGGCGACCAACGAGGACAACATCCGCCTCTACCGCCGGTACGGCTACACCGACATGATGCCGTTCGACATCCGGATGCCGGACGACACACCGTTCTACCGGATGTGGCGGGCCTGAGTCCCCCGGTCGTGGCGGCGCTGCCCATCGGCGTTCCGGGCGGCGCCGCCCCGGCACCTATGCTGCTGCGGTGCTCTCCGACGCCGATGTGGCCGCGCTCCACGACCTGCTGAACCCGTGGGACCCGGAGCACCATCCGGCCGACGCGTTCCACCACCGGCTGGTCATGGCGGCCGGCGCGGTGCTCGACGTGGGCTGCGGCACCGGGGCGATGCTGCACCGGGCCCGCGACGCCGGGCATCGTGGCGTGCTGGCCGGGATCGACCCGAATCCGGCGTACCTGGCCCGGGCCCGGCGCCGGGACGACATCGAGTGGGTGCTCGGGACGGCGGCCACGACGCCGTGGGAGCAGGAGTTCGAGCTGGCCGTGATGACCGGCCACGCCTTCCAGTGCCTCGTCGACGACGGCGAGATCCGGGCCGGGCTGGCCGGGGTGCGCGCCGCGCTGCGTGAGGGTGGCCGGTTCGCGTTCGAGACCCGGCATCCGCAGGCGCAGGCGTGGGAGGACTGGACACCGGAGCACGCGAGCGAGGTCGTGGACGCCGCGGGCCGGCTCCTGCGGGTCAGTCACGAGGTCGAGTCGGTCGTGGACGATGTCGTCACCTTCACCGAGACCGTCACCGACGGCTCCGGTGCCGCGGTCCACTACGAGCGTCAGGTGCTGCGCTTCCTGGGCCCGGAGGCGCTCAACCGGCTGCTGCGCGAGGCCGGTTTCCGGCTCGACGAGCAGTACGGCGACTGGCACGGCGGACCGCTGACCCCGGGCAGCCGCGAGATCGTGACCGTCGCCCGCCGTCGTTAGGATCATCGCCATGTCTGGCGACCCTGTGACTGCGGCCGATGTCCGAGAAGCTGTGTATCTGGCGGCCGACACGCTGGCGGCGGTGGTGGAGCGGGACTGGCGGGTGCCGGCCGGTGATCTCGACTGGGACTGCTGGGAGACCGTCGAGCACATCGCCGACGACCTCTTCGCGTACGCGTCGCAGCTCGGCCCGCGCCGCCCGTCGGTGACGGAACCGGTCCCCATCGGCTGGGAGTACCGCCGCCCGGGCGGACCGGCGCTGACCATCTATGCCATCCCCGAGGAGGGCGGACAGGCCGGCCTGTTGCAGGTGCTGGAGTCCTGCGGCGCGTTGCTGGCCGCGATGGTCGAGGTCACCCCGCCGACGGTCCGTTCGCAGCACACCTATGGCGCTTCGGACCCGGAGGGTTTCGCGGCGATGGGCGTGGTCGAGATCCTGGTGCACATGCGCGACGTCGCCGCGGGGCTGGAGCTGTCGTGGGAGCCACCGCAGGACTTGTGCGCCCGTTCGCTGCACCGGCTGTTCCCGGACGTGCCGGTCGAGGGTGACAGCTGGCAGACGCTGTTGTGGGCCACCGGGCGGATCGCCCTGCCCGGTCGTGACCGCCGGGCCTCCTGGCGCTGGGACGGCACTCCCCGGGACGCAGCCACCGGCCGGGCCGTCTGAGGTTATGTCGCACCGCGACATCGATGGTATCGTGACGTCACGGCGCGACATCACCGTCGCGGACGCCGGCGAAACCATCAAGGAGACCTGTCCATGACTCCGGTCACGATCGTCCGTCCCGGCGAAGGTGAGCTCATCACCACCAACGGGCCGTCGCAGATCCGCATCCTCGAGGACGGCAGCCACACCGGGCACCGCCTGGGGATCGGCGAGATCACCCTGCAGCCGCACACGCCCGGTCCGATCCAGCACCGCCACGCCCAGCACGACGAAGGCTTCTACGTCCTGTCCGGCACCGTGCGGTTCACCGTGGGCCAGGACGACCACGACGCCGGCCCCGGCACGTGGGTCATCGTCCCACCGGGCGCCCCGCACACCTTCGCCAATGTGGGCGACGAACCGGCGGTCATGCTCTCCACCTTCACGCCGGACCTGTACGTGCAGTACTTCCGCGACCTCAAGAAGATGGTCGAGTCCGGACAGCCGATGACGGCCGAGACCATGACTCCGCTCTGGCAGAAGTACGCGACCGAGATCTCCTCCGAATACCGGCCATGACGCAGTAGGGCACTCGACCCCTGTCGTACCCGGGCGGCGGACCGGCCGAGTCAGGAACGCCGGCCCGCCGCCGCCACCACCCCGCCGACGCCACTGCGTCCGTCCGGGGCGCCCACCAGCTCGACGGACACGCCGGAGCGGACCCGCTCACCGCACACGGCGACGATCGCCTCAGTGACCCCGGCGATCAGTCGGGCCACGATCTCCGGCGTGTCCGGCCGGTGGAAGGCGCCCTCCTTGATCCCGAAGGTCACGCTCGGCGCCGGATCGACGGCCGGTTTCCCGCCGATACCCCAGCGCCCTGCCGGCACCCCGATCAGCCGCACCTCGACGATCTCCCGGGCCCACTCGCCGTAGACCGCGACGACCGCCTCGGTCAGGGTCGAGATCAGCGACGCCTCCCGCCCGGCGAGCTCGCTCTCCAGCACGTGGACAGTCAGATGCGGCATACCGGGTGAAACGCATCCCCGTCCCGGAGCAGCTGCGCTCCTTCGACCTCGCGCCCCGGCACCTGTCGCTGCTGTCGCTGCTGTTGCTCGACGGCCCGCAGACCGTGTCCGAGCTGGCCGCGCACCTCAGCGTCGCGCCGACCACAGTCAGCCTGATGGTGGGTGACCTGAGCCGTAAGGGCGTGCTCGTGCGGCGCGAGGACGACGCGGACCGTCGCCGGCGCATCGTCGACATCAGCGCGGCGAGCCGGCCGGCGATCTCGCAGTGGCTCTCGCCCGGCGCCCAGGCGTGGCGCCGGGCCCTCGGGCCGTTGACCCCGGCGCAGCGTCGTGTCGTCGTCGACACGCTGCTCGCCTACGAGGCCGCCGTCTCCGGCGCGACGGACTCCGGCGAGCTCAGCCCGCCGACAGGTTGAGCTCGAAGCTGTAGCGGCTCGCGCGGTAGACGTGCGAGCCGTACTCCAGGGCGCGCCCACCGGCGTCCCACGCCGTACGGGTCATCGTCAGCAGTGAGGCGCCGCGCTTCTCCTGCAGCGTCCGCGCCTCGGCCGCGTTGGCCGAGCGCGCGCCGATCACCTGCGTCGCGATCCGTGGCACGAAGCCCGCCCGGCGCAGCAGCTCGTAGAGCCCGTACGCCGCCAGGTCGGCCGCCTCCAGCCGGATCAGGTCGACCGGGATCGCGTTGTGCATCAGCGCCAGGGGCTCCCCGCCGGCGTAGCGCAGCCGCTCGATCCACGTCACCTCGGCGCCGGGGGCCACCTCCAGGGCCTCGGCCACCTCGGCCGGCGCCGCGATCACCCGCAGGTCGAGGACCTCCGTGCGGGGCTTGCGGTCCGCGCTGACCAGGTCGTCGTAGAGGCTGGACAGCTCGACCGGGCGGCGCACCTTGGGGTGCACGACCTGGGTACCGACGCCGCGTTTGCGCACGAGCATGCCGCGTTCGACCAGATACTGGATCGCGCGGCGGGTGGTCGGCCGGGACACGCCGAGGCGTTCGGCCAGGTCGACCTCGTTCTCGATGCGGGCGCCGACGCCGATCTCGCCCTGCTCGATCAGCTCCTGCAGGCGGCTGGCGACCTGGAAGTAGAGGGGTACGGGGCTGGTCCGGTCGACCTCGACCGGGCGCACCGCACTACGGGCTGGGGAGGGATCGGATGCCATGGAACCCCCTTCGTTTTTCAGTTTGTCATAACAAAGTATTGACGTGGAAGCCCCCACGTTATTACATCGAAACGAGCCGACACCCCGGCCCCGAAGACTTTTCACCGCGCCGTAATCCGCACGGCACACCAGGCGCCGCAGCGCGCCTGAGATCTCCCCGTACGGCCCATCCGTCACTCCCAGGGGGACGCATGCCCGCAGACGAGGTACTGACCATGGGACGGATCGGCGTCGACCTGTATCCCCAGCAGATCGGCGTCTCGCTGCGTGAGGTCCGCACCTTCGCCAAGTTCCTCGGTGGCAGCCCCACCAACGTCGCCGTCGCCGCCGCCCGCTACGGCCGGCGCAGCGCGGTGATCAGCCGGACCGGCGCCGACCCGTTCGGCGAGTTCATCCACGACGCGTTGCGCGGCTTCGGGGTCGACGACCGGTTCGTCGCGCCGGTCGCGGCGCTGCCCACCCCGGTCACCTTCTGCGAGATCTTCCCGCCGGACGACTTCCCGCTCTACTTCTACCGCTTCCCGAAGGCGCCGGACCTGGAGATAGCCGAGTCCGAGCTGGACCTGGCCGCGATCCGGGCGGCGGACATCTTCTGGGTCACCGGCACCGGCCTGTGCCAGTCGCCGTCGCGGGAGGCCACCCTGGCCGCGCTGCGCGCCCGCAACAAATCCGGCATCACGGTCCTCGACCTCGACTACCGGCCGATGTTCTGGGAGTCGCGCGACCAGGCCCGGGAGTGGATCAGCCAGGCCCTGCCGTACGCGACGGTGGCCGTCGGCAACCTCGACGAGTGCGAGACCGCGGTCGGCGTCCGGGAGCCGCACGCCGCCGCGCAGGCCCTGCACGACGCCGGGGTCGAGCTCGCGGTCGTCAAGCAGGGACCGCTGGGCGTGCTGGCCTCCAACGGCAAGGAACAGGTGCAGGTACCGCCGGTGCCGATCGAGGTGGTCAACGGGCTCGGTGCCGGTGACGCCTTCGGCGGCGCGCTGTGCCACGGGCTGCTCTCCGGCTGGGATCTGGAGACCACGATGCGCTTCTGCAACGCCGCCGGTGCCATCGTCACCACCCGGCTGGCCTGCGCCGACGCCATGCCGACGGAGTCCGAGGTCCGGCAGCTGATCGAGGAGGCCGCCCGTGCTTGACGTCCACGAGATCGTCGCCGCCCGGGCCGACCGCCCCGAGGCGATCGCCGCCGCGGCGGCCGCCCGCCGCCGGCCGACCGGCTGGCGCGGGGAGCACGGCCGCATGATGATCATCGCGGCCGACCACCCGGCCCGCGGCGCCCTGCGGGCCGGGCCGGACCCGCTGGCCATGGGCAACCGGGCCGACCTGCTGCGGCGCATCTGCACCGCGCTGGAACGCCCGGGAGTCAACGGCGTGCTGGGCACCCCGGACATCCTCGAGGACCTGCTGCTGCTCGGCGCGCTCGACGACAAGGTCGTCATCGGGTCGATGAACCGCGGCGGGCTGGCCGGCACCAGCTTCGAGATCGACGACCGCTTCACCGCGTACGACGGGGACAGCCTGGCCGCTGCCGGGTTCGAAGGTGGCAAGATGCTGCTGCGGATCGATCCCGACGACGCCGGCACCGTGACCACGCTGGAGAGCTGCGGGCGGGCCGTCGGTGACCTCGCCGCCCACAAGCTGATGGCCATGGTCGAGCCGTTCATCTCGCACCGGGTCGACGGCCGGGTGCGCAACGAGCTCAGCGCCGAGGCGATGATCCGGGCGATGACGGTCGCCGCCGGGCTCGGGCCCACGTCGGCGTACACGTGGTTGAAGGTCCCGGTCGTGGCCGACATGGAACGGGTCATGGCGGCGACCACGCTGCCCGCCCTCATCCTGGGCGGCGAGGTCTCCGAGGATGCCGAAGGAGCCTATGCGCGGTGGAGCAAGGCTCTGGCCCAGCCGACCGTGCAGGGTCTGGTGATCGGGCGCAGCCTGCTCTACCCGCCCGGCGGGGACGTCGCGGGCGCGGTCGACCGGGCGGTGGGGCTGCTATGACACTGCTGCGCCGCGGCGACGCCCAGAGCAAGCCGTTCGAGACCGTCGTCACCCCGCAGAGCGCGGGCTGGGGCTTCAGCGGCCTGCGGATCGTCGAGCTGGCCGTCGGCGCCCGGGTCAGCTTCGCCACCGGCGACGAGGAGATGATCGTGCTGCCGCTGTCCGGCGGCTGCGACGTCACCTGCGACGACGAGCGGGTCACCCTGACCGGGCGGCGCTCGGTGTTCTCCCGGGTCACCGACTTCGCCTACCTGCCCCGCGACGCGGCGGTCACCGTCCGGGCGGCCAACGGCGGCCGGTTCGCCCTGCCGGCGGCCCGCGCGGACCGGCGGCTGCCGTTCCGCTACGGACCGGCCGAGGACGTGCCGGTCGAGCTGCGCGGGGCCGGGCAGGCCAGCCGGCAGGTCAACAACTTCTGTACGCCGGACTCGTTCGACGCCGACCGGCTGATCGCGGTGGAGGTGCTCACCCCGGGCGGCAACTGGTCGTCGTATCCGCCGCACAAGCACGACGCGCCGGGCGAGAGCGAGACCGCACTGGAGGAGATCTACTACTTCGAGGTCGCCGGTTCGCCGTCGGGCGCGGCCGGGTCCGGCTATCAGCGCGTGTACGGACACCCCGGCCACCCGATCGACATCTGCGCCGAGGTGCGCAGCGGGGACGTCGTGCTGATCCCGTACGGGTGGCACGGCCCGTCGATGGCGGCCCCCGGTTACGACCTCTACTACCTCAACGTCATGGCCGGCCCGGGGGAGCGCAAGTGGCTCTTCTCCGACGACCCGGCCCACGCCTGGGTCCGTGGCACCTGGAACGAGCAGGCGATGGACCCCCGGCTGCCCCTGACGTCCGCAACCGAGAGGAGGCGCTCGTGAGACTCACCGTCGCCCAGGCCGTCGTCACGTTCCTGGCCAACCAGTGGACCGAGCGGGACGGCGTCGAGCAGCGCGCGATCGCCGGCTGTTTCGGCATCTTCGGCCACGGCAACGTCGCCGGGGTGGGCCAGGCTCTGCTGCAGGCCCAGCGGACCGGCTCGGCCGATCTGCCGTACCACCTGGCCCGCAACGAGCAGGCCATGGTGCACGCGGCCGTCGGCTACGCCCGGATGAAGAACCGGCTGTCGGCGATGGCCTGCACGGCCTCGATCGGGCCCGGTTCGACCAACATGCTCACCGGCGCGGCCCTGGCCACGGTCAACCGGATCCCGGTGCTGCTGCTGCCCAGCGACGTCTTCGCCACCCGGGTCGCGGCGCCGGTGCTGCAGGAGCTGGAGGACCCGCGCTCCTACGACGTGTCCGTCAACGACGCGTTCCGGCCGCTGTCGCGCTTCTTCGACCGCGTGTGGCGTCCCGAGCAGCTGGCGTCGGCCCTGCTGGGCGCGATGCGGGTGCTCACCGACCCGGTGGAGACCGGCGCGGTCACCGTCTGCCTGCCGCAGGACGTGCAGGCCGAGGCGTACGACTTCCCGGACGCCCTGTTCGCCAAGCGGGTGTGGCACGTGGCCCGCCCGGTCCCGGAGCCGGCCGCGGTCGAGCGGGCCGCCGAGGTGATCCGGTCCGCCCGCCGTCCCCTGATCGTCGCCGGCGGCGGCGTCATCTATGCCGAGGCCTCCGCCGAGCTGGACGCCTTCGCCCGCGCCACCGGCATCCCGGTCGCCGACACCCAGGCCGGCAAGGGCGCGCTGAGCTGGGACCACCCGAACTCCGTCGGGGGAGTCGGCTCCACGGGCACCCCTGTCGCCAACCGCCTGGCCCGCGAGGCCGACGTGATCATCGGCATCGGCACGCGGTACAGCGACTTCACCACCGCCTCCCGCACCGCCTTCGCCAACCCGGATGTTCGTTTTGTCAACGTGAACGTGGCCGCTTTCGACGCTGCGAAGCAGTCGGCGGTAGCTGTGGTGGCCGACGCGCGGGCCGGGCTCGCTGCGCTGACCACTGCCGTCCGTGACTACAGATCCGACACGTCGTACTCAACCGATGTCGCCGCGTGGCAGCAGGAGGTGGATCGCGCGTACCACCTGGGGCACGGGCCGCTGCCCGCTCAGTGCGAGGTCATCGGTGCGGTGAACGACGCCTGCGGCGAGCGGGACGTGGTCGTGCAGGCGGCCGGCAGCATGCCCGGTGACCTGCAACTGCTGTGGCGTGCCCGGGACCCGAAGCAGTACCACGTCGAGTACGGCTACTCCTGCATGGGCTTCGAGATCGCCGGGGCCCTCGGCATCAAGATGGCCGACCCCTCCCGCGAGGTGTACGCGCTGGTCGGCGACGGCTCGTACCTGATGATGGCGCAGGAGATCGTCACCGCCGTCGCCGACGGCATCAAGCTGATCGTCGTCCTGGTGCAGAACCACGGGTTCGCCTCGATCGGCGCGCTGTCGGAGTCGCTGGGCTCGCAGCGCTTCGGCACCAGCTACCGCTACCGCGGCGCGGACGACGACTACGACGGCGACCGGCTGCCGGTCGACCTGGCCGCCAACGCCGAGAGCCTGGGCGCGTCGGTCATCCGGTGCCGCGGCATCGCCGAGCTCACCGAGGGACTCAAGCGGGCCCGCGAGGCCGACCGGCTCACCGTCGTGCACATCGAGACCGACCCGCTGTCGCCCGTGCCGTCCAGCGAGAGCTGGTGGGACGTGCCCGTCTCGGAGGTCTCGGCGCTGGACAGCACCCGGGCGGCCCGGACCGCCTACGAAACGGCCAAGCGCGGCCAGCGGCAGTATCTCTAGAGAGGGCAGTGCCTTGACCACCATCGACCATTGGATCGGCGGCAGCTTCACCAGTGGCGCCGGCACCCGCCGCGCGCCGGTCTACAACCCGGCGACCGGTGCCCAGCAGCACGAGGTGGTGCTGGCCGAGAGCGCCGACGTGGACGCGGCCGTGGCGGCGGCGCGCACGGCGTTCGAGTCCTGGAGCCAGGCGTCGCTGAGCGCCCGTACGAAGATCATGTTCGCCTTCCGCGAGCTGGTCAACGCCAACGTCAAGCCGCTGGCCGAGCTGGTGTCCGACGAGCACGGCAAGGTGCTCAGCGACGCGGCCGGCGAGGTCCAGCGCGGCCTCGAGGTGATCGAGTTCGCCTGCGGCATCCCGCAGCTGCTCAAGGGCGAGTACTCCGACCAGGCCTCGACCGGCGTGGACGTGTTCAGCTTCCGCGAGCCGCTCGGGGTCTGCGCCGGCATCACCCCGTTCAACTTCCCGGTGATGGTCCCGATGTGGATGTACCCGGTCGCCATCGCCTGCGGCAACACCTTCGTGCTCAAGCCCAGCGAGCGCGACCCGTCGGCCTCGAACTACATCGCCGACCTGTGGCGTCAGGCCGGTCTGCCCGACGGAGTCTTCAACGTCGTGCACGGCGACAAGACCGCCGTCGACGCGCTGCTGCAGCATCCCGACGTCGCGGCGGTCTCGTTCGTCGGCTCGACGCCGATCGCCCGCTACATCCACCAGCAGGCCTCCGCGACCGGCAAGCGGGTCCAGGCCCTCGGTGGCGCCAAGAACCACGCGATCATCCTGCCCGACGCCGACCTCGAGTTCGCCGCGAACCACCTGGCCGCGGCGGCGTTCGGCTCGGCCGGGGAGCGGTGCATGGCGATCTCCGCGGCGGTCGCCGTCGGTGCCGCCGGCGACCCGCTGGCCGACATCCTGACCCGCAAGGCCCACGAGGTCGTGGTCGGTTCCGGCCGCGATCCCCGGAGCGAGATGGGCCCGGTGGTCACGGCCGCGGCCCGCGACCGGATCGAGGGCCTGATCGGTACGGGCGAGCAGCAGGGCGCCAAGCTGCTCGCCGACGGCCGCGGCCTCAAGGTGGCCGGCTACGAGGACGGCTTCTTCGTCGGCCCCACGGTCATCGACCAGGTGCGGACCTCGATGGACGTCTACACCGAGGAGATCTTCGGGCCGGTGCTGTCGGTGGTGCGCTCGGACACCGTCGAGACGGCGATCGACCTGATCAACGCCAACCCGTACGGCAACGGCACCGCGATCTTCACCAGCAGCGGTGAGGCCGCGCGGCGCTTCCAGCGTGGGGTACGGGTCGGGATGATCGGCATCAACGTGCCCATCCCGGTGCCGATGGCCTACTACTCCTTCGGCGGCTGGAAGGACTCGCTCTTCGGTGACAAGCACATCCACGGTCCCGAGGGTGTCTCGTTCTACACCCGCGGCAAGGTCGTGACCTCCCGGTGGCCGCACGTCGAGGCCGCACACGGCGCGAGCATGCACTTCCCGACGGCGAGCTGAGGCGACGATGAGACAACTCCGGCTGGGCAGCTGTCCCGACTCGTGGGGCGTGTGGTTCGCCGACGACCCGCGGCAGACACCCTGGCAGCGTTTCCTCGACGAGCTGGCCGGGGCCGGCTACCGCTGGCTGGAGCTGGGCCCGTACGGGTATCTGCCGACCGACCCGGCGCAGCTGCGCGACGAGCTCGCCCGCCGGGAGCTGACCTGTGCCGGCGGCACGGTCGCCGGCGTCGGCGGCCCGCACAAGGATTTCGCGGCCGTGCTGGCCGAGACCCGCAAGGTCGCCGAGCTGACCGCGGCGCTCGGCGCCAAGAATCTGATCTTCGTCCCGGTGCCCGGCTACCGCGACGACGTGACCGGGGCCTACCACGAGCCGGCCGAGCTCAGCCCGGAACGCTGGCGGGCCCTGATCGACAACAGCAACACCCTCGGCCGGGTCCTCGCCGAGGAGTACGGCCTCACCATGCAGTTCCACCCGCACGCCGACTACCACGTGGAGACCCAGGCGCAGACCGAGCGCTTCCTGGAGGACACCGATCCGCGGTACGTCTCGCTGTGCCTGGACACCGGCCACCTCGCCTACCGGCGGGCGGACATCCCGGCCGTCATCCGCAAGTACCCCGAGCGGATCGGCTACGTGCACATCAAGCAGATGGACCCGGCGATCGCCGAGCGGGCCGAGCGCGAGGACATGGCCTTCGGGCAGGCCGTCGCGCTGGGCGCGAGCGTCGAACCGCCGGCGGGCCGGCCGGACGTGCCGTCCGTGCTGGAGGCCCTCAACGAGTTGGACGCCGACCTGTTCGTCGTCGTCGAGCAGGACATGTACCCGGTCGACTTCGACCTGCCCCTGCCGATCGCCACCCGTACCCGTGCCTATCTGAACTCCGTCGGCCTGTGACGGCCGCCGTCCCCCTTGAAGGAAGGAACCTCATGATGCTTCGCATGCGAGGTGCACGCCTGGTCGCCGTGGCGGCGGTGGTGGCCCTCGGGCTCGCCGCCTGCAGCGAAGGCGGCAAGCAGGAGACCACCGGCACCTCCGGCGGCGGGGCCAACGCCGCCGGCAGCTCCGGCTACACGATCGCCATGATCACCCACGAGACGCCGGGTGACACGTTCTGGGACAAGATCAAGGCCGGGGCCCAGCAGGCCGCCAAGGACGAGGGGGTCACCCTCAAGTACTCCAACGACCCGGACGCGTCCAAGCAGGCGGGGCTGATCCAGAGCGCGGTCGATTCCAAGGTCAGCGGCATCGCCACCACCCTGGTGACCCCGGACGCGCTGGCCGGGTCGGTCAAGGCGGCCACCGACGCGAAGATCCCGGTCGTCGGCTTCAACTCCGGCATCGACCAGTACCAGAAGCTCGGCGCCCTCATGTACTTCGGCTCCGACGAGAACGTGGCCGGCACCGCCGCCGGCAAGCGGATCGGCGAGGCCGGGGCCAAGCACCCGCTCTGCGTCATCCAGGCCGCCGGCTCCGTCGCGCTCGAGGCCCGCTGCGCCGGCGTCAAGAGCGCGGTCCCGGGTACGGAGAACATCCAGGTCAACGGCGCGGACGACGGTGCGGTCGTGTCGACCCTGCAGGCCAAGCTGTCGCAGGACAAGTCGATCGACTACATCATCACCCTCGGGGCCCCGATCGCCGTCGACGCCCTCAAGGCGATGGACGCCGCCGCCAGCAAGGCCAAGCTGGTCACCTTCGACCTCAACGCCGAGGCGGCCCAGGACATCCAGGACGGCAAGATCGAGTTCTCCATCGACCAGCAGCCCTACGTCCAGGGCTACCTGGCGGTCTCCTCGCTCTACCTCTACCTCAAGAACGGCAACGACGTCGGCGGCGGCCGGGCGGTGCTCACCGGACCGTCGTTCGTGGACAAGACCAACATCGACAAGATCGTGCCGTTCACCAAGAACAACACCCGGTAGTCGCTCGCGGGGGACGGCCGCGGGTCACGACGCGGCTGCCCCCGCTCAGGCAGTGATCGGAGCATCGTCATGACCCAGGTCCGTACCACTCCACCTCCCGCCAAGACCCCCGCCGAAGCGTCCAACCGGGTCACGCTCAGCCTCTACAGCCGCATCCTGGCCAGACCCGAGGTGGGCGCGCTCGTGGCGGCGGTCATCATCTTCATCTTCTTCCTCAGCGTCGCGCCCGCCTTCCGCTCCGCCGAGTCGTTCTTCACGGTCCTCTACCAGTCCTCCACCATCGGCATCGTCGCCGTCGGGGTCGGCCTGCTCATGATCGGCGGCGAGTTCGACCTGTCCGCCGGCGTCATCACGATCACCGCCGGCCTGGTCAACTCGATGCTGTGCTGGAACTACGGGATGAACCTGTGGGTCGGCGCACTCGTCTCGCTGGTGTTCTGCCTGTTCATCGGCTTCCTCAACGGCTATCTGGTGATGAAGACGGGGATCCCCAGCTTCCTGATCACGCTGGGCACGTTCTTCGTGCTGCAGGGGGCCAACCTGGGCGTCACCAAACTGGTCACCGGCTCGGTCTCCAGCCCGGACATCAGCCAGATCGACGGCTTCAGCTCGCTGCAGGCCATCTTCGCGTCGAGCTTCAAGATCGGCCCGGTGACGGTGTGGATCACGGTGATCTGGTGGCTGCTGTTCGTCGCGCTCGCCGCGTGGATCCTGCAGCGCACCCGTACCGGAAACTGGATCTTCGCCGTCGGCGGCAACCCGGACAGCGCCCGCGCGGTCGGCGTGCCGCTGGTCCGCACCAAGATCGGGCTGTTCATGACGGTCTCGTTCTTCGGCTGGTTCGTCGGCATGCACCTGCTCTACCGGTTCAACACGCTGCAGGCCGGCAACGGCGTCGGCAACGAGTTCCTCTACATCATCGCCGCGGTGGTCGGCGGCACGCTGCTGACCGGCGGCTACGGCAACGCGATCGGCGTCGCGATCGGCGCCTTCATCTTCGGCATGACCAGCCTGGGCATCGTCTACGCCGGCTGGGACCCGAACTGGTTCAAGGCCTTCCTCGGCGTGATGCTGCTGCTCGCCGTACTGGTCAACCTCTACGTCAAGCGGATGTCGACCGCACGGAAGGTGGGGTAACTCATGACCGACACCCTGGCTGATCACGCCGACGCGGGACTGCGCAAGGGCGAGCCGCTCATCGAGATGACCGGCATCGGCAAGAGCTACGGCGCGATCCGCGCCCTGCGCGGCATCAATCTGCGCGTCAACGCGGGCGAGGTCACCTGCGTGCTCGGCGACAA
Organism: Actinoplanes sp. NPDC004185; assembly: GCF_053603475.1. NCBI lineage: Bacteria > Bacillati > Actinomycetota > Actinomycetes > Micromonosporales > Micromonosporaceae > Actinoplanes > Actinoplanes sp. NPDC004185. The sequence goes on along the minus strand of NZ_JBSGFR010000077.1, from coordinate 4,185 downwards.
CGGCGCCGGCAAGTCCACCCTGATCAAGATCATGTCCGGGTTGCACCCGCACAACGAGGGCAGCCTCAAGGTCGACGGCAAGGAACTGACCTTCGCGTCCCCACGGGAGGCCCTGGACCACGGAATCGCCACCGTGTACCAGGACCTGGCCGTGGTCTCGCTCATGGAGGTCTGGCGCAACTTCTTCCTCGGCTCCGAGCTGACCGCCGGCAAGTTCCCGCTGGCCGGCATGAAGATCAAGGACATGAAGCGGATCGCCGACGAGGAGCTCCGCAAGATGGGCATCGTCGTCAAGGACATCAACCAGCCGATCGGCACTCTCTCGGGCGGCCAGCGCCAGTGCGTGGCGATCGCCCGGGCGGTGTACTTCGGCGCCCGGGTGCTGATTCTCGACGAGCCGACCGCGGCGCTGGGCGTCAAGCAGTCCGGCGTGGTCCTCAAGTACACGGCGGCGGCCCGTGACGCGGGACTCGGCGTCGTGTTCATCACCCACAACCCGCACCACGCGTACCTGGTGGGCGACCACTTCATCATCCTCAAGCTCGGCGGCACGGCCCTGGACAAGAACCGTTCCGAGGTGGGCCTGGACGAGCTGACCACCCAGATGGCCGGCGGCGACGAGCTGACCGAGCTCTCCCACGAGCTCGGCCGATGAGCGTGCTGCGGGTCGGGGTCATCGGCACCGGGATGATCGGCCGGGACCACATCCGGCGGATGACGACGGTGCTGGCCGGCGTGACGGTCACCGCCGTCACCGACGTCGACATGGACACCGCCAAGAAGGTGGCCGAGGGCCTGCCCGGGGCGACGCTGCACGCCACCGGCGAGGAGCTGATCGCCGACCCGGCGGTCGACGCGGTCGTCGTCTGCTCGTGGGGACCCACCCACGAGCAGTACGTGCTCGCGTCGATCGCCGCCGGCAAGCCGGTCTTCTGCGAGAAACCCCTGGCCACGACCCAGGGCGCCTGCCTGCGGATCGTGCAGGCCGAGGTGGCGGCCGGCCGCCGGCTGGTCCAGGTCGGCTACATGCGCCGGTACGACGCGGCGTACCGGGCCCTCAAGCAGGTGGTCGACAGCGGTGAGATCGGTGCGCCGCTGATGATGCACTGCGCCCACCGCAACGCCGACGTGCCCTCCTTCTACGAGAAGGAGAGCGCCATCACCGACACCGCGGTGCACGAGATCGACATGGTGCGCTGGATGTTCGGCGAGGAGATCACCGCCGCCCGGGTGCTGATCCCGCGGCGGAGCCGCAACGGCGGCCCCCTGCAGGACCCGCTCCTCCTGATCCTGGAGATGGCGGGCGGCGCGCTGGTCGACGTGGAGATCTCGGTGAACATCCGGTACGGCTACGACATCCGCGGCGAGGTCGTGGGCGAGGACGGTACGGCGGCCCTGGGCGAGCTCAGCCCGGTGTCGGTCCGGACGTCACGGCAGGTGTCGACGCCGGTGCCGGCCGACTGGCGGGAGCGGTTCCTGCGCGCGTACGACGTGGAGATCCAGGAGTGGGTCGACTCGCTGGCCGGCGGCGGCACCCCGGTGGGCCCGAACGCGTGGGACGGCTACGCGGCGGCGGTGGTGTCCGACGCGGGCGTCGAGGCGTTGCGCACCGGGGAACGCGTACCGGTGGTGCTGGCTCCTCGTCCCGCTCTTTACGCCACCGAGGCGGTGCTGTCGTGAAGGTCGCGCTGGATCCGTACATGTTGCGCGGGGTGCCCCTGCTGGAGCTGCCGCGGGTGGTCGCCGACCTGGGCTACCGCCACATCGAGTTGTCGCCCCGCGACGACTTCATGCCGTTCTTCCTGCACCCGCGGGCGTCGTCGGCGGACGTGGCGGCGTTCAGGCGGGAGCTGGCCGCGGCCGAGGTCTCGGTGGCGTCGGTGCTGCCCCTGTACAAGTGGTCGGGCCCGGACGAGGACGAACGCCAGGCGGCGGTGCGGTACTGGAAACGGGCCATCGAGATCACGGTCGACCTGGGCGTGGACGTGATGAACTCGGAGTTCAACGGCCGCCCGGAGGCGGCGGCGGCGAGCGAGGCCCAGTTCTGGCGCTCCCTGGAGGAGCTTCTGCCGATCTTCGAACGCGAGGGTGTCCGGCTGGTGCTGGAGCCGCACCCGGACGACTTCGTCGAGGACGGCATCGCCGGGGTGAACCTGGTCAAGGGCATCAACTCGCCGCTGGTGACGTTCCTGTACTGCGCGCCGCACACGTTCCACCAGGGCGGCGATCTGGCCGCGGTGCTGCGGCACGCGGGGCCGTTGCTGACTCAGGTGCACATCGCGGACTCGTTCGACCACCGTGGCTCGTCGGGCCTGCGCTACATCGTGAACCCGCCGGGCTCGGCGGTCCGGGTGCACCAGCACCTGGACATCGGCCAGGGTGAGGTCGACTGGGACCTGTTCTTCCGCACGCTGGCGGAAGTGGGTTTCGACGGCATCGCCACGGTCTGCGTCTTCGCCTGGGAGGAACGCGCGGCGGACAGCGGCCGGTTCAACCTGGAGCAGGTGAACCAGTACGTGGCCAAGTACGCCCGCTGAGTCCTGAGCCCCGCGCCCGGCCGGTCACGCCACCGGGATGCCGGTGATCCGCAGCCGGTCGGGCACGTCGAGGGTGACGGTGCCCGTGCCGGCGGGCGGGGCCGGGAACCAGAGGGAGAGCACCTGCTCGCTGCCCGGCGGGATGGCCTTGGTGAGGATCCGGTCGCAGAGGCAGCGGTGGGATCCGGGGGAGGACTCGTAGTCGAGCCCGTAGGCGGCGGTGTCCCCGGCCAGCAGACGGACACCGGCGGTGCCGTACCGGGCGTACGGGTCGAACTCGTCGCGGACGGTGAACACGCCCTGGCCGAGGAAGTCCAGGATGGTGGCCTTGTTGTCCCCGACGTTGCGGGCCGTGAGGCTGACCAGCAGGAACTGCCCCCGTACGGTGGCCGGGCCGGGCACGAAGCGCAGGGTGCCCCGGTTGAGCGGCAGGGTGACCTCGACACCGTCGGGGGCCCGGCCCTGCTCGCCGGTGGTCTTCGGCAGCACGGCCCGGGCCGGGGCCGGGGTGGCCGGCCCGCGGGCCCGGTAGGTGATGGCGACCCGCCGGTTGAGCGCCCGATGGGCATCGGAATCGTTGGGCACGGCCGGCTTGCTCTCACCTTCGGCGGCGACGGTCTTGGGCCATCGCTGGTCGGGCAGCGCCGCGCGGAGCGCCTTGGCCACGGCCTGCGCCCGCCGCTGGGAGAGGTCCTGGTTGTGCGCGGTGGTGCCGGTGCTGTCGGTGTGACCGGTGATCGTGAGCGGGCCGGGCCCGGCGGCCTCGAGGTCGGCGACGGCGGCGGATATGGACCGGCCGGCGCCCGCGGTGAGCTCGGCGCTGTCCAGCCGGAACAGCACGTCGGTGTCCAGGCTGATGTCGACCCGGTCGGCGGTCCGCCGCGTGCGCAGCGCGACATCGAGCCGTTCCGTGTACGACTCCAGGGCGGCCGTGAACGCGGGAGCTGCCGTTGCGGGGTCGAGGGGCTTCTGCACCTGCCCGGCCCTGGTCGGCTGGGCCGGCGGCGGTGGCACGACGCCATCGGTGACAGGAACGTCGGTGAACACGCCGGCGTAGGGCAGCATCACCGACAGCCGCTGCACGCCGGCCGGTACGCCGCGGAAGACGGCTTGCAGGGGGCGGGTCTCACCGACCTCGAAGCGGACGAGGCCGGTGCAGACGCAGCCGCTGCCGTCGAGCCCTTCGGAGACGAGATAGACCCGGCGTCCGGCCTCGTCGACGAGCCGGCCGGCGTCGAAGGAGTTGGTCAGCAGGGTCGAGAAGTGCCGGCTGACCATGCCGGCGCTGCCACCGGCGGCCCGTTCGAGCCGGGTCTGGGCGGTGAGCACGACGGAGTCGCCGGACCGGATCAGCGGCCCGACACTCATCCGCAGGATGTCACCGGCGGCGTCGACGGTCCTGACCTGAGCGGCGGGCTCGGCGGTGGCGGTCGCTGAGGCTGACGGGCTCGCGGCCACGCCCTTCGGCGGGACGCTGTCGTCACTGCAGGCCCGGCGGCGGCCATGACCACGCCGGCAGTGACCCAGGCAAGTGAGCGCCGCACCCGGCCCAGCCTAGAGCGAGTCTGACGGATCATCACGCGTGACCATGATCGATCGTTGGTGTGTTGTGGCCGGTGATCTGACTGATCAGGATTGGGAACGCTTG
>NZ_JBSGFR010000076.1:0-27646 GCF_053603475.1 Actinoplanes sp. NPDC004185 | reverse complement strand
GGGGATGGCCCACGCAGATATCAAGCCTGACGAGCTGCGTGGGCCATCCCCGCCCCCAAGCCCCCCAGCGCAACCAAAAAAGGCAAACAGAAAAACCCCGCACCCCTCGAAGAAGGGATGCGGGGTCACTCAGGCCGATCTCCGCCAGGCGATCGGCGGCCGGCGTCGCCGCCGGCAGGATGGTCTCAGAGCGGGCGAACCTGCTCCGCCTGAGGGCCCTTCTGGCCCTGGGCGATCTCGAACTCGACCCGCTGGTTCTCTTCCAGACTGCGGTAGCCGCTCGTCTGGATGGCCGAGAAGTGGACGAACACGTCAGCACCCCCGCCATCGACGGTGATAAAGCCGAAGCCCTTGTCTGCGTTGAACCACTTCACGGTTCCCTGCGCCATGCTGAACTCTCCTTCTGAAAATGCCGGCCCGGTGATGCGGGGCCGATGGTCGTTTCCGCGCAGCGGCCGCCGCGAGGGGCGGCGTTTCAGCAGGACGAGCCTCTGAACCACGTACACAAAAACTGGCCACACTGTACCCGAAGAACCAGCCCGAAAGCTGCCCCTCAGCCGAATCCCGTCGACTTGGACAGAACCGGAAAAGGCCTCCGGCGCCGCTTGAGCGGCGCCAGAGGCCTCGACGTACGTCTATGTAGGCGATCGATCAGTCGGGCCATTCCCCGGTGATCTTGCGAACGCCGGCGGCGCCGCCGCGGTCGACCAGTGCCTTGACCGTCGCGAAGATCGCGCCCTGCAGCGCGGCCGCGGCGATGATCTCGCCCCAGCCACGGTCCTCGTCGGTGGCGTTCGGGGCGTCGTCGTCCCCGGAGGCGAACTTCCAGATCTCCTTGAACACAAAGCCCGCGACCGCGCCGGCCCCGATGCCCAGCAACAGACCGACCGGCTTGTACGCCACCTTCTGAAGCTTGTTGCTCACTTACGCCTCCCGCGCACGATGAGGATGATGCCGACCAGCGCCACCCCGGCCGCCAGCACCGCGGCGAAGGGGATGGGGTTGCGCTGCACCTGGACGCGCGCGTCCTGCGCCTTGTCCAGGACGCCCGACTCCTTGACCTTGTCGAGGGCGCCGGACTCCTTCACCTTGTCACCGGCCAGGGCGACCTTGTCGCCGGCCTGCGCCTTGGCGGTGCGGACCTTCTCCGACGCGGCACCGACCGCAGCGGCCGCAGCCTCGCGGACCTTGCCGGTCGTCTCGTGCACCTGCGCCTTGGCCCGCTGCTTGGTCTGCTCGACCTGCTCCTTGGCCCGGGCTTTGACGTCCGCCTTGGCCGCGAGGGCCTGGACCGTCTCACCGAGCTCGGCGCGGGTCTGCTTGATGTCCTCGCGCAAGGCCGCCACGTCGGGCTTGCCTGCCGACGTGGACCCGTTCTTGTCACTCATGCCCGGCTCCTGCTCTTGATCGCGTGCTTGACCTCGTCGACGTCCGCCTTCGCACTGGCGATGGCGGCCGAGGGCTCCGGCGGGACCGCCTGGGTGACCTGCTTCTTGCCGAGCAGCGCCAGCACGCCGGCCGAGGCGAAGAGCACCACGGTCACGATCAGTGCGGCCAGCCACAGCGGCAGGAACAGGTCGAGGACGATGATCAGCGTGGCGAACAGCGCGCCGACGCCGTACAGGGCCAGCACCCCTCCGCCGCCGAACAGACCCACACCGATGCCGGCGTGCTTACCCTTCTCCGTGAGCTCTGCCTTCGCGAGCGCGATCTCATCCTTCACCAGGCGAGAGATCTGCTCGCTCGCCTTCTGTACCAATTCCGAGGTGGACTGGTCGGTCCCCGGACGGGCCGGGCTACCGTTCAGGACATCGGCCATGGTGTCCTCCTTTCCCAATGGAGCCTCTATGCCCTGCACAGGGCCTGGTCAATCCTCGCCTGCCGGAGCCGAAATTACTGCCTGATACCGGGCGTGGCGGGAGATGTCTGCTCTTCTGGACCACTGAAGGCCGCCGCCCGCTCGTCGCCGTCCCCGGCGCCGCTGAACACCCGGGCGTCGTCGCGGGCCGCGGTGTCGTCCGCCGGTGCAGCAACGGCGGGTGCGGGCAGTGTCCGCCCGCCCTGCGAGATGTCCGCGCGCAGCCGTGGCAACGAGTCCCGCCGGTGCTCGAAGACCCAGGTCACCAGGCGCTCGCGGACCAGGCAGCGCAGGTCCCACAGCGATCCCGCGTCGGGCGCGCTGACCAGGGCGCGGAGCCGGATCATGCCGCCGGTCGCCTCGGTCACCTGGAGCACGCAGACCCGGCCGTCCCACAGCTCGCTGCCCTCGCAGACGGCGCGCAGCTCGGCGCGCATCGGCTCGACCGGCGCCGACCAGTCGACGTCGATCTCCGCGGTGCCCAGCACAGCGGACCCGGTCCGGGTCCAGTTCTGGAACGGCTTGGTGGTGAAGTACGAGGTCGGCAGGATCAGCCGGCGGTCGTCCCAGATCTGCACCGCGACGTACGTCAGGGTCAGCTCCTCGATCCGGCCCCACTCCCCCTCGACGACCACCACGTCGTCGATGCGGACCGCGTCGCTGAAGGCGAGCTGCAGGCCGGCGATGAGGTTGCCCAGCGTGCTCTGGGCGGCGAGCGCGGCGATGACACTGACCACGCCGGCCGAGGCGAGCACGCTGGCGCCCAGCGCGCGGACGTCCGGGAAGGTCATCAGCATGACCCCGGCGGTCAGCACCACGATCGCGGCGATGGTGACCCGGCGCATTATCACGATCTGGGTCTTGACCCGGCGGGCCTTCATGTTGTCCGGGACGTCGACCCGCCAGCGGGCCAGGGCGACGTCCTCCAGCACGAGCAGCAGCGCGCCGACGAGCCAGGCGACCGAGGCGATCACCAGCAGGACGAGGGCGTGCAGCACCCCGTCCCGGCCCGTGAACTCACCGGCGAAGGTGCGGACGGCCTGCTGCATGGCATAGATGGTGACGCTGGTCAGGAACGGCTTGTGTGCCGTGGCGGCCAGGTCGCTGAGCAGAGTCGAGCGGCGCCCGAGCCGTTTGACGACCCAGTGCACCGCCTCGACCAGGACGATCGCCGCACCCGCCGCGATGACGACGGCGAGCAGGGCGGTGAGCACGCTGGTCACGGATTCCCTCTCCACGATTCAGGGGTCGTTGCCAGCGCTCTACCTTGCCCTGCCCGCCTGTGCGAAGACACGTCTTCCACCCGCTTCGAGCTCGGTCGTGCGTCACACCTTGCGGTAGCGAGCCTGCGAGAAGCAGTAGACACCGAAGGCCGCGATGCCCAGCGCGACCAGGCCCAGCAGCCACGGGCCGTACGACTGCTCGGCCAGCAGGCGCAGCGCCGCGTCCAGACCGCGGGCCTTCTCCGCGTCGTAGGTCACGGCCGCGGCCACGATCAGGCCGCCGGCGATCGCGTACGCGACGCCCTTGGCCGAATAGCCGGCGACACCGAGGCGACGCGTGGTCTTGCGGACGCTCGGGCTCATCTGCTGGGTGTTGAGCTTCTTCTCGAACTTCTTGGTGACGCCGTAGATCACCAGGCCGACGCCGACGCCGACCACCACGAGCCCGATCAGTCCGACCAGCCAGCGCCCGCCGGTGTTGGCCATCAGGCCGGCCGCGCCCTTCTCCTGCTTGTCGCCGGTGGAGGCGTTGGCGCCCTGCAGCACCCGGATGGCGATCCAGGCGAATGACAGGTAGATCACCGCGCGGGCGCCGGAGACGATGCGCTCGGCGAGCGCCGCCTTGTCCTGCGGGCCGCTCTGACCGATGGCAGCCTCGAAGGCCTGCCAGATGGCCAGGGCGATCATGCCGATCACGGCGATGACCAGCATCGTCTTCCCGAACGGCTTGCCGGCCAGGCTCTGCAGCGCGCCGGACTGGTCGCTCTCACCCTTCGAGTCACCCAGGGCGACCTGCAGCGCCAGCCAGGCGAAGAGCAGGTGGATGACGCCGTACACGATGAAGCCACCGCGGGCGAGATATTCGAGGGGTTTGCTGTCGGCAGCACGCGACGCTGTGCTCCGGGCTTGCTGGGTGGCAGACATGCTGCTCAGATTGACCTGGGGCACCATTTTTGAAACCTGCCACCAGTGCCACCCGGCGTGTGCTAGCGGGAGACCTGGAAGCCGATCTGGTCGGCCGTGATGCTGTCCAGCGACACCTGCAGGCCACCGACGTTCACGGCCTGCTGTCCCTTGGTGAGCTGCACCTGCTCGCCGGCCACCTCGAGGGTGACGGTGTTGGCGTCGGCGCTGACGAACTTGGCCTCCACGCCGAGCACGCTGGCGCTCGCGCTGGTGCTGCGGTCGAGGGTCACGGTGCACTGGTCCAGGCCGCAGTCGACGTTGTCGCTGCCGCATCCGGCGAGCAGGGTCAGACCGAGGACGGCCGAGGTGAACAGGGCGGCGATGCGCGGTGCTGCGGTGTTCATCACCCGATCAAGAGTACGGGCCACAAGCCACCCTAGGCTGGCAGGATGGACGTCACCGTGCAGGACAACCCCGCCCGCCACCGCTTCGAGATCCTGCTCGACGGCGAGGTCGGCGGGTTCGCCGACTACCGCGAGCGCGACGGCGCCGTGGTCGTCGTGCACAGCGAGGTGGACCCCGCGCACCGGGGCAAGGGCCTGGGCAGCGTGCTGGCCGCGCAGACCCTGGACGCCCTCCGGGCACGCGGGGCGAAGGTCGTCCCCGCCTGCCCGTTCTTCGCGCGCTACGTCGCGGACCACTCCCAGTACGACGACATCATTGCCTGAGCGGCCCGCGACCTCCTTCAGGCGGCGAGGGCCGGCGACGCGAGCTGCGGCACCGAGGAACCGGCGATGATCTCGGCGGCGGCCTGACCGCAGGCACGGGTGGCACCGTAGGTCGCCAGGTGCACCCCGCCGCTCACCGCGACCGGCACGCCCATCTCCACCACGATCGCGTCGGGGCGTACCGCGAGCGTGTCCCGCAGGGCGCCGGCGATCCACGGGTGCCGGTGCGCGTCCCGGACGACCAGGACCAGCGGGCGACCGTCGGCTCCGGCCAGGACCGGCGTCGCCGGGTCACTCACCCCGGCCAGGTCCTCGGCGCTGAGCCGGATCGAGGTGGTGCCGGGCAGCAGGTTGCCCAGCGGCGCCCCGACTCCCCACGGCGTCTCGGCGCCGATCGCGATGTTGCGGGCCGGCGCGAACTCGACCACGTGCGGCGCACAGCTCAGCGGCAGTTCGGGGGCGGCCGCGCCGGTGGTGACCTTGACGGCGCGCCGGGCGGCGGCCTGGCCGACGGCCGACCCGCCGATGACGGCGACCTCGTGTGCGGTGGAGCCGGCGACCTCCGCGACGGCGCGGGCCCCGATGGCGGTCTGCGTCTCCAGCGTCCAGGTGGCCAGCTTGCGGACCCGGGCGGCGGCGTCGCGCAGGCGCTCCTCGCTCAGCTCACCGCTGCGCACCGCGGCGACGATGGCGTCCCGCAGCCGCACGGCGGTGTGCTCGTCGGCGTGGTCGCCGCCGACACAGATGGCGTCGGCCCCGGCGGCCAGCGCCCGCACGGTGGCGCCTTCGAGCCCGTAGGTGCGGCGTACGCCCTGCATCTCGATGCCGTCGGTGACGATCAGGCCCTGGAAGCCGAGCTCTTCGCGCAGCAGACCGGTGAGGATGCGCCGGCTCAGCGTCGCGGGCAGGTCCGGGTCGTACGCGGGGACCAGCAGGTGCCCGGTCATGACCGACTGCACGCCGGCGGCGATGGCGGCCTTGAACGGCACCAGCTCCACCTCGGCGAGCCGCTCCCGGCTGCGGTCGATCAGCGGTACGTCGTGGTGCGAGTCGACGGCGGTGTCACCGTGGCCCGGGAAGTGCTTGGCGCAGGCGGCGACGCCGGCCTCCTGCAGGCCGCTGATCCAGGCCGCGCCGTGGCGGGCCACGAGACCGGGCTCGGCGCCGAACGCGCGTACCCCGATGATGGGGTTGTCCGGGTTGCTGTTGACGTCGGTGTCCGGGGCGTAGTCGAGCGTGATGCCCGCGTGGGCCAGCTCGAGGCCCAGGTCGCGGGCGACGGCGTGGGTCAGCTCGGCGTCGTCGATCGCGCCCAGGCCCAGGTTGCCGGGCCGGGAGCTGCCGTGCCGCGACTCGAAGCGGGTGACGTCACCGGCCTCCTCGTCGATGGCCACGATGACGTCCGGGCGTTCGGCGCGCAGCTGGGCGGTCAGGGCCGCGACCTGTGCGGGTGTCTCGACGTTGCGGGCGAACAGGGCGACGCCGCCCAGCCCGTCCGCGAGCCAGCGACGGACCCAGTCGGGCACAGCGGTGCCTTCGAACCCGGGCTGCAACACCGTCGCGGCGAGAACTGGCAAATCGCCATGATTCGGCATGTGTCCGCGTACCTCCGGTGACGACGAATACGCGCTCAGCGAGCACGTCCCCCAACGTGATCGACCGACAACCGTCATGGGCGCGGCGACGACCTATGGTCACCCACTTCAGGGCTTTAGTCAACAAACCTTTCTATTAAGCGAACTTAAAGTGTTGAGCCGCTTGCCCGCCTCGCTAAGCTTCCCGGGTGCGGACACAGTGGGCGACCCCCGTCCTGGCGGCCTCCGGCGTGGACTGGTCCGAGGTGCACGCGGTGCGCCTGCTCGGCGTCGCGCTCGGGGCCCTGATCCTGCTCTGGGCCATCCGCCGGATGTTCGGCGGCAAATAACCGGGGTATCCGCCCGGTATGCGAATCGGATATTTCCTGTCCAGCGAGGAATACACCCCCGCGGAGCTCATCGAGCAGGCCAAGGGCGCCGAGCGCGCCGGCTTCTCCGCCCTGTGGATCTCCGACCACTACCACCCGTGGGTCGACGCCCAGGGGCAGAGCGCGTTCGTCTGGTCCACCATCGGTGCCCTCAGCCAGGCCTGCTCGCTGCCCATCACCACCGCGGTCACCTGCCCGACCGTCCGCATCCACCCCGCCGTGATCGCCCAGGCCGCCGCGACCAGCGCGGTGCTGACCGGCGGGAAGTTCCGGCTCGGCATCGGCACCGGTGAGGCCCTCAACGAGCACATCTTCGGCGACGCCTGGCCCGAGGCCGACGTGCGCCTGGAGATGCTGGAGGAGGCCGTCGAGATCATGCGCGAGCTGTGGAAGGGCGGCACGGTGTCGCACCGCGGCAAGCACTACACGGTCGAGAACGCCCGGATCTACACGCTGCCGGAGAAGCCGGTCGAGATCCTCATGTCCGGCTTCGGCCCCAAGGCCACCTCGGTGGCGGCGCGGATCGCCGAGGGCTACATCAGCACGATGCCCGACGGCGACATGGTCCAGCAGTTCCGCAACGAGGGCGGCGGCGACCGTACCTGTCAGGCCGGTTTCAAGGCGGCGTTCGCCACCAGCGAGGAGGAGGGCGCCCGGATCGCGTACGAGAAGTGGCCCAACGCCGGCGTGCCCGGCGAGCTCTCCCAGGTCCTGCCCTCGCCCAAGCATTTCGAGCAGGCGTCGGAGCTGGTCACCCAGGACATGATCAAGGAGGCCTTCGTCTGCGGCAACGACCCGGCGGCCCACCTGGAGATGCTCGACAAGTACGCCCAGGCCGGCTTCGACGAGGTCTACGTGGCCAACACCGGCCCGCATTACCAGGGCCTGTTCGATCTCTACGCCGAGCACATCCTGCCCAAGCACTCGTAGCGTTTGGGTGTCACACCCGTGGGGCACAATGGCCGCTCGATGAAGCTACCGATCTACGGCCCGCGCCTGCGCAAGGTCGCCCGCAAGCACTTCGGGTGGCCCGACCTGCGCCCCGGCCAGTTCAAGCCCATGCGGGCCGTGCTGCGCCGCCACGACGCCCTCGTCGTCCTGCCCACCGGCGCCGGCAAATCGGCGATCTACCAGATCCCAGCGGTCCTGCTGCCCGGGCCGACAGTGGTGATCTCACCACTGCTGGCCCTGCAGCAGGACCAGATCGCCGCCCTCAACGAGCGGGACGACGCCGCCGTGCGGGCCGTGCGGGTCAGCTCGGCCGAGACCCCCAACCAGCAGCGCGAGGCGATCCGGGAGATCCAGGAAGGCCGCGCCGAGTTCCTGTTCATCACCCCGGAGCAGCTGGCCAACCCGGAGCGGCTGGCCGAGGTCCGGGCGCTGCGCCCGGGCCTGGTGGCGATCGACGAGGCGCACTGCATCTCCGCCTGGGGCCACGACTTCCGCCCGGAATACCTCTCCCTCGGGCATCTGATCAGGGGCCTGGGCCGGCCGCCGGTGCTGGCGCTGACCGCCACCGCCTCGCCGCCGGTCCGCGACGACATCATCGCCCGGCTGCACCTCGACAAGCCCGAGATCCACGTCTCCGGCCTGGACCGGCAGAACCTGTTCCTCGAGGTCGCGTACTGCCCGGACGAGGCGTACCGGTGGCGCCGGCTCACCGCGCTGCTGGACGAGACCGAGCGGCCGGGGATCATCTACGTGGCGACCCGGCGGGCCGCCGAGGAGCTCACCGAGCGCCTGACCGAGGCCGGCTACAGCGCCACCTTTTACCACGGCGGGATGGCCGGCGGCGCCCGCGAGCAGGCCCACGAGGACTTCCTCGCCGACAAGGTCGACATCATGGTGGCCACGTCGGCGTTCGGCATGGGCATCGACAAGCCCAACATCCGCTGGGTCGCGCATGTCGCCCTGCCCGACTCCCCGGACAGCTACTTCCAGGAGATCGGCCGGATGGGCCGCGACGGCGAGCCGAGCCGGGCGCTGCTGCTGTGGCGCTCCGAGGACGAGGCGATCCAGCGCTTCTTCACCGGCGGCTCACCCGAGGTGGCCGAGATCCGCGAGCTGGCCGCCGCCCTGCGGGCCGGACCGGCCACCAAGACCGCGCTGAAGGAGAAGACCGGCCTCGGGCCGCGCAAGCTGGGTCAGCTGCTGAGCCTGCTGGAGCAGGTCGGCGCCGCGGTCGCCGGCGGCGGCAACAAGTGGACGGTCCCGGTCTTCGCCCCGCTGCCCGCCGCGGCGGCCGAGGCCGCCGTCGCCGAGCACGAGCGCCAGCAGGTCGTGCAGCGCTCCCGCACGGACATGATGCGCGCGTACGCGCAGAGCAACGCGTGTCGCTCCCAGACCCTGCTGGCCTACTTCGGCGAGGATCTCGCCGAGCGTTGCGGGCACTGCGACAACTGCGCCGAGGGCGTGGCCGAGGAGACCGAGGAGGAGACCGGCGACGAGCCGTTCGCCGTGCACAGCACGGTGCGGCACGCCGAGTGGGGTCCCGGCATGGTGATGGGGTACGAGGAGGATCGCATGACCGTGCTCTTCGACGAGGTCGGCTACAAGACCCTCTCGGTGCCGGTCGTCCAGGAGCACGCGCTGCTGGTCGCTGAGAAGAAGAAGTGAGTGAGGATTACCGTGACCGACGAACCGTTGTACGCCACGTTCGGCTTCACCGACGCCGAGTGGGGGCTGCTGGTCGGCCTTCCGCAGTCGGTGCTGACCGCCGCGAGCGTGGCGACGCACGACAGTGCCCGTAAGACCCGGGCCGAGACGGCTGCCGGTCTCGACCAGATCTCCGACGCGCGGGGCTCGGCCAGCCGGCTGGTCACCGCGATCGCCACGGCGGTCCTGGACCAGACCGGCGACCCGGACCGGGGCGAGGAGCTGCCGGCCATCGAGCCGGCCGACCCGGTGGGCTACGGCCAGGACGTGGTGAACCGCGCCGCCGAGGCGTCCGCGCTGCTGGCCGTCAAGGCCGACCCGGCGGACGCGGAGACGTACAAGCACTGGCTGGTCGAGATCGCCGAGAGCGTGGTCGGTGCGGCCTCGTCCGGTGGCGTGCTGGGCATCGGCGGCGACGTCGTGACCGACAACGAGCGCGCCTTCCGCGACGCCCTGGCCAAGGCCCTGGCCGACTGATCCCCCGGCCCGGGGCCGCGCCGGAGACCTGGTGACCGGCGGGGCCCCGGGCCGGCCCGCGTACGGGTGGGCCGCCGGCGGCGCGGGTGGGATGCTCAGCTCATGGTGGTCGACGAGTCCGCGTGGACGCGACCGGCGGTGGCGCTGCGGCCGTACGTCGCGCACTACTCCGGCTGGCGGCAGTGCGGGGTGCCGCCGGTGACCCACCGGGGGTTGCCCTCGCCGTACCTGACGCTCGTGCTCACCCTCGACGACCCGCTGGTCGTGCACGCCCACCCGGACAGCCGCCAGGCGCCGGGCCGCTATGACGCCCTGCTCGGCGGCCTGCACCTGGCCCCCGCCCTGATCGCCCACGGCGGCCGCCAGTCCGGTGTCCAGGTGGCCGTGCATCCACTCGGCTGCCGCACCCTGTTCGGCCTGCCCGCCGGTGAGCTGGCCGGCCTGGACCTCGACCTCGCCGACGTGCTCGGCGGCCTGGGCGTCGAGCGGCTGCGGGCCCGGCTGCTGGCCGCCCGGAGCTGGCCCGACCGCTTCGCGGCCCTGGACGCCGCCCTGCTGGCCCGCGTCCGGCGCCACGAGGCTGAGGTGCATCCCGACGTCTCGTACGCGTTCGGTCGCCTGCTCGCCACCGGCGGCCGGCTGCCGGTCCGCGACCTGGCCGGCGAGGTCGGCTGGAGTCCGCGCCACCTGACCGACCGGTTCCGGGTCGAGACCGGCCTCGGGCTCAAGGAGGCGGCCCGGGTGGTCCGCTTCGACCGGGCCCGGCGCCGGCTGACCCCGGGCACGCCGCTGGCCCGGCTCGCCGCCGACACCGGCTTCTACGACCAGGCGCACCTGGCCCGCGAGTTCCGGTCCCTGGCCGGCTGCTCACCGTCGCGGTGGCTGGCCGACGAGTTCACTTTCGTCCAAGACCATCCGCGCTCCGGCGCGCAGGATGAGGGGCATGACTGATCCGAAGACCCCGCCACCGCAGGTGTGGCCCACCCTGCGGGCCCGCGACGCCCGAGCCCTGATCCGTTTCCTCGTCGACGCCTTCGGCTTCGTGGAGGTCGCCGTCTACGGCGAGGGCGACCAGGTCGCCCACGCCGAGCTGGCCTGGCCCCCGGGCGGCGGCATCATGCTCGGCTCGCACCGCGACGACCCGGACGACCCGTGGGCGCTGCGGCCGGGCACCTTCGGCGCGTACGTGGTCACCGACGACCCGGACGGCCTGCACGACCGGGCCGTGAAGGCCGGGGCGACCGTCGTCCGGGAGCTCAACGTGACCGACTACGGCTCGCGCGACTTCGCCGTCCGCGACCCCGAGGGCAACCTGTGGTCGTTCGGCACCTACCGCGGCGAGCCGGTGCCGGCGGCGTAACGCAGCACGACCGCGCCGCCGTCGAACGGCCGGCTCTCCACCAGCCGCAGCGCCCGCCCGGCGGTGGCGTGGTCGACCAGTCCCGGCAGCCTAGGGTGCGTCCCGGCCGAGCAGGCCCCGGGCATAGGCCGCCGCGACCGCCGCCGCGCGGTCGCGGACGCCGAGCTTCGCGTACGCGTGCAGCAGATGCGTCTTCACCGTCGCCTCGCTGATGAACAGGCGGCTCGCGGTCTCCCGGTTGGAGCAGCCCTGCGCGATCAGGCCCAGCACCTCCAGTTCGCGCTGGCTCAGCTCCTCGCGGGCCGGGGAGCGCAGCTCGCCCATCAGCCGCCCGGCCACCGCCGGGGACAGCACCGACTCGCCGCGGTACGCCGCCGACACCGCCCGGAACAGCTCCTCCCGGGGTACGTCCTTGAGCAGGTAACCGGTCGCACCCGCCTTGATCGCCGGCAGGACGTCGCTGTCCGTGTCGTACGTGGTCAGCACCAGCACCCGGGCCGGCACGCCCTGATCGCGCAGCGCCCGGATGGCTGTCACGCCGTCCATGCCCGGCATCCGCAGGTCCATCAGCACCACGTCGGGCTGGACCGCCCGGGCCACCGCCAGCGCCTCGGTGCCGTCGGCCGCCTCGCCCAGCACCCGGAAGCGTTCGTCGCCGGCGAACATGCCGCGCAGGCCGTCGCGGACCACCGGGTGGTCGTCGACGATCAGCAGACCGATCATGCGGCGGCCGCCACGGTCAGCGCCGGTACGCAGGCCGAGATCGCCGTGCCCGCGCCCGGTTCCGACTCCACCTCCAGGGTGCCCGCGATCCGCCGTACCCGTTCCCGCATGGCCGTCAGGCCGTAGCCGCCGTCGTATCCCTGCGTGCGGCTGTGCGCCGGGTCGAAGCCGGTGCCGTCGTCGCGGACGTCCAGCGTCACCACGTCCTCCATGTAGGACAGGGTCAGCGCGACCCGGTCCGCGCCCGCGTGCCGGGCCACGTTGGCCAGCGCCTCCTGGGCGGTGCGCAGCAGGGTCGCCTCGATCTCCGGCAGCAGGGGTCGCGCGGTGCCGGTGGTGATCAGCTGGGCGGCCACCCCGTGGCGGGCCGCCCAGCCGTCGACCACCTCGCCCAGCGCCTCCGGCAGAGCTGCCTGCGCGAGGGGCTGCGGGCGCAGCGCCTGCACCGAGCGACGGGCCTCGGTGAGGCTGTCGCGGGCCAGCTGTTTCGCGGTGTCCAGGTGCCGGCGGCGGTCGCTCTCCCGGCCGGCTGCCTGGTCGGCCGCCTCCAGTTGGGTGACGATGCCGGTCAGCCCCTGGGCCAGCACGTCGTGGATCTCCCCGGCCATCCGCTGGCGCTCGTCCAGGATGCCGGCCTCGCGGGCCTGCACCAGCAGCTGCTCGTGCAGGCCGGCGTTCTCGGTCAGCGCCCGGGCCAGCTTGTCGTTGGCCTCGGTGAGCCGGTGCAGCATCTCGGCCCGCCGGGTCGCGTGGTCGCTGTTCATGATGGACAGCATGGTCATCGTCACCGCGATGCCGATGTTGAAGGCCAGCAGGATGACGAACGCGACCCAGATGCCGGTGGCCCGAAGGTTGCCGAAGCCGCCGACCTGCGAGACCGCGGTGCAGCAGGCGACCGCGGCCGCGCCGGCCAGCCGCCACCGGCCGCGCAGGCTGGGGACGGCGTAGAGGTAGCCGGTCCAGGCGAAGAAGCCGTAGATCGGGTGACACCACACCAGCAGCGCGATCAGCACCAGCAGGCCGGCGAAGAACACGACTCCGGTGCGCGGGCGGTCCTGCCATCCGGGGCGCAGCGTCACCATGCCGAGCAGCCAGGCGGTCGTGACCGCCACGACGGTGAAGGTGAGCGGCAGCCCCTGGCGGGGCAGGCCGAGGTCACCGGCCACGACCACCATCACGGTCGAGCCGAACAACGCCACGTACGGCATCAGCAGCATCCGCCGATCGGCCCGGCGCTGCCGGATCTCCAGCCGGTTCACCTCGGACATCGCCCTCACTCCCAGCGGAACAGTCTGGCCGCCGCCAGCCCGAACACCAGCATGTACGCCACCAGCACGGTAAGCGATCCCCAGGCCGGCCACTGCCCGCTCATCGCGTCCTGCACCGCCCGCTCGCCCGCACCCAGCGGCGTCAGGTCCGCGATCCGCCGCAGCACCTCGGGAAACACCTCGCGCGGGGTCCACAGCCCGGCGAAGAACATGAACGGGAAGAACAGCAGCGTGCCGATGGTGTTGGCCGCCTTGCCCCCGGGCGCCACCGCGGCGACGAACAGCCCGATGGCGAACGCGGCACCGGCGGTGGCCAGGAAAGCGACCACGAAACCGGCCGCCTGCCGGGGCAGCGCCACGTCGAAGACCAGCCGGCCGACCAGCAGCAGCAGGACCACCGAGCCGACGGCGGTCAGCAGGCTCATCACCAGCTGGGCGCCGAGCAGCGCGACGGGCCGGGCCGGGGTGGTGGCCAGCCGGCGCAGGATCCCCCGCTCCCGGTACGTGGCCAGCACCATCGGCGCCACCTGCAACGCGAGCGAGGCCAGGGTCAGGATGATCGCGATGGCCACGTACAGGTCGACCACGCGCAGGCCACCGAGGTCGGCGCTGGGCTCCCGGAACGGCGGTACGCAACCGAGGATGACCACCAGCAGCGACGGAAAGACGAAGATCCAGAACAGCTGCATCGGCTCGCGCAGCAGCAACCGGAACTCCGACCGGGTCAGTTTGGCGAAGACATGCATCAGGACTGCTCCCCCGGGTCGGCGCGCCCGGTCAGCCGGACGAACGCGTCGTCCAGGCTGGCCTGCTCGACGCGCAGGTCGTTGGCGATGATCCGGTGCGCGGCCAGGGCCGCCGTGACGGCGTGCAGCACGTTGCCCTCGCCGATCACCTCGAGCTGGGTGCCGTGCCGGCGGACCTCGCGGACCTCGGCCAGGCCGGTGAGCACGCTGTCGTCCAGCGGTACGGACGGCCGGAAGCGGATCCGCTGCTCGGCGGAGACCCGGGCGACCAGTCCAGCCGGGGTGTCGAGAGCCACGACCGCGCCCGCGTCGATCAGGGCGACCCGGTCGCAGAGCCGCTCGGCCTCCTCCATGAAGTGGGTGACCAGCAGCACCGTGACCCCGCGGTCGCGGACGGACTCGACCAGCTCCCAGGTGTCCCGCCGGGCCTGCGGGTCCAGGCCGGTGGTGAGCTCGTCCAGGATCGCGATGGCCGGGTTGCCGATCAGGGCCAGCGCGATGGACAGGCGCTGCTTCTGCCCGCCGGAGAGCTTGCCGTAGCGGGTGGTCAGCTTGCTGCCGAGGCCGAGCTCGTCGGCGAGGCGGCGCCAGTCGGCCGGCTCGGGGTAGAACGCGGCGTACAGCTCCAGGGCCTCGCCGGCGGTCATCTTCTCGGCGAGCCGGCTCTCCTGCAGCTGCACACCGACCAGCCGGCGCAGCTCGGGGTCGCGCGGATCTCGGTCCAGCACGGTGATCGTGCCGGCGTCCGGCGTACGCAGCCCGGCGATGGACTCGACGGTGGTGGTCTTGCCGGCGCCGTTCGGGCCCAGGACGCCGAAGATCTCACCGCGCTCGACGGTGAACGACACGTCCCGGACCGCCACGGTATCGCCGTAACGTTTCTGCAGGTGGTCGACGGTGATGACTGTCATGAGTCCAGCGTCGCAGCGGACGCCGGGCGGCGAATCGACCAGCTCGCGAGTCCACCGGTCAACCGATCGGTGGACCCCCGACTACACCGTGGCCTCGGCGCCCGTCTCGCTGGGCTTGCGGCCGGAGACCGCCGCGTACACCGAGCCGACCTGCGCGGCGACCCGCTTCCAGGAGTACGCCTGGCGGGCCCGGTCCAGCGCCGCCGTCGCGTACGCGAAGCGCCGTACCTTGTCGTTGACCAGCCGGCGCAGCGCGCCGCCCAGCGCCCGCGGGTCGCGGGCCGGGATCAGGTCGCCGGTGAGGCCGTCGACGACGGTCTCGTTGATACCGCCGACCGAGGTGCCTATCACCGGCACGCCGCAGGCCATCGCCTCCAGCGGGGCGAGCTCGAACTGCTCCTGCCAGGGCGCGGCGACCAGCAGGTCGGCCGAGCGGTACCAGCGAGGCATGTCGGCGCTGGGCACGCCGCCGACCAGCCGCACCCGGTCGGCCACCTGGTAGTGCTCGGCCAGCGCACGCAGCTTCTTGGCCTGCGGGTCGGTGGCGAGCTGGGCCGCGGACGGGCCACCGACGACGACGTACTCGGCGCCGGGGAGATAGCGCATGGCCTGGATGACGTCGCCGTAGCCCTTGCGTTCGACCAGCCGGCCGACGGACAGGATGCGGGGACGCTCCGGGTCGCGCTCGACCGCGGGGCCTTCCGGGGTGAACCGCTCGCTGTCGACACCGGCGGGCACCACGGTCAGCTGGGTGCGCGGCACGCCGATGCGGACGAGACCGCGTACCTCGTTCTGGGTCTGGGCGACGACCCGGTCGACCGCCCGGCCCAGCGCCCGCTCATAGCCGGCCCGGGTGGCTCCGGCGCCGGCCGGCCCGGCCTCGCCGAGCTCGTGGAACGATTGGACGACCGGGATGCCGACCTGGCGGGCGGCGGTGACCGCGGCCAGGCCGCTGGTCCAGAAGTGGGCGTGGGCGACCTCGGGCAGCCAGTCGGTGTCGCGCCACTCGGTGCGCAGCCACTGGGCGAAATCCCCCATGTGGGACAACAGCTGCTCGGGCGGCAGGGCCAGGGCGGGGCCGGCCGGCACGTGCACGACGTGCACGCCCTCGCTCATCTTCACGATGGCGGGCAGGTGCGGGTCGTCGCGGCGGGTGTAGACCCGCACCTCGTGGCCCTGCTCGGCCAGCGCGGCGGACAGCTCGGCTACGTGGCGCTGCTGGGCGCCGGTGGTGTCGCGGGCGGTCAGCGGGCTCGCGTGCTCGGAGATCATCGCGATACGCACGGGGTCCTCCTCCAACAGCTTGATTCCGGGAGAAAGACCGGAGTTGAGGCTGTGATACGCGGCGAGACATGCCCGTCACTCAAAAGCGTAAACATGCCTGATGCCGGGTACGTCTGCGGCGTGGCTATTGTCAAGCGTAACGTCCAGGCTTCCCCGGAGCGCGTCTTCGCCGTGTTGGCCGACGGGTGGACCTACAGCGACTGGGTTGTCGGCACGGTGCACATCAGAGACGTGGACGAGCATTGGCCCCAGGTGGGCGCCGAGCTGCACCACAAGGCCGGACCGTGGCCGCTGTCACTGCAGGACAGCTCGACGGTGCTGGCGATGGTGCCGGACCGGCTGCTGAAGCTGCGGGCGGGCCTGTGGCCGCTCGGCTCGGCGGTCGTGGAGATCGTGCTGGACCCGATGGCCGAGGGCGGCACCCGGGTCACCATGAAAGAGGACTTCGAGGCCGGGCCGCTGCTGTTCGTCCGCAACAAGCTCAACGACCTGGTGCTGCACCGGCGCAACATCGAGTCGCTGCGCCGGCTGACCGACATCGTGCTGCGCTCGGCGAGCAAGGGGGCGAAGGCATGAGCCAGGTTGTGGTCATCGCCGGTGCGAGTGCCGGTGTCGGGCGGGCGGTCACCGCGGCGTACGCGGCTCGCGGCGCCAAGCTCGCCCTGATCGCCCGCGGCCGGGCCGGGCTGGAGGGCGCCTCGCTGGAGGCCCGGGCCGCCGGCGCCGCCGACGTGCGCACCTTCCAGGTCGACGTGGCCGACGCCGAGGCGGTGCAGGAGGTCGCCGACGAGGTCGTGCGCGCCTGGGGTGGCATCGACGTCTGGATCAACGACGCGATGGTCTCGGTCTTCGCCCCGGCCTGGGAGGTCACCCCGGCCGAGTACAAGCGGGTCACCGAGGTCAACTTCCTCGGCACGGTGCACGGCACGCTCGCGGCGCTGCGGCACATGCGTCCGGCCGGGCACGGTGCGATCGTGCAGATCGGCTCCGCGCTGGCCTACCGGGGCATCCCGCTGCAGGCGCCGTACTGCGCCACCAAGCACGCCATCCAGGGTTTCAACGACTCGCTGCGGGCCGAGCTGCTGCACGACGGCAACCGGGTGAAGCTGTCGATGGTCCAGCTGCCGGCGGTCAACACCCCGCAGTTCTCCTGGGTGCGGACCCGGCTGCCCCGGCACCCGCAGCCCGTCCCGCCGATCTACCAGCCGGAGGTGGTGGCCCGGGCGGTGCTCTGGGTGGCCGACCACGGCAAGCGCGAGATCAACGTCGGCGGCCCGACCCTGAAGACCCGGCTGAGCAACATCGTCGCGCCGGGCCTGCTCGACCGGTACCTCTCCCGCGACAAGCAGGGCTACCAGGGCCAGCAGACCGCAGACCCGATCGACCTGTCGACCTGGCAGGACAACGTCGACAAGCCGGCCGACGAGGAACGCGACCACGGCGCCCACGGCGTCTTCGACGACCAGTCCCGGACCAGCTCGTTCGCCCTCTGGGCGGCGATGCACAAGCCGCTGGTCGCGGGTGTCGTCAGCGCCGGGCTGGGCGCGGCCGCGGCGGCGCTGCTGCGCCGCCGCTGAGCCTCAGCGGTAGATCGCTTTGTGGGCGGTGCTGATCGCGGCCTCGTAGAGCCGGCCGGTCAGCATGCGGTCGCGGGCCAGCGCCGCCCGGGCCGCGTTCGCCCCCGGCGCGCCGTGCACGCCGCCGCCCGGGTGGGCCGAGGCGCTGGCCAGGAACAGCCGGTCCACCGGGGTGTCCGGCCGGCCCAGTCCGGGGATCGGGCGCAGGAAGAGCTGCTGGAACGCGGCCGCCGTGCCGCCGCCCAGAGCCCCGCCGACCAGTGAGGGATCCTCCCGCTCCAGGTCGGCCGGGGAGAAGACGTTGCGCCCGACGACCAGCCGGCCGAAGCCGGGCGCCTGCTCCTCCAGCACGGCCTCCATGCGCTCGACGTGGGCGGCGATGTCCTCGGCGGCCCACTTCTTGCGATGCGGCAGGTGGGTGTACGCCCACACCGACTCGGTCCCCTCCGGCGAGTGCGACGGGTCCGCGGTGGTCATCTGCCCCAGCAGCAGGAACGGATCCGGCGGCATCTCGTCGACGGCCAGGTGGGCCGCGTACCGGGTCAGCCCGTTCAGGTCCGCACCCAGATGTACCGTGCCGGAGCCGGCCGCGGCCGGGTTCTTCCACGGGATCTTCCCGTTGACCGCCCAGTCGACCTTGACGGTGGCGCCGTCCCAGCGGAAGAACTCCAGGTCCTCCTGGAACCGCGAGGGCAGCCACCGCGAGCCGACCATGTCCAGATACAGCGCCGGGGCCGGTACGTCGGCCAGCACGGCCCGGCGGGCGCGCCAGTTACGGCCGTCCGCCGTGCGTACCCCCATCGCCTTGCCCCGCGCGACCAGGATGCGGGTCACCGGGGTGTCGTAGGTGATCCGCCCGCCGCGCGACTCCAGCCGCGCGACCAGCGCGGAGGTGATCTGCTGGGCCCCGCCGACCGGGACCGGCCAGCCGTACTCCTGACCGAGCATGGCCAGCAGCCAGCCGTAGACGCCGCCGCCCGCCTCCTCCGGGGAGAGGTCCGTGTGCAGCGCACACCCGGCCAGCGCCAGTTGGGCGCCCTCGCCCTCGAACAGCTCCGAGCCCAGCTCCCGCACCGACAGCACGAGCCGGCGGGCCAGCCGCAGCGCGCCGCCGACCTTGAGCTGCCGGGCCAGCTCCAGCCCGGAACGCACCGGCGGGAACGGGGTGAACAACACGTTGAGCATCTGCTGCGAGACGTCGCGCCAGTCCTCGTACGCGTGCCGCCACCGCTCCCCGTCCCCGGGGGCGAACTGCTCCATCGAGGCCATGGTGGTCTCGATGTCGCGGTTGACGGTGGCCGCCCGGCCGTCCGGCAGCAGGTGGGTCAGCACGTCGGGGGCGTTGGTCCAGCTCAGCCCGTGGTCGCCCAGCTCCAGCCCGCGCATCACCGGCGAGGCGTAGCCCAGCGGATAGAACGAGCTGAACAGGTCGCTCAGATAGCCGGGGGCCGTCACATAGCCGGAGCGCACCGCGCCGCCGGGATGCGGCGTGGCCTCCAGCACCTCGACACTCCAGCCGGCATCGGCCAGCAGGTTCGCCGCCACCAACCCGTTGTGTCCCGCCCCGATGACAATCGCGTCCGCACGTTCCACGTCACCCGCCGCCTCTCGTCGCGCTCGCCCTACCCGTTCGAGTTTGTCGCAAACAACGCGCGGGTAGTGCCATGTGTGCACGGCGTGACGGATGAGGAGCCCCGATGACTGCCGCCACTGCCCGTACCGAGGCGACTCCGCTGCCCACGCGCCTGCGCCAGCTGCGCTGGTCGACCTGGCGCGGAGTGTTGTGGCGCAGCGCCAACGGCTTCCTCGACGACGACTGCGGTGACCTCGCCGCCGCGCTGACCTACAACGCGGTGCTGGCCGTCTTCCCGGTCGGCATCGTCGTGGTCGCCCTGGTCAACCTGGTCACCGACGGCCGCACGGCGGTCACCACGATCCTCGGCATCCTGGAGGACCTGGGGGCCGGCTCGATCGTCGCCGACCAGAGCCTCCGGAGCGTGCTGGACGCGATCATCGTGCAGCAGAGCTCAGCGAAGGTGCTGCTCGGCTTCGGTCTGCTCGGCGCCCTCTGGTCGGCCTCCAACTACATCGGGGTCTTCACCCGGGCGTCCAACCGCATCTACGGGGTGCGCGAGGGACGCGCGTGGTGGAAGCTGCGTCCGCTGCAGATCGGCCTGAGCGCGATCGCCCTGGTCCTGATCGCGACCGTGGCCGCGGGCCTGGTGATCAGCGGACCGCTGGTGGACGCGGTCGGCAACGCGTTGCACGCGGGTGAGGCGGCCAAGCTCACGTACTCGATCGGCCGCTGGCCGGTGCTGGTCCTGATCCTGATGCTGCTGCTCTCGCTGCTGTTCTGGATCGCGCCCAACGTCAAACAGCCGAGATTCCGCTGGCTCACCCTCGGCGGCGTGGTGGCCCTGCTGGTCTGGGCCGTCGCCACCTTCGGCTTCGGCCTGTACGTGGCCAACTTCGCCTCCTACGACAAGACGTACGGCAGCCTCGGCGCCGTCATCGCGTTCCTGGTGTGGATCTATCTGTCCAACTCCGCCCTGATGCTCGGCGTCGAGATCAACGCCGAGGTGCAGCGCGGCCGGCAGCTCCAGGCCGGCCAGGACCCGGACCCGCCACTGCCCCCGCGTGAGGAGCCCGACGGCGACAAGCCCGGTGACGCGGTTTAGCCACGGGAAGGGCGGGCACGTTCTGGTGCGTAACACCGCACCACAGCAAGGCGGGGCAACAAAACTGAAGGGGAATCACCGTGAGTACAGTCACCGAGTCCGTTGACGTCAACGTCCCGGTAACCACCGCGTACAACCAGTGGACCCAGTTCGAGGAGTTCCCTCGCTTCATGGGCGGGGTCGAGGAGATCAAGCAGCTCGACGCCACCACCACGCACTGGAAGACCAACATCGACGGTGTGAAGCGGGAGTTCGACGCCAAGATCACCGAGCAGCTGCCCGACGAGCGGGTGGCCTGGACCTCGATCGAAGGCTCCAAGCAGGCCGGCGTCGTCACTTTCCACCGGCTCAGCGACACCACCACCCGCGTCACCTGCCAGATGGACTTCGAGCCGCAGGGCGTGGCCGAGACGGCCGGCGACAAGCTCGGCTTCCTCGACCGCCAGGTCAAGGGCGACATGAAGCGCTTCAAGGAGTACATCGAGCAGCGCGGCACCGAGTCCGGTGCCTGGCGCGGCCAGGTGGACCGCCCGGGAGCATGATCTTCGGAAGAACGGAACGGCCGCCGGCTCACCGGCGGCCGTTTCGCCGTCCCGGACCCCGGGTACGCCACAGACATGACTGATCGTGGAGACGGCGTGTGGCGCGACGAGGAGAAGACCTCGGTGAAGGACCTCAGCGAGGCGATGGCCAGCTGGGACACCGACGGCCAGGGCGACCCGACGGACAACGACGCGGGCGAGGAACAGGCGTTCGGCCACGGCGCGCAGGTGACGACGGAGAACGAAGCGGGCCAGACGGACCCGGACCGCGAATACCGCCCCAGCACCACCGGCCGCGGTGGACCGCATTGATTCCTTGTTGTGGGATATCGGCCGCGGCCTGGGTTTTTGGTCGCGGTCTTTTCTTGGATACGCGTCTCGGAGCCCCGTGACGCAGTGGAGGACTCGATGGCCGGGCGAACCGGTCGGTCGCGCTGGTCGGCCCGGTTCCGGTCGGTCGGTAAGCGGCTCTGGGTGGGTTTGGTGGGTCAGCTCCAGACGGTGACGCTGCCTACTTCGGTGCCTACGTTCATCGTGTAGCGGTTCGGGGCTGAGGGCCAGGTTGCCGGGGCCGTCACCGTGCCGGTCGGGGCCCTTGTCCGGCCCGCCCAGGGGACGGCGACCAGGCCTGCGCCGCCTCGGAGGTGCAGGCGGAGTGGCGTACCCGGGGGGAGGGCGACCGCCACCTCGCCCACGCCGCCGGCCACGATGATCGGGACCGTGCCGCGGGGCGCCGGGAGGCGCATGCTGACCAGGCCGGTGCCGGAGCCGAGTTCCAGGCGGCGCAGCCGGCCCGCCGACAGGTCCAGGTGCTGTTCGCCGGCCCCCGCCGGGAGGCGGATGTCCCAGCTCACCGCCCGGTTCAGCAGGATCTCCACGGTGTCCGGGCCGTCGGCGCCGGTCGGGCGCAGGCCCAGCCGGACGCGGCCGTGGGTGCCGGTGACCGCCGGCGCGAGGCCCGAATCGGCCGGTGTGCTGACCCGGTAGAGCAGGCCCGGCAGGTCCGCGAGCCGGACCTCGACCCGCGACGCCGAGTCCCGGACGATCAGGAACGCACCCGTACGGCCGTGCAACGCACCGGCCAGCACGTGCTCCTGGGGGCCGTCCGCAGCCGGCATCTGTCGGGCGCCCAACGTCGTCACGGGAGCGCAACCGGCCCCGAAAAGGCCCACGATCATGGCGAGGAGCAGCGCGAACACGGGTCGCAAACCAACCGTGGACGGACGATGACGCTGCGCAGTAGGCACCATCGGACAACCCGAGATCGGCCGAAAGGGTGACGGTGAAGCACCCAAATCGGGCCACAATATCCGGATGCGTTCAGCCGGTTTTCTGTCCGAGCGTCAGCGCCGCCTCGCGTGGGTGGGTTTTCTGCTCGCCGCGTTCCAGGCCCCTGCCGCCGCCCAGCTCATCGACGACGCCTCCTGGCTCTTCGCCGTGGTGGTCGCTCTCCTCGTTGCCGCTGTGATCATCGCCGACGACACCCAGCGTCGCCGGCCCACGACGGAATAGTCCCCGGACCCCTCCGCGTCAACCACCCGGAGTCCCGAGCCCAGCGGGCTCGGGACCTTTCACGCGTGGTCCTTCTCAGCGGGCTTCGTGGCCTTCCCGGCCCCGGGTGCGGCGGCGTTCCTTCAGCTCGGCCTCGTAGAGGTGGCGCCGGCCGCCGGCCAGTTCGTCCCGGGCGTCCTTCTCGAGCGCGCGGAACTCGGTGTAGTAGCCGTCGTCGAACTCTTCGACGAGCTGGAACGTCCAGTGCCCCGGCACGACGTTGCGCCCGATCAGCTCCTGCGCGATCCGTTCGGCGAGCTTCGGCTGCCCGGCCTGCACGAAGAGCGAGACGGCCTCGTCGAGCTTGAAGTCGGCCTCGCCGACGAGCTGGTGCAGCGAATACAGGTGCCCGCGCACCCGCTCGACCGTCTCCAGGGCCTCGCTGAGCTTGCCCAGCGCCTCCACCGTGACGTCGTCTACTCCGTCGGGCCGCCGGTGCTCACTGTCCGGGCCGTCCACCATCCGTGCCTCCCTGGGCTCTTATTCCAGATCCACGCTTTCCCCACCGGCGCGAGTTCAACCGAGCTGCACCGATCGGGGACACCGTTGGCTACCCCGCGATCCCTACCTTTGCATCTTATGAATGGCCTGTTCAGCGGCGCTGCCGCCCGTGCTGCCCTGCGTTCCGCCCACGCCTGCCTCGAGGAGCTGATGGCCTCCGTCGGCGCCGACGGCCTCGATGCCGCGACGCAGTCCCCGGGGCTGCTCGCCACCGTCGACCAGCACGCCGCGGGCATCCGCGACAGCCTGTCGTCGGACGTCCGCCCGCTGACGGCGGTCATCCTCGCCGCCTACGCGGAGGGTGTCCGCGACGCGGCGTTCAAGCACGGCTGGCGCCCGCCGGCCGGCCCGATCGACTGGACCGAGAACGACTGGGTGCTCAACCGCCTGCTGGCGGTCTGCTCGCTCGCCCGTACCCTGCCCTGATCTTTCGCTGACAGGCCACGCCGACCATTCGGGGCCGGTACCGGATCATCCGGTACCGGCCTCCTTTTCTTGCCACCGTCAGGTGTTCGGCCCGTCGTCCCGGCGTACCCGGATGACCTGGGTCTTCTCGCCGTCGGCGGGGGTGCCCTGCGGGGGCAGGGCCTGCCGCAGCTCACTGCGCGAGATCGCGGCCGTGCTGTCCGGATCGGCGTCCGTCCCGCCCGGCCGGCCGGCGACATCCGCCGTCGTCTCCGCGTCGTCGTCCGCCGGGGCCGAGGTGTCCGCGTCGCCGCCCGTTCCCGCCGACGCTCCCGTCTCGGCCGTGCCGGCGCTCCCGGCCGTCCGGGCCGGGGCTGCCTCATCGGCGTCCGCGGATGCCGGCTCGGACTCGCTTCCCACCTGCGGCGAGCCGGCTGCCGATGCCAAGACGGCTCCGGACGTGTCCTCTTCCGGCTTCTCCCCCGCGCTCCGCGCGTCTTCCTCCACCTGGTCACCCGCAGGCGAGGCGGTATCCGGGCCGTCCCGACCGGCATCGCGATGCAACCAGGTGGTCGTCTCAGCCGTCTCCACCGGTTCCGAGTCGTCGAAGCCGGGGACGACATGCGGTCGGTCATCACTACCCGGCCACGGCCGCTGGGTGGGGATGACCTGCGTCCTCTCCGCCGCCGCAGCGGCCGCCGCCCGCTCCCGCGCGGCCTCCTCAGCCGCGCGCGCCGCAGCCTCAGCCGCCCGCGCCTCGGCCTCAGCCGCCTCAGCCCGCGCCGCCTCAGCCGCCGCGTCCTCCCGCTTGCGCCGCTCGGCCTCTTCGACCCGTGCCTGCTCAGCGAGCCGCGCCTGCTCAGCCGCCAGTGCCGCCGCTTTCCGGGCCGCTTCTTCCTCAGCCGCCTTCTTCTCGGCCTCGGCCCGGGCCCGCTCGTCGGCGTAGCTGCGGGCGTGCTCCCGGATGGCCGCCGACTCCGCGCTCGCCCGCTCCAGCCAGACCTCCCAGCGCCGCTGCATCGGGCGGACCAGTCCGCCACCGACGCCGACGATGACCACCCCGGCCACGGTCGCCAGCACCGCGATCAGCACCGGCTGGGTCACCGCCGTGGCGATCTGCACCTGCTCCAGCGCCGCGATGACCCCCAGCGCCACGATCAGCCAGTACGCCGCCTGCGCCAGCACCCGCCCGTAGGCCAGCCCGCCGAGCGCACTGCCGATCAGGTCCCGGACCGCCCCGCCGATCGCCGCGGCCACCACGATGATCACGATGGCCACGAAGGCCCGGGGCAGCCAGCCGATCAGTGCGGTGAGCAGGTCGCTGACCGCGTTCGGACCCCAGATGCCGAAGGCCAGCTGGAGCGCGAAGAGCAGCACCGCGTAGAACGCGATCTTGGCGCAGAGATCGCTGGGCTCCACCCGGCCGCCGAGCGCCTTGCCGATGGCGCCGCGTTCGACCGCCCGGTCGAAGCCGATCCGGCGCAAGGTCTTGACCACCACGGTGCGGACCAGCCGGGCCAGGACGTAACCGATGAGCAGGATGGCGAGGAAGGCCAGCGCCGTCGGCACGAACAACAACACGGAACGCCACATGTCGCTCAACGCATCGCTCAGATCGGCGCTGCTCATCTGCTCTCCCTGGAAGGTGTCAGCGGCCGGTGTCGATGCGGCCTGCGCCGACCATAGGTCGCCGGACCCCGATCCGCACCGTCAGCGGGAGGTGAAGCCTCAGGAGCAGGGGCGCCCGTCGATCGCGCAGGCGTCCGGCAGGGCGGACAGCAGACCGGCGACCTGGAACGAGAAGGTGACCGCGCCGCCCGCGGGCACGGTCGGCTCCCCGGCCGGCGTGAACGTCACCGTCTCGCCGTCCTGGGCGACCGAGGCTCCGGTGGCGGTCACCGCGTTGCCGCCGGCCACGGTCAGAGTCACCCGCCAGCCGGTCACGTCCCGGGCGCCGGGGTTCTCGATGCGGACCGTTCCCGCGTACCCCTGAAGACCGTCCTCGGCGGGGTCCGCGACGTGGCTGATCGTCGCGGTCAGCGGCAGCGGCGGGGCCGGCGCGACGGCCGGCTCCGTCGCGGCCGGTTCCGTCGGTGCCGCCGTGGCTGCCGGCGGCGGGTTCCCGGGCTCAGGCGCGCCGGGAAGGGTCACGCCGTCGGGCTGCGTACGCTCAGTCCCCGAGGTACCGGACTTGGTCGCCACAGTGGTGGTCGTTCTGGTCGAAGCGGGGTCGGTGGTGCGCGCGTCGACCGGTTCGGAGCCGGGCAGCGGGGCGTCGAGGGGCAGCAGACCGTCGGTGGGCACGATGGACGGCGCGGAGCCCTGCGCCTGGGCCCGGGGTGTGTCGGCGGAGCCGCCGAGCGCGGCATAGCCCAGGCCGGCGCCGGCCAGGATGGCGACGGCCGCGGCGGCGAGGATCAGGGTCCGGGTCCGGCGCGGCTGCTGTCGAATGTGCGACACGATCGGCGCCGGGGCGGCCCGGGGTGGTGACGGAACGAGAGCCACCGGCGGCAATGCCTGAGTGGGTGGCCCGTCCGGGTGCAACTCGTACACGTACGGCGGCACGGGATCGAATTGCTGCAGCTCAGCGACGTATCCCATGACGCCGCGGCTGGGCCGGGGCCGCGGGTTCTCACTCACCGCGGGACTATAAGCCAGTCAAGATCAGATGAGCCAAGGCCGATTTCCGTACGGCCGGACTACGCACCGTGAGATCACGCTCGATCCGGTCACGGACGGCAGATACCCCTCACCCAGGCGTACCGGGCATAATCGGACGTCCGTATGGTGCCCCCATCGTCCGAACGGCCGAGGCGGGCTACGCTCATCTCATGGTCGGCATGGGGAGCTCTCTCGCGATGACCACGCTGCCCGATCAGACCGGCGTGCCGCCGGAGCGCGCCATCGACTGCGCTGAGCTCGTCCGCCTGCACCCGTGGGCGGCGACCTCGCTGGGCCCGGCCGAGGCGTGGGACCCGGCGGTGCGCGCGACGGTCGACATGTTGCTCGCCTCGCCGGTGCCGATGGTCCTCGCGTACGGCGACGACCACGTGCTGGTCTACAACGACGCGTACGCGGAGGTGCTCGGCGCCCGGCACCCGGCTGCGCTGGGCCGCCCGGCCGCCGACGTGTTCGGCGAGCTGTGGCACACCCCCGGCGTCGGCGGCGTCATCGCCGACGTCTACCGCACCGGGCAGCCCTTCCTGGAGGCCGAGACCCAGGTGGCGGTGGCCCGGGGCGGCGCCGGGCACGTCGAGCAGGCCTCGTTCACCCGTGGGCATTCGGTCATCCGTGACCGGCACGGCGCCGTCGTCGGCGTGCTGACCGTGGCCGCCGAGACCACCCAGGTGACCCGCCGGCTGCAGAGCCTCGGTGACCTCACCGCCCGGCTGGCGTCGGCGCTGACCATCGACGACGTCGCCCGGGTCGTCCTGGCGTACGCTATGACCTCCTTCGACGTGGACCACTGCGTCTTCGCCGTCGACGACGGTGCGGACTTCCGCTACGTCCGGCGCATTCGCGGCGAGATGATGGACGAGGCGGATGAGCGCCTGCCCCCGCTGTGGAAGAGGTTCGGCCCCGACCCCGCCTCGCCGATGGTGGCCGCCGCGCTGACCGGCCGCCCCACGTTCCAGGCCGACGGCTCCCCGCTGGCCAAGATCGCCAGCGACCGGCACGAACGCCGGATCCGCGCGCTGGCCGCGATGCCGCTGCGCACGCCGCTGCTGCGCGGCGCCCTGACCATGGGCTACCGCACCGCGCACACCTGGCTCCCGGCCGAGCGCGCCCTGCTCTACGCGGCGGCCGAGCTGGTGGCCCAGGCCGCCGAGCGGGCCCGCCGCTTCGAGGCCCAGCACGGCACCGCCCAGCTGTTGCAGCGCAGCATGCTCCCGGAGCACCTGCCGGAGCTCGACCGGTTCCGCATCGCGGCGCGCTACGACGTCGGCGTGGACGGCAACGCGGCCGGTGGCGACTTCTACGACGCGTTCGAGCTGTCCGACGGCCGCCTGGCGATGGTGCTGGGCGACGTGGCCGGCCACGACGTGCGGGCCGCCGCCGTGATGGGCCAGGTCCGGGCCGCGCTGCGGGCGCTCGCGCTGACCGATCCGGCCCCGGGCACCGTGCTCGCCGGGCTGGACAGGCTGGTCGGCTCGCTCGGTGCGGAGTCACGCAACGAGGAGATCTTCGTGACCGTCGTGTACGGGGTCCTCGACCCCACCGACGGCACCATCACGCTGGCCAGCGCCGGCCACCCGCCGCCGGTGCTGCGCCGCGCGGGCGCGCCGGGCG
>NZ_JBSGFR010000075.1:0-28539 GCF_053603475.1 Actinoplanes sp. NPDC004185 | reverse complement strand
CCGCTACCACGCCACCGTGACCATCGCCTCGATCATGATCTGGCTCCGCGCCAACCCAGACCGAGCCCGCCCATGATCCGTCAGATTCGCTCTAGGCCTGCCGTTCCGGTTGGCTGTCCCGGTTCCGGGTGGTCGCGCGGCGGACGGCCCAGCGGATCGCCTGGTGGACCACGATGCCGGCGGCCGTGTTGGCCGCGGACACGCCCGCCGCGGCGGCGATGTTCCAGCCCGGTTCGATCAGGTCGTCGGCGAGCAGCAGGACAGGCCAGCCCAGCGTGGCGGCCACCAGGGTCGTACGCCACCAGCGGCCGAGCACCAGGCCCACCAGCATCAGTGTGGGCACCATGGGTTCACTGTCGCAGTTTTCCGGGCCTCGGACGACGAAACGGTGTGGCGGCAGGTTGCTGCCGCCACACCGCGATCGTCCGGGTCAGGTCAGCTGAGGCTGAACCGCTGGTTCGCCTGGCTGTTGCAGTCGTAGATCTGGACCTGCTGACCGTTGCCGGTGCCCCAGACGTCCAGGCAGCGTCCCGACTGCACGCCCGTGATGGTGCCGTTGCTGTTGACGTTCCACTGCTGGTTGGTCTGTCCGTTGCAGCTGTAGATCTGCACGGCCGAGCCGTTGGCCGAGCCTGCCGCGTCCAGGCACCTGCTGCCGTACACGGTCAGTTGCTTGCTCGACGTCAGCGTCCAGGCCTGGTTGCTGCCGCCGTTGCAGTCGTACAGCTGGACCCGGGTGCCGTTGTTCTGCGTCGCGTTCGGCACGTCGAGGCAGCGGCCCGACTGGGCGCCGACGATGCTGCCGCCCGAGGCCGGCGGGGTCGAGGGCGTCGGGGAGCCGGGGCCGGCGGTCGGCGAGGACGGCGTGCCGGGGCCGGCCGCGTTCAGAGCGTTGAGGACCGAGGTGTACGCGGCCTTCTTGTTGCCGTTGCCGTCGAACAGCAGCGGGTTCTCGCTGGAGCGCCACGAGTCGCTGTCCCGTACGCCCCAGACGGTGATGCCGACGCAGCGGGGCACGTTCAGGCAGGCCTGGGTCAGTCCGGCGTACTGCGAGGTGGACGAGTTGGTGACGTCGACCTCGGTCAGCGCCACGTCCACGCCCAGCGCGGCGAAGCTCGACAGCGTCGTCTGGAAGTTGCTCGGCAGGGAGCTACCGCCGGTGAAGTGGGTCTGCAGGCCGACGCAGTCGATCGGCACGCCGCGCGACTTGAAGTCGCGGATCATGTTGTAGACGCCCTGTGTCTTGGCGTAGGTCCAGTTCTCGATGTTGTAGTCGTTGTAGCAGAGCTTGACCGAGGGGTCGGCGGTGCGGGCCGCGCGGAACGCCGCCTCGATCCAGTCGTTGCCGGTCGACTGCAGGTTCGACGAGCGCCTGCTGCCGTTCTCGGCGAAGGCCTCGTTGACCACGTCCCAGGCGTAGAGCTTGCCCTTGTAGTGGGCCATGACGCCGTTGATGTGGTCGATCATCGCCTGACGCAGGCTGCTGCCGCTGAGGCTGCCCCAGAAGCCGGGCTGCTGGGCGTGCCAGGCCAGGGTGTGACCGCGCACCCTCATGCCCCGCTGAGTCGCCCAGTTGTAGATCTGATCGCCGGCGCTGAAGTTGAACTGGCCCCGGTTGGGCTCGGTCGCGTCGGGCTTCATCTCGTTCTCGGCCGTGATCATGTTGAACTCGCGGCCGGCGATCGTGGAGTACGTCGAGTTGCTGAGCCGGCTCGCGGCGATCGCCGTGCCGAAGTACCGGCCCGACTGGGCCGCCGCCGCGCCGAGGGTGGACTCCGCGGCGTTCGCGTTCGGCATCAGCGCCACCGCGCCGGCCGCCGCGACGACGGCGACGGCTCCGGCGAGCAGCGCGCGGGCCCGTAACGAACGGCGGCCCGGGGAGCCGGCGGAGTGGACAGGAGGGGGGATTGCCACGATGGCCTCCTTCTCGGATCACACGACCTGATCCAAAGAACGACGGGTTTCAATGCCACCGTCATGCTGGCATGGCAACATCGCGGAAACAATGGTTCCCGGAACACTTCCGGAATTTGTTACCGCACACAACGCCCGTTTTTGCCCGACTTACGGAGGGTATTCAGATCTGAGGGCGGTCCGAATGAGGGGTGGCGTGGGTCACGAATGACCGAAACTTTCGGAAATCGACCCGGACATGCGAAACGGCGGCAGTCCCCCCAAGGGCCGCCGCCGTTTCTCCCCTATCACCCGTCGCCCGGAACCTCCCTAACGGGAAGCGCCGGCGCGGCGCTTGCTCCAGACGTCGAAGGCCACTGCGGCCAGCAGGACTGCACCCTTGACCAGCAGGACCGTTTCGCTCTGGGCACCGATCAGCGACATGCCGTTGTTGATGACACCCATGATCAGGCCACCGGTGATGGCTCCGACCACCTTGCCCACGCCGCCCTGGACCGCCGCGCCGCCGATGAAGGCCGCCGCGATGGCGTCGAGCTCGAAGTTGGCGCCGGCCGTCGGGTTCGCCTGGTTGAGCCGGCCGGCGAAGATCACGCCGGCCAGCGCGGCCAGCACGCCCATGTTCACGAAGATCCAGAAGATGACCGATTTGACCTTGACGCCGGACAGCGTCGCGGCCTGCAGGTTGCCGCCGACCGCGTAGATCTGCCGGCCGAAGACCGCCCGGTTGGTCAGCAGCGAGTACGCCAGCACCAGGAACGCCAGCAGCACCAGCACCCAGGGCAGGTTCTTGAACCGGGCCAGCTGCACGATGACGGCGATGACCAGGAACGAGGCCACCGCGATCCGGCCGATGAACAGCGGCAGCGGGTCGACGACCTGGCCGTACTGCTGGCGGGCGGAGCGGGTGCGCCACTGGGTGAAGACGATGCCGCCGACCGCGATCACGCCGACCAGCAGGCTGAACAGGTCGGCGCCGCCGAGCGCGCCGAGACCGACGTTGCCCAGGTAGCCCTCGGTGAAGCCGTTCGACAGCGTGCGGACCTCGTCCGGGAACGGGCCGATGCCGCGGTTGCCCAGGATGGTCAGGGTCAGCGCGCGGAACAGCAGCATGCCGGCCAGCGTGACGATGAAGGCCGGGATGCCGAAGTAGGCGATCCAGTAGCCCTGCCAGGCGCCGATCAGACCACCGACGACCAGCGTGATGAGCAGCGCCAGCGGCCAGGGCACGTTCTGCTCGACCATCAGGACGGCCGCGACCGCGCCGCAGACCGCGACCACCGAGCCGGCGGACAGGTCGATGTGCCCGGCGATGATGATCAGGATCATCCCGATCGCCAGGATCAGGATGTACGAGTTCTGCACGATGATGTTGCTGATGTTCTGCGGCGCCAGCAGGTCACCGCCGGTGAGCACGGTGAACAGCACGACGATCAGCGCGAACGCGATGTAGATGCCGCTCTGGCGCAGGTTCAGGTTGTACCGGCGGGGTGAGTCCCCGGTCGGGCCGGCCGGCGCCGCCGGTGACTCGTCCACCGCGAGGTCGGCGTTGGTGGGTGCGACAGACATCGCGGTTACTCCGTTCCCTTGGTCATCAGCGTCATCAGGTTCTCCTGGGTGGCCTCGGCGCGCGGCACCTCACCGGTGATCCGGCCGGCCGACAGCGTGTAGATCCGGTCGCAGATCCCGAGCAGCTCGGGCAGCTCGGAGGAGATGACCAGCACCGCCTTGCCCTCGTCGGCGAGCCGGTTGATGATGGTGTAGATCTCGTACTTGGCGCCGACGTCGATGCCACGGGTGGGCTCGTCGAGGATCAGCACGTCCGGGTTCGTGAAGATCCACTTGGACAGCACGACCTTCTGCTGGTTACCCCCGGAGAGCTTGCCGGTGATGCTCAGCACGCTGGGCGCCTTGATGTTCATGCTCTTGCGGAAGGCGCCCGCGGTCTTGAACTCCTCGTTCTCGTCGACCCAGCCACGCTTGGCCAGCTTGCCGAGAGCGGCCGCGGAGATGTTGCGCTTGATGTCCTCGATGAGGTTCAGGCCGTACCGCTTGCGGTCCTCGGTCGCGTACGCGATGCCGTGGTTGATCGCGTCGCGCACCGAGCGCAGGTGGATCTCCTTGCCGTCCTTGATGATCCGCCCGGAGATCCCGATGCCGTAGGAGCGGCCGAAGACGCTCATCGCCAGCTCGGTACGCCCGGCGCCCATCAGCCCGGCCAGCCCGACGATCTCGCCGCGGCGCAGGATCAGGTTAGCGTTGCTGACCACCACCCGGCCGTGCTGGGTGGGGCTGTGCACGGTCCAGTCCTCGATCCGCAGCACCTCCTCGCCCACGTGCGACTCGTGCGGCGGGTAGCGGTGGTCGAGGTCGCGGCCCACCATGCCGGAGATGATCTTGTCCTCGGTGACCTCGTCGGTCGCCAGATCCAGGGTGGAGATCGTCCGGCCGTCGCGCAGGATGGTCACCCGGTCGGCGATGGCCATGACCTCGTTGAGCTTGTGCGAGATGATCACGCAGGTGATGCCCTCGTCACGCAGCCCGCGCAGCAGGCCGAGCAGGTGCGCGGAGTCCTCGTCGTTGAGCGCCGCGGTCGGCTCGTCGAGGATGAGCAGCCGGACCTCCTTGGACAGGGCCTTGGCGATCTCGACGAGCTGCTGCTTGCCGACGCCCAGCTCCAGGATCGGGGTCACCGGGCTCTCGTGCAGGCCCACCCGCCGCAGCAGCTGGCCGGCGGCGTGGTTGGTGCGGTTCCAGTCGATCAGGCCGCGGGTGGCCTGCTCGTTGCCGAGGAAGATGTTCTCGGCGATGGACAGCTGCGGAGCCAGCGCCAGCTCCTGGTGGATGATGACGATGCCGCGGTGCTCACTGTCGCGGATGCCGGAGAACCGGCACTCCTCGCCCTCGAAGGTGATCTCACCGTCGTAGGAGCCGTGCGAATAGACCCCGGACAGCACCTTCATCA
The DNA here is from genome assembly GCF_053603475.1 of Actinoplanes sp. NPDC004185. Taxonomy (NCBI): domain Bacteria; kingdom Bacillati; phylum Actinomycetota; class Actinomycetes; order Micromonosporales; family Micromonosporaceae; genus Actinoplanes; species Actinoplanes sp. NPDC004185. The sequence goes on along the minus strand of NZ_JBSGFR010000075.1, from coordinate 23,663 downwards.
GGGTGGACTTGCCGGCGCCGTTCTCGCCGCAGATCGCGTGGATCTCGCCGCGACGTACGGTCAGATTGACGTCCTGGAGCGCTTTGACCCCGGGAAACGTCTTGGTGATGTCCCGCATCTGCAGGATGGTGTCGCTCATGGAACTCCCCAGGGTCGCACGCGCGCGAAGGAGGCGGTGCCCGCCGCCGGGTGGGGCGACGGGCACCGGTACGGATTACTTGAGGTCCGACTCCTTGTAGTAGCCCGAGTCGACGAGCTCCTTCTTGTAGTTGCTCTTGTAGACGATCACCGAGTCCAGCAGCTGGGCCGGGACGACCTTGACACCGTTGTCGTAGTCCTTGTCGTTGTTCGTCGTGGGCTTCTGGCCCTTGAGAACAGCGTCGGCCATCTGCACGGTGGTGTCGGCGAGCTTGCGGGTGTCCTTGTAGATGGTGGCGAACTGCTCACCGGCGATGATCGACTTGACCGACGCCTGCTCGGCGTCCTGGCCGGTGACGACCGGGTACGGCTGGCCGGCGGTGCCGTAGCCGTTGCTCTTGAGCGCGGAGAGGATGCCGATGCTCAGGCCGTCGTACGGCGACAGCACGCCGTCGACCTTGGTGCCGCCCTTGTACGTCGAGGTCAGCAGGTTCTCCATGCGGTCCTGGGCGACGGCCGGCTTCCAGCGCAGGATGGCGACGGTCTTGAAGTCGGTCTGACCGCTCTTGACCACGAGGGTCTTGCTGTCGATGTACGGCTTCAGCACCGACATCGCGCCGTTGAAGAAGAAGGTCGCGTTGTTGTCGTCCGGGGAGCCGGCGAACAGCTCGATGTTGAACGGGCCCTTCGCGTCACCCTTGGTGGTGCCGTCCTCCTTGAGCAGCTTCAGGCCGACCAGCAGCGAGGTCGCCTGCTGGACGCCGACCTTGAAGTTGTCGAAGGTGGCGTAGTAGTCCACGTTCGGGCTGTTGCGGATCAGCCGGTCGTAGGCGATGACCGGGATGTTGTTCTCCTTGGCGCTCTGCAGCTGCGTGGTGATCGCCGTGCCGTCGATCGACGCGATGATCAGCAGCTTGGCGCCCCGGGTGATCTGGTTGTCCAGCTGGTTCACCTGGGTCGGGATGTCGTCCTCGGCGTACTGCAGGTCGACCTTGTAGCCCTTGGCCTCGAGCTGCTTCTTGAGGTTGTCACCGTCGCCGATCCACCGCTCGGAGGAACGCGTCGGCATGGTCACGCCGATCAGCGCACCCTTGTTGTCGGCAGCACCGGAGGCCTGCGAGTCGGTCGTCTTCTCACTCGAGCCACAGGCGGCCAGGGCCACCGAAAGCGTCATGGCCGTGGCCACTGACGCGAGCCGGGTCAACTTCATCGTTCTCTCCTTGCGATGGTGGGCGCACGACCGGGCAACTTTCCCGCACGTGCGATCATAAGTAAACATTTCTCGACACTGTTGTTACGCAGGCGATACGTACTTACCGCGCGTATTGCCGGTAGTACGCCTGGTTCCAACGCACTCGATCGGCGAAGTCGTACGTGGTGGTGTTCTCGTCGATGAGCAGAAGTTCAGTGTTGAGCATCGTGGCGAAGTCGCGCAGCGGCTCCGCTCCGACCGCCTGGGTGAGCACGGTGTGGTGCGGCCCGCCGGCGGTCAGCCAGGACTCGGCCGACGTGGCCAGCGACGGGGCCGGCTTCCAGACGGCGCGGGCCACCGGCAGCTTGGGCAGCGGCTCGTCCGGCGCGGTGACCTCGATGTCGTTGGCCACCAGCCGGAACCGGTCGCCGAGGTCGGCCAGGCCGATCACCACACCGGGGCCGGGCGCGGCGTCGAAGACCAGCCGCACCGGGTCCTCCCGGCCGCCGATGCCCAGCGGGTGGATCTCGCAGGACGGCCGGTCGGCGGCGATGCTCGGGCAGACCTCGAGCATGTGCGCGCCGAGGATCTTCTGCTCGCCCGGGCCGAAGTGGTAGGTGTAGTCCTCCATGAACGAGGTGCCGCGGCCGGTGCCCGTACCCATCGCCTTGACCGCCGCGAGCAGTGCCGAGGTCTTCCAGTCGCCCTCGCCGCCGAAGCCGTAGCCGTCGGCCATCAGCCGCTGCACGGCCAGGCCGGGCAGCTGGCGCAGCCCGCCCAGGTCCTCGAAGTTGGTGGTGAAGGCGCCGAAGCCGCCCTCGGTGAGGAACTGCCGCAGGCCGGCCTCGATCCGCGCGGCGTAGCGCAGCGACTCGTGCCGGTCACCGCCGCGGGCCAGCTGCGGGTCGAGGGTGTACGCGTCCGCGTACTCCGCCGCCAGCGCGTCGACCTCGCTGTCCGGGATCGCGTCGACCACCGCGACCAGGTCGTTCACGCCGTACGTGTTGACCGAGACGCCGAAGCGCAGCTCGGCCTCGACCTTGTCGCCCTCGGTGACGGCCACGTCGCGCATGTTGTCGCCGAAGCGGGCCAGCCGCAGGCTGCGCAGGCGCTGCACGCCCGCCGCGGCCCGCACCCAGCCGTCGATCCGGGTCACCACGGACGGGTCGGCCGCGTGCCCGGCGACGGTCTTGCGGGCCACACCGATCCGGGTCTGGATGTAGCCGAACTCCCGGTCACCGTGCGCGGCCTGGTTGAGGTTCATGAAGTCCATGTCGATGGACGCCCACGGCAGCGCCTGGTTGAGCTGGGTGTGCAGGTGCAGCAGGGGCTTGCGCAGCGCGTCCAGGCCGGTGATCCACATCTTGGCCGGGGAGAACGTGTGCATCCAGGCGATCACGCCGAGGCAGGCCGGGTCGGCGTTGGCCTCGAGCATGACCGTCCGGATCGCCGCGCTGTCGGTGAGCACCGGCTTGCTGACGATCTCCGCCGAGATGCCCCCGGACGTCGTCAGGAGCTGCTGGATCTGCTGCGACTGGGAGGCGACCTGGTCCAGGGTCTCGGGCCCGTAGAGGTGCTGGCTGCCGGTGAGGAACCAGATCTGCGGCTTCATCGGGTGGACTCCTGTCCGTAGGCGTGCGGGTGGCGTGAGAGGGCGGTCACCGGGCGGCCACCCGGCGCTGAAGGGCCCGCAGGTTGCGCATGACCTTGTTGGCGCCCCGGCCGAAGTAGTCGTGCAGCTTGGTGTACTCGGCGAAGAGCTCGTCGTAGACCTCGGCCGCGGCCGGGTCGGGCTGGTAGACCGCGGTCTGCTTGCGGCCCATGGCCGCCGCGGCCGTGCGGACGTCCGGGTACGCGCCCGCGGCGGCCGCCGCGTGGATCGCCGAGCCCAGCGCCGGACCCTGGTCGGAGCCGATCACCGACAGCGGCATCCGCAGCACGTCGGCATAGATCTGCATGAGCAGGGGGTTCTTGACGAGACCGCCGGCGGCGACGAACTCGCGCACCGGCACGCCGGCGGCGTTGAACGTCTCGACGATGGTCCGGGTGCCGAACGCGGTCGCCTCGATGAGCGCGCGGTAGACGTCCTCGGGGCGGGTCGCCAGCGTCTCGCCGACGAGCAGGCCGGACAGCTCGTGGTCGACCAGGACCGAGCGGTTGCCGCTGTGCCAGTCCAGCGCGATCAGGCCGTGCTCACCCGGCTGCTGCCGCGACGCCAGCTCGGTGAGGTGCTCGTGGGTGAACTCGGGGGCGAGGTGGCGCAGGTAGTGGGCGAAGATGTCGCCGACGCCGCTCTGCCCGGCCTCGTAGCCGTACAGGCCCTCGACGATGCCGCCGTGCACGACGCCGCACATGCCGGGCACCTCGGCGACCTCGGCGCCGTTCATCACGTGACAGGTCGAGGTGCCCATGATGGCGACCATCTGGCCCGGCTCGAGGGCCTGGGCCGCGGCCGAGGTGACGTGCGCGTCGACGTTGCCGACCGCCACCGCGATGCCCTCGGGCAGGCCGGTCCAGGCGGCGGCCTCGGCGCTCAGCGTGCCGGCGGCGGCACCGAGCTGCCCGATCGGCTGGTCCAGCTTGTCGGCGACGAAGCTCGCGAACTCCGGGTTCAGCTCGCTCAGGAACTCCGGCGACGGGTAGTGCCCGTCCTGGCGGATGCCCTTGTAACCGGCCGTGCAGGCGTTGCGGACGTAGGAGCCGGTGAGCTGCCAGATGATCCAGTCGGCGGCCTCGACCCAGCGGTCCATCCGCGCGTACAGCTCGGGGTCCTCCTCCAGCAGCTGCAGGGCCTTGGCGAACTCCCACTCCGAGGAGATCAGACCGCCGTAGCGCGGCAGCCAGGCCTCGCCGCGCTTGGCGGCGAGCTGGTTGATCCGGTCGGCGTGCGGCTGGGCGGCGTGGTGCTTCCAGAGCTTGACGTACGCGTGCGGCCGGCTCGCCAGCCCTTCGAGCTCGCTCAACGGCGTGCCGTCGGCCGTCGTCGGCACCATGGTGCACGCGGTGAAGTCGGTGCCGATGCCGACGACCTGGGCCGGGTCGATGCCGGCTGCGCGCACCGCGGCGGGCACGGCCCGCTGGAGGACCTCGACGTAGTCGCCGGGCACCTGCAGCGCCCAGTCGTGGCCGAGCGGGGTGCCGTCGGGCAGGGCCTCGGTGAGCACGGCGTGCGGGTATTCGTGGACGGCCGAGCCGAGCTCGGTGCCGTCGGACACCCGGACGACGACGGCCCGGCCGGAGAGGGTGCCGAAGTCGACGCCGATCACATAGGTCTCGGACGGAGCGACGGGCATGACTGAATACCTCCGGGAAGGGGGATCCGGCGTGGCGCCGGCGTGTCACAGACCACACGACAGGCGGCGTGGGATCGAGTGTGAGCGCTAACATTTCCGATGTCAACGGCTCTGTGGTTACAACGCGGCAACCTTGATGAAACCGTTCAGGCAGGTGGGGCCACACTGGCCCGTTCCACCAGCGACGGGGCGATGACCACGCGGTTGGGCGGCGTGGCGGGGTCGGTGATCTGGGCCAGCAGCAGGTCCAGGCCGGCCTGGGCGACCGCGTCGAAGGACGGCCGCACGGTCGTCAGCGGCGGGATGAAGAAGGCCGCCTCCGGCACGTCGTCGAAGCCGACCACGCTCACGTCGTGCGGCACCCGGCGGCCGTGCTCACTGAACGCCCGCAGCAGGCCCAGCGCCTGGTGGTCGTTGGCCGCGAAGACCGCGGTCACCTCGGGCATCCGCGCCAGCATCCGGCCCGCGTCGTAGCCGGAGGCCGCCGACCAGTCGGCGTTCACCAGCGGCGGCACCTCGGCGCCGGCCTCGTGCAGGGCAGCCCGCCAGCCCTCGATGCGCCAGGCCGCGTCGTACCACTCCGGCGGGCCGGAGATGTGCCAGACCGTACGGTGCCCCGCGGCGAGCAGGTGCCGGGTGGCGGCGCGCGCCCCGGCCGCCTGGTCCACGGTCACCAGAGTGTGCGACCGCTGCGGATCACCGTCGATGGTCACCAGCGGCACCCCGGCGGGCATGCCCTCGAGGGCGTCGTCCGCGGACTTCACCGGCGCGATCACCACCAGGCCGGCGACCCGCTGGTCCAGGTGCCGCTCGACGGCTCCCGCGATCGACTCCCGGTCGAGCCGTCCGACGCTGCCCACGCTGACCGCGAAACCGGCCTCGGCGGCGGCCTGCTCGAAGGCCGCCAGCAGCGAGGCCGGGCCGTAGAGGGTGCTGTTCTGCGCGACGATGCCGATCAGCTGGGAGCGGCCGGTGACCAGGGCCCGGGCCGCCCGGTTGGGCCGGTAACCCAGCTCGGCGATGGCCGCACGGACCCGAAGGCGGGTCTGTTCGCGCACATTCGGATGGTCGTTGAGGACCCGGGACACCGTCTGGTGCGAGACTCCGGCCAGCCGGGCGACATCGGTCATGGCGGGGCTGCGCGCCGCGTGCACATCCATCGCCGCACCTCGTCCCGTCGCGCGCCACCGTGGACGCGGGTGTCCCGGAGGGTGGACCCGTCGGTCATTGTTAGCGATAACAAGACCCTCGTCAACAGCCGGACCGGTGCGGACCCGTACGCTCGGCGGTGATGGACGCAGCACCGGTTTCCCCGCCGCCGGCCGGCCACGTCGTGCTCGACACCCGTCGTGACCACGGCTTCGCGTCGCTGCGCAAGTCCGCACCGACGCGCGCCGAGCGGTACGAGCTCGGCCGCTCACTGCGCGAGCGGTCGCCGCGTTCCGACCTGGCCCACTGGACCCCGGCGCCGGACCGCGTCGACCCCGTCCAGCAGATCGTCGACGCGCACGAGGGGCGGCTGCCCTGGCTCGTCCCGGTCCGGGTGGGCCGGATGATCGCCTCGCCGTACGCGTTCCTGCGCGGCTCGGCCAACATCATGGCCGACGACTTCGCGCCGCTGCCGCACACCGGCATCACCCCGGTCATCTGCGGCGACGCCCACCTGGGCAACTTCGGCTTCTACGCCTCCCCCGAACGCGAGCTGGTCTTCGATCTCAACGACTTCGACGAGGCCCACCCCGGCGCCTGGGAATGGGACCTGCGCCGGCTGGTCACCAGCGTGTGGGTGGCCGGCCGGCAGAACGGCTTCCGCGAGCATGCCTGCGCCGACGCGGTGAAGCACTGCGTCGAGGAATACCGCGAGCAGATCGGGCACCTGGCCGAGCTGCCCTTGCTGGCCCGCTCGTTCGCCGCCCTCGACGTGGACGATCTGCGCAAGGCGGCCACCAAGCCCGGCTTCCGCGACGAGATCGAACGGGCCGCCCGCCGGGCCCGCCGGCGCACCAGCGACCGGGCGCTGCCGCGCTTCACCGAGCACCGCGACGGCACCGTGCGCCTGGTGCAGGAGCCGCCGCTGATCACCCGGCCCAGCGACAAGGAGCTCGACCACCTGGCCGCGGCACTGGACGGCTACCTGAACACGCTGCCACCGCACTGGGCGCGCATCCTGGCCGGCTACCGGATCGTCGACATCGCGCACAAAGTGGTCGGCGTCGGGTCGGTGGGGCTGCGGGCGTACGTCGCGCTGTGCGAGGGCAGCAGCCCCGACGACGTGGTGTTCCTCCAGCTCAAGCAGGCCCGCCGGTCGGTGATCGCGAAACACCAGCACGGCTCGGTGGCCTGGCACCGGCACCAGGGCCAGCGCGTGGTCGAGTACCAGCAGGCGCTGCAGACCGTCAGCGACCCGCTGCTGGGCTGGGCCACCGTGGGCGAGCTGCAGTTCTACGTGCGGCAGTTCCGCGACATGAAGGGCGCGATCCTGGTCGAGGACATCAACGCGGGCGCGCTGGCCGACTACGCCGGCATCTGCGGTTACCTGCTGGCCAAGAGCCACGCCCGCACCAGCGGCGCGTCCATGATCGCGGGCTACATCGGCAGCAGCGACAAGCTGGACGACATGCTGTGCAAGTTCGCCCGCGCGTACGCGGACCAGGTCGAGAGCGACCACCAACGCCTGGTCGCCGCGGTGCGCCAGGGTCACCTACCGGCGGAGCCAGCATGAGTGGTCGTTTGTCCCTGACAGCCCCCGCGGTCCTGGAGTTCTGGACCGAGCGGCACCTGTGCACCCTGACCACGCTGCGGGCCGACGGCTCGCCGCACGTGGTGCCGGTCGGTGCCACCGTCGACCCGGCGGCGGGCCTGCTCCGGGTGATCGCCTCCGGCGGCTCGGCCAAGGTCCGGCACGTCCGCGCGGGGGGCGACCGGGTGGCGATCTGCCAGGTCGACGGTCCCCGCTGGAGCACGATCGAGGGCCGGGCGGTGGTCCGCGACGACCCCGAGTCGGTGGCCGAGGCCGAGCGCCGCTACGCCGAGCGCTACCGCCAGCCCCGGCCCAACCCGCAGCGGGTGGTCATCGAGGTGACGATCGCCCGGGTGCTGGGTTCGGCCAGCCTGGGCGCTGCGCCGGTACCCGGGCGGAGTTGAGTACGCGCACCCATCCGCCCAGGTCACCGGCCCGGCAGGGTATCCGGCATGACCTCCACCACCGTGCCCGGCGCCTCCGCCGGGTCCCTGGCGGCCGCGACCCCGTCCGGCCGTGACCGCTACGTCGACCTGCTCCGCGTCGCCTCGCTCGCAGTGGTGATCGCCGGGCACTGGCTGATGGCCGTACCGGTGACCGGCGCCGACGGCGGCACCCGCGTCACCAACGTGCTGGCCCTGGTCCCCCGGTTGCAGCCGATCACCTGGCTGCTGCAGGTCATGCCCGTGTTCTTCCTGGTCGGCGGCTTCGCGCACGCGACCGCGCTGGCCTCGATCCGGCGCCGCGGCGGCGGCTACGCGGACTTCACCCGGTCCCGCACGGCCCGGCTGCTGCGCCCGACCGCGGTCTTCCTCGCCGTCTGGCTGACCCTGGCCCTCGGCGTGGCGCTGGCCGGCCAGGACCAGGGGCTGGTCCGGGTGGCGCTGCGGACGGCGGTGCAGCCGCTGTGGTTCCTCGCCGTCTACCTGGGACTCGTCGCGCTGGCGCCGGTGATGTGGCGGCTGCACGAACGCTTCGGCGCCAGGGTGCCGGTGCTGCTGCTGGCCGTGGCGGTCGGCGTCGACGTGCTGCGCTTCGCCGGTCACCCGCGGATCGCCGTCCTGAACCTGCTGGTGGTCTGGGCCGGGGTGCACCAGCTCGGCTTCTTCTACGCCGACGGCACGCTGCAGCGCGGGGGCCGGCGGCTCGCCCTGGTGCTGGCCGGTGGCGGATTCGGCGCGGTGCTGCTGCTGACGACGGTGGGGCCGTACCCGGTGTCGATGGTCGGGGTGCCCGGCGAGACGGTGTCCAATATGTCGCCGCCGACGGTGGCGCTGGCCGCGCACGCGGTCTGGCTGATCGGTCTCGTCCTGCTGGTCCGCGGGCCCGTCACCCGCCTGCTGAGCCGGGCCCGGGTGTGGCAGGCCGTGGTGGCCGCGAACGGGCTGGCCATGACCGCGTTCCTCTGGCACCTGACCGCCGCGTTCGTCGTCCTGGTGGCGGCCCGCGGCCTGACCGCCGGAGCACCCGGTTCGGCCGGCTGGTGGGCGACCCGGCCGCTCTGGCTGGCCGCTGCCGCACTGGTCACCGTCGTCCTCGTGCTGGCCTTCCGGCGCTTCGACGCACCCCGGCCCACGGTGATCACCACGGGATCGGCCACCCGGGCCGCGATCGGCGCAACGCTGTGCACGCTGGGCGTCCTCGGCGTCTCGATCGCCGGGTTCGGCGGGCTGCTGGAGGGCCGTACGGCGACACTGCTGGTCGTGCCGGTCACCGCACCGCTCGCCCTGGCTCTGGTCGCGCTGGGCGCAAGCCTGCTGCGGGCCGCTCCGCTGAGCGCGGGAACGGCGGTAGCTTTCAACGGTGAGCATTCCTGACGCGACGACGTCCCCGGCCGGGGTGGAGATCCTCGAGGGCACCCCGGTCGCCCTCGGCGGGCCGCGCGGGCTGGAGGTGACCCGGACGCTGCCCAGCAAGCACCGGCGGATGGTCGGGGCGTGGTGTTTCCTGGACGCGTACGGGCCGCACCGGCTCGCGGGCTCGGCGGGGATGCGCGTCGGCCCGCACCCGCACATCGGGCTGCAGACGGTGAGCTGGCTGGTGGCCGGGGAGATCGTGCACCGCGACAGTCTCGGCAGCCTGCAGGAGATCCGGCCGGGCCGGCTCAACCTGATGACCGCCGGCCGCGGCATCTCCCACTCGGAGGAGACCCCGGCTGACAACAGCGGCGTACTCCAGGGGGTTCAGCTCTGGGTGGCCCTGCCCGACGCGACCCGCGGCGGGCCACCGGCCTTCACCCAGCACGCGGAGCTGCCGGTGCTCACCGACGGCGGCCTCACCGCGACCGTGCTGATGGGCGACCTGGCCGGGGCGGTCTCCCCCGCCCGCTGCGACACGCCCCTGCTGGGAGCGGAGATCACCCTGGCTGCCGGCAGCGCGGCCGCGCTGCCCCTGAGACCCGATTTCGAGTACGCGGTGCTGGTCATCGACGGCGCGGCGACCGTGGCGGACGTGCCGGTCGAGCCGGGACCGTTGCTCTACCTCGGCGAGGGACGCACCGAGCTGCGCCTGGCGGCGGGACCGGCGACCAGGCTGATGCTGCTGGGCGGCGAACCGTTCACCGAACGGCTCGTGATGTGGTGGAACTTCGTGGGCCGCGACCACGACGAGATCGTGGCGGCCCGCCAGGCCTGGGAGGACCGCGCCGGGGGCGGACCGTTCGGCGTGGTCCGCGGCTACGACGGCCCGGACATCCCCGCGCCGCCGATGCCGATCACCCGCCTGGTGAGCCGCGGCCGCACCCGCTGACCTGCGGAGATCCACTTCGGGCAACGCACAGATCCGGCTTGACGGTGGTTGCGGGCGGGCGGATCGTCGACAGAGGTATCCATGCACGCGGGCTGAAGGAGCGCACCGTGAGCCTGCTCGACGTGGGGAAACTCGCCCTCATCACCGTGACCCCCACCCTGATCGGCGCGGTCGTCATCTATTCGCCGCGCTGGTGGGCCGGTGTGTCACGGTCCTGGCCCGGTCGCCGGGCGGAGCCGCCGCAGCCGCTCGGGCCGCCTATCGAGAAGCTGGCCGCCGACCTGCGCCGGTTGCTGCGGTTGCACGAGGAGCTGACCCGCTCGGCGCACATCGCGATGCTGGCCCAGCGCTTGTGGTCGGTCGAGGCGGCGATCGGGGCGCGGGCGGTGGAGGCGGCGCGGGCTCTGGATGTGCCGCATCGGGAGCCGGAGCAGCTGGAGATTCTCACTCGGGCTGAGCTGTCGCGGCTGCTGCATGATCTGTGCCGGGCGGGGTTGGCGTTGCCGGCGCTCACCGCACCGTTCAACAAGGACGGCCGCTTCTGAGCGGCCGGGTGGTGGCGGGCAGTAGGTGGGTCGAAACGGCGGCGGGTGCACCCGCCGCCGTTCCTGGGCCCCGGCGGATGGCGGCTTACAAACGGGGGCGTCGGCCGCCGGCCGGGGAGTTCATCGTGGACAGGGTCCAGGAGTCCAGGCGGCGCAGCGCCGCCCGGCAGGTGGCGCGTACGGCGCCGAGGTCGAGGCGCGGCATGATCCGCTCCCTTCCGTTCGGTGTCGTGTTTCTGTCACTTTCCGGTCGCGCCGCCGGGGTGGGCAGCGCGCCGCGGGCCGGCACAGCGCCGGGCCGGCCGTGCTTCCCACCGTGACATCCGGGGTGGCCATGATCCGTGGATACGCGACGTGTCCCTCGCCACGGTCACAGCCGGTGAGGGCAAGATCGACCGGCGTCGCGCCATTCCCCGTCGCTTTCCTGGGATGGTCATTAAGAATGGCTTAAATTCCGTGGCCGGCCCCCGCACCGAAACAATGAGAGCGGTTCATGAATGGGGTACCGCCGCGACCTTCGTCGTCACTCAACGTCAATTACCAAAAACCTTCCGTTTGCCCGCACCGGAGAATGAACCACTGGGCGTCCGCGTCCGTACTGTCTGTCGACGGAACTCTCCCGGCGGGCCGCGGCGCCGGGACGGCTCCGGGGTCGGGGGACCTCAGGGCCGGATGAAGCGCTCCCGCGGGCGGTAGCGCGCTACGCAAATCCATGGTTAACCTTCCAACTCGTACGGCGGGGAAGGGCTACCGGGCGCGGGTGGGCGTGCGCGGCAGCGAGGACGGGGGGCACGGATGCGACAGCGGGCCGGCTCGGCGCAGCCACTGTCGTGCCCCTCCGCGGGTCGCGCCGGGGTGACCCGATGAGCTTCGAGGACGACGAATACTGGGAATCGGAGTACGACGACGACCCGAAACGGCCGTACGCGGACACCACCGCGACCGCCCGGGATCCATACGCGGATGCAGTCGCGGCCCGCTGGGGCGCTGATACCCGCCGTCCCCCGGCCCGCGCCCGATACGTCGAAGAAGACGAATTCGACGACATTCCGGAACCCCCGCAAAAGCCGGTCATCCCCCTCGATCCGGGCATCGACGAGCTGGCCGAACGCCGCCGCCAGCGCCGCCAGGACGGCTACCAACGGTCACCGAACCGCGACAAGCGCATCAAGCAAGCGTTCGACAGTGAACGCCCTGGCTGGCTCGACGACCCCGCGTTCGCCCCGGCCGACCTCGACGCCGCCCCCGTCTCACCCCCGGGCGTCGAAGGCTGGCAGCGCCGCAGCCTCGACTTCGACGAACTCGAGTACGACGACCGCGACTTCGACGAACGGGACTGGGAGGAGCAGCGGCGCTACACCGCGTCCCGCCGCTCCCGGGTCGTCGAGAGCTGGGACGACGAGCCGATCGACGAGCCGGTGCGCCGGGGCCGCCGGGACGACGTGCCGCAGCCGGTCACCGGCCGGGCCCGGGTGTCGCCGCCGGTGCCGGACGAGCCCGAGGAAGAGGTCGTGGCCGACCTCTACCGGCCGCGGCGCGATCAGGGCTTCGACCCGCTCGTCGACGACCTGCGCGAGGAGGACCTGCTCCCGTACGAGCGTCGTCCGGCCCCGGGGCGGGACCGCCGGCCGTCGCGGACCACGTGGGATCTGCCGGCTGCGTCCGTACCGGATGAGGAGTCGCGGATCGCCCCGGCCGAGCCGTGGTCCGACCGGCCCGCCGCCGAGGCGCCGCGGCCGGCTGCCGCGGCCAAGGCGGAGGAACCGGAGACGCCGGACGACGGCGAGGGCCCGCGGGTGCTGAGCAAGGCACCGCCGCCGGTGCCGCCGCGCGTGCTCAGCAAGGCCAAGCCGCCCGCGCCGCCGCGAGTGATCAAGAAGGCTGACCCGCCGGCCACGCCGCGGGTGGTGAAGGCGGCGCCGCAGACGGCGACACCCCGGGTGGTGACTCCGGCGCTGCCGAACGTGCCGAAGGCGCCGGCTGCCGGGCCGGGGACTCGGCGGCAGGATGCGGCTCCGGCTGCGTTCGACCAGGGCCGGGCGGCGGGTTACGACCAGGCGCCGGCCGGGGGTACGCGGAAGCCGCGGGTCGGGTTCGTCTCGCCGTCCGGGGTGACGGATGAGGCTCCGGTCAGTCCGGCTGCGTTCGATTCCCCGCCGGGGGTTGCCGGGCGGGCCCCGGTCAGTCCGGCCGCCTTCGACTCCGCGCCAGGAGTTGCCGGGCGGGCCCCGGTCAGCCCCGCCGCGTTCGACTCCGCGCCAGGGGGCCCCGGGCGGGCACCGGTCAGTCCCGCCGCCTTCGATTCCGCTCCGGGAGTAGGTGGACGGGCTCCCGTCAGTCCCGCCGCTTTCGATTCCGCGCCAGGGGGCGCTGGACGGGCTCCCGTCAGTCCCGCCGCTTTTGGTTCCGCGCCGGAAGTTGCCGGGCGGGCTCCGGTCAGTCCGGCCGGGCCGCTTCCTGACGCCGACGGTTTCTGGCCGGGTGCGATGCCCGCGCCGGATCGCCGCGCCGCGGAGGCGCCGCCCGTCAGCCCGGCTGGGCCGCGGAATCGGCCGCCCGTCATGCCGGCCGCCGCGCCTCCGCCGGTTCCGCCGTCCGCGCCCACGCCGATCCGGCGGCCCGCGGTCGGTGAGTCGCCGCAGAGCCCGGCGGCGTCGCAGGCTCCGGCGGCTTTCACCCCGTGGGCCGACGGTGACCAGGCGCGCGATCCTCGCGTCGCGTCCGCGCACGGCTTCCCGGCCGGGGCCGATCCGCGCGGGGTGCCGGTGCACGATCCCCGGTTCTCGCCGGCGCAAGACCCCTGGGACGCTGTGCCGGGGCAGGACCCGCGGCTCATCCGGCAGCCGCCCGGACCGGACGCCCGGGTCGCTCAGCACCAGCAGGGTGCCGACGCGCGGCTCGCGCCGCCCCAGGCGTTTCCGGCGGGGCCGGCCGGCACGGATCCGCGTGGTGCGCCGGTGCATGATTCGCGCTTCTCGTCGCCGCAGGACACCGACCCCCGCATCGCCGCACCTCGCGGCCGTCGTGGCGGGCCGGCTGCCCCGCCCGCCGCCAACGGTTCGCGCGGCCGGGCGTCGTTCGACGACGGGTCGACCGCCGAGCGGCCGATCGTCGGCGGGCCGCGCACCGCGATGATCCTCTCCACGGGTACGCCGACCGCTGTGCCGCCGTCGCAGCGGCCGCCGTCGCGTACTGCTCCGACCGTCGGTTCGCCGCAGCCCGGGGTCACCGCGTACGACGCTCCCGCCCAGGTGCGGCCCGTCACGGGCGTGCCGGCCGCGCTCGAGGGTGAGGTTCTTCCCGCCCGCCACGGCACCGACGGCCGGGTCCCCGGTGAACTGCCGCTCATCGGTTCACAGCCGGAGATGCCGACGGTCGGCATGGTTCGACCGGGTTCCCCCGCGCCCGCCGGCGGCGAGCCGATGGCCTACGCCGACGTACCGGGGCAGCACCGAAGCCCTCAGCAGCCTCCCGTGGACCGGGCGATCCAGGTGCCCGCTCAGCGGCCGGGCGAGGCGGACGGTTCGGAGCAGGTCGCCCAGAGCTATCTCGCAGACCCCGGCGTTCAGGCCCGGCCTGGTCAGCCGCGGCACGGTGGTGTTCCGGGTCCGGCGGAGCCCGTGCTTCCGGTGCGGCCGATGGGCGTGCCCGCGCAGCCGCGTCACGGCGATCCGGCGGTGCAGCACCGGTCGGAAGAGGCGGCTCGCCGGGCCGCGGCGCAGCAAGCGGAGGCCGTCCGCCAGGCCGAAGCCGCACGCCAGGCTGACGCCGCACGCCAGGCCGAAGCCGCACGCCAAGCGGAAGCGGCCCGCCAAGCCGACGCCACACGCCGAGTCGATGGCGCCCACCAAGCTGAGGCCACACGCCAGGCGGAACAGGCTCGCCAGGCGGCAGCCGCGCGGCAGGCCGAAGCCGCACGCCAAGCGGAGGCGGCACGGCAGGCCGAGGGCGCGCGGCAGGCGGAGGCGGCCAGGCAGGCGGAGATCGCTGCGCGGCAAGCTGAGGCCGCTCGCCACGCGGAGGCCGCCCGGCAGGCCGAAGCAGCCCGTCAGGCCGAGGCCGCACATCAGGCCGAGCTGGCTGCCAGGCAGGCCGAGGCCGCGCGCCTGGCTGAAGCCGCACATCAGGCCGAGCTGGCAGCCAGGCAGGCCGAGGCCGCCCGCCAGGCCGAAGCCGCGCGTCAGGCTGAAGCCGCGCGTCAGGCCGAAGCCGCGCGTCAGGCAGAGATCGCAGCCCGTGAAGCTGAAGCGGTCGCGCGGCGAGCCGAAGCAGCCCGCCGAGCCGAGATCGCAGCCCGCCAAGCCGAAGCGACCGCCCGCCAAGCCGAAGCAGCCCGCCAGGCCGACGCCGCGCGCCGCGCCGAGGCCGCCCGCAAGGCCGAGGAAGCCGACCGCCAGGCCGAGGCGACCCGGCAGGCGGCGATCGCGGCCCGCCAGCTCGAAGCCGAACAGCACGCCGAAGCAGCCCGCCAGGCCGAAGCAGCCCGCCAGGCCGAACAGGCCCGCCGGGCCGCGGAGCTCGCCCGTCAGGACCAGGCGAAGCAACTCGCCGAGGCCGCCTTCCGCACCGGTGGAGCGCCGGCCAACAGGCCCGCCGAGGCCCAGCAGGCCACTGCCGCACCCGCGGACACCGAGGCGCAGCACAGCCCGAACCGCGGCGCCGGCAGCGCCACGCCGATCTCCCCGGTGCCGCCGGCCACCCGGCCCGGTCCGAACCCGGCCGCGAACGCCGCGCCGATCGGGCGGCTGATCACGTCGGGGCCGTCGGAGCCGCGCAAGTACGCCGACTCGGATCTCGGGCCCACGTGGTTCGGGGCCAAGCCGAAGGCCGGGACGCCGGCCCTGGACACCGCGGACCAGGCGAAGGCCGACGGGGTCGTGCTCAACCTGGACATCACCGGACTGATGAACGGGAGCGCCGACGCCGCGACCACGATGTCGCCGGAGGAGGTCGCCGCCCAGGATCAGCCCGAGCCGAGCGACGTTCAGCCGACCAGCACCGAGCCGAGCGACGTTCAGCCGGTCAGCGCCGAGCCGAGCGACGTTCGGCCGATCAGCGCCGAGGCGGCAGCTGGTGAGCCCTCGCGCCTCGGTGAAGAGGCCGACGGTGGTGCTGAGGCTCTGCTCGTACCCGGGCCGGAGCCCACCGAGATCAGGCCCGCCGCCCCCGGCCGGCCCAAGCCCCTGGGTCCGGAGGATCTGACCGCGATCCGGTGGCGGCTCGACGGTGCCACGCTGCGCGAGGTCGTGGACGACCGGGACGCGCTGCGGGAGCTCGGTGAGCGGCTCGACGGGCCGCTGGCCGACGAGAAGGACAACGTAGCCCGGGCCGGGCTGCTGAGTGTGCGGGCCGAGGTGTACCGGCTGCTGGACGAGCTCGGGATGGCCGCGGCGGCGAGCCGGCTGGCGCTCGCTCACGCCGAGTCCGCCGGGGATGTGCAGGCCATCGTCATCGCGCAGGCCGAGCTGGCGCACGTGCTGCGGTTGCGGGGCGACTACGCCGAGGCCGACCGGCTGTTCGAGCAGGCCGCCAGTTCGGAGGCGCCGGAGCTGCTGCGCAGCGTGGTGCACGAGAACGCCGGGCGCAGTGCCTTCGATCAGGGGCGGCACATGGAGGCGCTCGATCACTTCGCCCGGGCTGTGCGGCTCGGGGTGCCCGATGACCAGGAGCTGGCGCAGCGGATCGATGTCGCGCTCGAGGCGATCTACATCCACGTGCTCCGGGACGGCTGGGGTCCCTACCCGCGGATGCGCCGGGAGATCCTCGGGCTGGTCAGGACCGCGGATCCGGAACAAAGCTAGGCACCTGGTCGACGTTGTGCCGCTCGCCGGCGACGGACACCCGGCCGCGGCCCGACGTCTTGGCCTCGTAAAGCGCCGCGTCCGACGCCGCGACCAGGTCTTCCACCGTGCTGACGTCGCCGGGCAGCACCGCGATGCCGATACTCACGCCGGGCGCGCCGCCCAGCAGATCGGTGCGGTCGGCGATCGCGGAACGCAGGGCGTCGGCGACGCTCACGGCGGCGCGGCGGCCTACCCGCAGCAGCATGACGAACTCGTCGCCACCCAGCCGGGCCGCGACCCCGGTTTCGCCGGCGACCTTGCGCATCGCTTCCGCGACCGCCTGCAGCACCCGGTCGCCCTCGGCGTGGCCGAAGGTGTCGTTGATCGCCTTGAAGTGGTCGAGGTCGATCGTCAGCATGGCCAGGGCCCCGTCGGTGCGCCGGGCCCAGGCGCCCTCGGCGACGAGCGCATCGTCGAAGTAACGGCGGTTGGCCAGGCCGGTGAGGTGGTCCGCGTTGGCCTGCCGTTCCAGGACGTCGCGCAGCCGGTCGGCGCGGACCCGCAGGCTCTGCACCACCATGGCGGACATCGTCATGGCCAGCACCATGGCGACCCAGTCGGAGGCGCCGCGCCGGGGGCCGAGGACCGCGAACACGGTGGCCGCGTCGCCCGCGTACACCAGGAGCAGGTTGAGCACGAGGACGCGGCGGCTGAGGAAGTTGGCCGCGTACAGGATGGGCCAGAGGTAGAAGAGCTGCGAGCCGGTGGACGCGTCGTGGGTGGCGAAGTTCAGGCCGGCCACCACCGCGGTGGCCAGGATCGGGGCGATGAACCAGCCCGACCGGGGTACGGCGGTGGGCCGGCGCCAGCAAAGCACACCCGTGAACGCCATCAGCACGGCGATGATCCCGGCGATCACCACCGTGATCACGTTGACGGCCGGGTCGATGTACGCCGTCACGAACAGGTACGGTGCCGCGGCCAGCGTGAGGTACGCGACCGCACGAGAGGCTCCGTGCAGATCGCGCAGCTCGTATGCGGGGGCGTGGACCCTGAGCGACACGTTCTTTGTTCGGCCTCCCGGGCCCGGACATGAGCTTTTGGCCGCGCCGGTCAGGCCGGTGAGGTAGGTGAGGGTGCCGGTTCGCGCTGGGCCAGAGTGACGCCCAGGCTGGCCAGGCTCACCAGCAGCAGCGCCACGACCTCGCGCAGGCCGAGCCGCTGGTGCAGCACCACGAGCCCGGCGACGGCCGCGGCGGCCGGCTCCAGGCTCATCAGGATGCCGAAGACCCGGGTGGGCATGCGCCGCAACGCGTTGATCTCCAGGCCGTAGGACAGGACCGACGACAGCAGCGCGACCGCGGCCGCGCCGACGAGCAGAGACGGATGATCCAGTACGGCGGAAGCACCGCTCGCGCCGAACGGCAGCACGAGCACCGCCGCCACCGCGAGCGCCACCGCCAGCCCGCCCGTGCCCGGGACCAGCGTGCCCAGGTGCGCGCTGGCGAGGATGTAACCGGCCCAGCAGAGCCCGGCCGCGAACGCCAGCAGCAGTCCACCCAGCGGCGCCGTGAAACCGGAGCCGAGGCCGAGCAGGGCGACTCCCCCGGCGGCCAGCAAGGCCCACAGCAGGTCGACCAGCCGGCGGGTCTGCACCAGCGTGAGCAGCAGCGGCCCGAGGAACTCGACCGTCACGCCGACGCCGAGCGGGACCGTGCGCAGGGCCAGGTAGAAGAGCAGATTCATGCCCGCCATGGCCACGCCGAGCAGCACGGCGGCTCGCCACGCGGCGGCCGACCAGCCACCGATCCGCGGCCGGAACGCGACGCCGAGGATGACGGCCGCGATCAGCAGGCGCAGCAGCGTGACGCCGGCCGCGCCGAGGTCGTCGAACAGCGTGCGGGCGACGGCGCTGCCGACCTGGACGGACGCGATGGCGGTGAGCACGAGCAGTGGAGCCGGCACGGTGCGGCGCTCGCGGACGGTCGTGGTCATTCGGTCCGCAGCGCGACGACGGGATCGAGGCGGCCGGCGCGTTGCGCGGGCACGACGCCGAAGACGATGCCGACCAGCGCCGACACCCCGAACGCCAGGGCCAGCGACCACCAGGTGACGGCGGCCGGCACCGGGGACAGCCGGTCGACCAGCAGCGCGGCGGAGATGCCCAGCGCCATCCCGATGACGCCGCCGATCGTGGTGAGCAGGACGGCTTCGAGCAGGAACTGCACACCGATGTCGCGGGGCCGGGCGCCGACCGCCTTGCGCAGGCCGATCTCCCGGGTGCGTTCGCGCACCGACACCAGCATGATGTTGGAGACGCCGACGCCGCCGACCAGCAGGCTGATCCCGGCGATGGCGGCCAGGACGCCGGTCAGCACGCCCAGGATGTCGCCCAGCACGCCGAGGATCTGCTCCTGGGTGACCGCGCTGAAGTCGCTCTCGGGATGGCGCTTGCTGAGGGCCGCGACGATGTTCGTGCCGAGGGTGTCGATGCGTTCCCGGTCGGGCGCGCGGATCGCCAGGGCGTCGATGCGGTCGGTGCCGAGCAGCCGCTGGGCGGCCGTGACGGGGATGTGCACCTCGCTGTCGCGGTCCACGCCGAGGCTCTGGCCGAGCGCCTCGAAGGTGCCGATGACCCGGAACCGGACCCCGCCGATGGTGATCTGCCGGCCGATCGGATCCCGGTCGCCGAAGAGCTGGGTGGCCACACCGGCGCCCAGGACGGCGACGCGGCGGGCGGTGCTGACGTCCGAGCGGGTCAGGTAGGTGCCCCGGTCCAGGCGCCGGACGAAGACGCTCGGGGTGGTCTCGAGGACACCCTGCATGCTGGCGAACGAGCTGCGGCTGCCCGCGCGTACGGTCTCGCCGGAGGCCACCGTCACCGCGACCCGGTTGCGGTCGCCGACGACCCGGGAGACGGCGTCGACGTCGTCGAGCGACAGCGTCGACACCGACGGCGCGGAGCCGGCCTCGAGCCGGCCCGGCACGACGATCAGCAGGTTGGAGCCGAGACCCTCGACCTGCTGCTCGATCTGCTGCTTGGTGCCCGTGCCGATGGCCACCAGCGCGACCACCGCGGCGACCCCGATGACCACGCCGAGCATGGTGAGCACGCTGCGCAGCCGGTTGGCGCGCAGCGCGTCGAGGGCGACCCGCCAGGCCTCGGCCAGCCTCACGCGGGGCCGTCCCCGGGGTCGGGCGCGGCCGGGGCGGGCTCGACGATCAGCCCGTCGCGCATCACGATCTGCCGGTGGGCGCGCTCGGCGACCTCCCGGTCGTGGGTGACCAGGACGACGGCCACACCGTCGGCGTTCAGCGACTCCAGCAGGGCCAGCACCGACTGGCCGGTGGTCGTGTCGAGATTGCCGGTGGGCTCGTCGGCCAGCAGCACCGACGGGCCGGTGACCAGCGCGCGGGCGATGGCCACCCGCTGCTGCTCGCCGCCGGACATCTGGTTGGGCCGGTGGTCCATCCGGTGGGCCAGGCCGACGCGTTCCAGCATCTCGCCGGCCCGGGCCCGGCGTTCCCGGCGGCCGATGCCGCGGTAGACCAGCGGCAGGGCCACGTTGTCCCGGGCCGTGGTCCGGGTGAGCAGGTGGAACGACTGGAAGACGAAGCCGATGGTCTCGTTGCGCAGCCGGGCCATCTCGGGCGGCGACAGCGTGGCGACGTCACGGCCGCCGATGAGCAGGGTGCCGCCGGTGGGCCGGTCCAGCCCGCCGAGCAGGTGCATGAGGGTGGACTTGCCGGAACCGGACGTGCCGACGATGGCCAGGTAGTCGCCGTCGGTCACGGTCAGGGAGACGCCGCGCAGGGCGGCGACGGAGACGCCGTCCAGCTCGTACGTGCGCGAGACGTCCGTGGCCACGATGGCCGGGATGTCGCTCACGGCACGGTCTGCCCGGGACTGACCTGGTCGGCACCGCCCACGATGATCTGCTGGCCGGCGCCGATGCCGGAGACCACCTGCACGACGTCCTCACCCTGGACCCCGAGCGTGACCGGGACCCGCTCGGCCTTGCCACCACGGACGATCCAGACGGTGTCGCGGCCGTCGGCGGACACCACGGCGGACGCCGGCACGGTCACCGCGTCGTCGGCCTGGCGCACCTGGAGCCGGACGATGGCGCTCATGCCCGGCCGGGGCGTGGGCGCGGACCGGCCGTCCGCATAGCGGCCCTTGCCCAGGGTGAGCCGCACGCGGTAGGAGACGCCGCCGCGCGCGGACGTGGTCGGCAGCTGGTCGACGGCACGCACACTCGCCTCGTAGGTCGCGCCGGTGGCGGCGTCGAGCTCGGCGGTCGCCTTACCGCCGGCCTGCACGAGCAGCACGTCGGTCTCGTCGACCTCGGCGGCCAGGCCGAGCTTGCCGGTGTCGACGATGGTGAGGATCGGGGTGCCGGCGCCGACCGTGGCGCCCTGCGGCACCGCCGGATCGACCCCGGCCACGGGAGCCTGCGCCGGCGCACCGGCGGCGGCCGCCGACGCCGGGTCGGCCAGCAGATCGGTCAGCGAGGACGTGCCGCCCGAGGCGGTGCCGCCGAGCTGGACGACGCCGGAGACGGGGGCGCGCAGGGTGAGAGCGTCGACGGCGGCCTCGGCCAGGTCGTACGCCTGCTGGGCCTGGAGCCGCTGCGCCGTGCCCAGGGCGTTGACCGCCTGGCTGAGGCCGGCAACGCCGCGTTGCACCGAGCGCAGGGCGGCACCGGCCGCGTCCGAGGCAGCCTCGTATTGCTGCTGGGCGGCCTTCACCTGGGCCAGCAGCGCGGTCTTCAGCTCGGCGTCGGTGACCTTGCCGGCGGCGGCGCGGGCGTCGGTGAACGCCTTGCCGGCGCGCTCGTCGGTGCGGTGCTGGGCGGCGGTGAACGCCGCGGTGCCACCGCCGGACGGCACGCCGCCCGAGGAGGCCGCGTCGAGGGCCCGGGCGGCCTGCTCCAGGCGGCGCTCGGCGGCGGGTGAGTCGACCACGGCGACCACCTGGCCCTTGCGGACCTGATCGCCGGCGTCGAAGCGCAGCTCGGCGAGGGTGCCCTCGGCGGGTGAGGTGACAGTGGCGGCGGCGCGGGCGGTCACCGAGCCGGAGGCCTCGACGATCTCGGCGACGGCGCCCATCGCGGCGGCGCCGACCGTGAGGCCGGACGGCTCGTCGCCGCAGGAGGCCGCGGTCAGGGGTGGCAGCAGGACGAACGCGACCAGCAGGGTGCGGGCGCGGCGGTGGGGGCGGGACACGAGCGCCACTCTATGCCGGGGCACCGACGAAAAACCCGGCCCGATCGGACAGCTGATCTATATCGGTCGGAACGATTTGATACCGGGTCAGTGTCGGTTATCCGCCCGATGGCCGACCTGTGGGCGACTGCGCAGGTCAACGCGAAGCGGGAGGCTCATGGGCAGGCCTGGTCAAGGGGCCTGCCGGAAGGCACAATCGGCCGACGGATTGAACCGGGGGCCTCACGGCAGCCGTAATCCAGGTCACGTGCCCCATCTGCGTACGCGAAGGACGGGACCATGCTGCGCGCCGACGAACTGACGATCGTGCACCACGACGACACGGTGAGCCACTTCACCGACGTCACGTACACGCTGAACCGGCAGGGCCTGCGGGTGTTCACCGCGACCGGCGACGAGAAGGCTTTCCCCGGTCACGACGTGCTCACCACGCACGCCCGGACGAGCCACCGGGAGCTCGCGGCCTGACCCCGTACCGGAAGACGAAAGACGGCCCACCGGCTCATGCCGGCGGGCCGTCTCTGTGCTTGCCTACCTGATCAGGTGCCCGACCGACGGCCGATGAGCTTGACCGTCATGCCGATCTTGCCGATCTTGTAGTACTTCTTGGCGTCCGCCGGCAGCAGGTTGACGCAGCCGTGCGAGCCCCGCCACGCATCGTGGATGTACGTGGTCGTCTGGTGGAAGCCCCGGCCGCCGTTGAAGCGCTGCCAGTACGGCAGCCACACCTCGTACGGGTCGGACCATTCCTTCTTGGTGCGCTTGTTGATCTTGTAGGAGCCCGCCGGCGTGCGGTACCCCTTCATGCCGGTCCGGGTGACCGTCGGCTTGGCGTGGACCTTGCCGTTCTTCATCACCCAGGTCGTCTGGTGGGTCAGGTCCACGCAGAACGTGTAGCCCGACTTCTTGGCCTTGCACTTCGACGTCTTCGTGTCGGCGAGGCGCTTGGCCACTCCGTACGTCGTCGGCCCGGCCAGGCCCGCGGCGGGCTTGATGCCGAAGCGGACCTGGAACTTCTTGATCGCGGTGCAGTCCTTGGCCGACTGCTTGCCGTCGACCGAGACCGTGCCGTAGCCGCCGATCTTCTTGAGGTAACCCTCGACCTGCTTCTGGTACTTGCCCGTCGAGCACGAAGCCGCGGCGGCCTTCGTGACGACGACGGCGGAAATCGGTGTGGCGCTGACCGTCCGGGTCGCGGCGCCGGCCGCGCCCGGGGACAGCACCACAGCGCCGAGCCCACCGCCGACCGCCACCGCCAGCACGGCGGTCGCGAGGCGTGCGGAAACCCGCTGCACTCCCAAAATCGTCCTCCCCAGGAGATGTGTCCGCACATCGAAGCACATCCGTGCACCTGGGAAGGTCCGCCGTCCGACTGTGGCATCAATCCGGGACGTCGAACACAGCGGTCGTCGCTCAGCGCTGCCTCACGGTCACTGCGGGGTCGCGAAGTCCTGGACCCAGTACGGCGTACGGTCGGCGCTGAAGGCCAGCCCCACGCCCACCTCGCGCAGACCGCAGTCCATGATGTTCTCCCGGTGCTCGGGGCTCTTCATCCAGCCGTCGACGACCTCGGCGACACTGTCCTGGCCGCGGGCGATGTTCTCGCCGTAGCGCGACCACTGGTAGCCGGCGTCCTCGACCCGGTCGCCGGCCCGCCGCCCGCGCGAGTCCTCATGCGCGAAGTAGCCACGCCGCGCCATCTCGGCGGCATGCCGGTTCGCCGCCACGATCAGCCGCCGGTCGACCGTGAGATTGTCGCAGCCACCACGCCGCCGGTTCTCGTTGACCAGCGTCAATGCCTGCTGCTGGACACTGCCGCCGGGGTCGGTGGAGAGCGCCTGGCTGGTGGTCACGTCCCGCTGGGCGGCCGAGAAGGTGTTCGGCTTGCCGCCGCGGGTGGGCTTGTCGGCCGCCGGCTTCTCGTCGGCCCGGTCGCCGGCCCGATTGTCGGGCTCGGCCGCCGCCGGAGCGGCGGCAGCCGGCCGGGTCGCCGCA